>CAZXQZ010000249.1:0-6070 GCA_964642445.1 uncultured Anaerolineae bacterium
CGTCACCTGGCACAACACCACCACGGGAGGGTTTCACATGGCATCGCCACTATCGCATCGCGAGTTCTTTCAGCAGCTGCAGGGTCGCGTTCCGATCAACGTCAACCTCGACGGGTTCGACGTCACCCGCCGCTCCGTGCTCCTGGTCACCGCCGCACCGTGCAGCCTGGGCGGCGGCTTCTTCGACCCCGACATCCGCCTCAACGTGCACGGCCCCGACGTGCGTGTCTCCAACGTCGTGCCGCATGGTCCCGAAGGCGGACCCGGCGGTGTCGAGTTCGTGCTGACGGTCGACGCACCGACCGATGTAGCGGTCACGATCTCGGTCTTCGAGCCGTGGGAGAGCTTCGGCGTGTCGTAGACGCCGCGCTGGCGTACGGCAGCTCTGGAGTGCGCAAGCCACGCTTGCGCTGTGCGGTGCATGGTCGATGCCGCCACCGCGCAAGCGGCCGCGTAGGGCGATCGCGACGAATCCGAGAGGGCTCCCTGGATGCCCCAGCGATCGCCCGACGCGGCCATACTCCAGGTTGGCCGTTCGCGGGGCCTGGTCAAGGCGGCAGCATGGCTGCCGCACTCCAGATGAGCATGGCTGCCGGACGTCGGATGGTGTATAATACCGGGTAATCCGGAAAATACGCCGCCGATTTCGTTTATCCCGACAGTAAATCGCCCCATTCCACCAAGGAGCCAACCATGAAACCGACCAACCGCCCGGTCACCTCCCGCGAGTACAAGCTGATGCTCAACACCGAGCGCTTCCGCGACCGCACCGCCGGCGCGGGGCTGTTCTGGGAAGTTCTGTCCTTCCTGGTCAATAACCAGGGCAACGAAGTCATCCCCGGCGGCATCGACCCCGACAAGGACAAGGCGATGCGCCGCACGACCTGGTACCTCGACACACCGGGCTACGAGCTGCAGCGTGCCAACGTCACCCTGCGCGTGCGCGAGGAACCGGAGGCCAAAAAACGCTTCAAAGTGACCCTCAAATACCGCGCCCCCGACCGCTACACCGCCGCCGGCAACGACGTGCGCTGCACGCTGGAGGTCAAGGACGACGACGTCAAGTTCGAAGAGGACGTCGTACCACCGTTTGCCAGTAAGTTTGCCTATTCCGTCTCGTTCAAAACCGACGATCTGCCCACCCTCGACTCGATGGCCGATGCCGTGGCGGTCTTCCCCGGTCTGGCCAATCTCGAGATCCCACCGGTCACGCCCATTGCCGTGGTCAACGGCTTCAAGGCCCACGAGGTGATGCACTACATCGGCAAGCTCAAGCTCGACAAGATGCCGTCGCTGCGCGCCGACGAGCTGCCCGACTTCGTGGTCAAGGTCGCACTGAGCCACTGGTACCTGCGGCCAGAGGAAAACGACTATCCGCTGGTCACCGAGTTCAGCTTCAGTTACGATGCGGTGGCGCAAGACAAAGACGACGAGCTGGAGAAGTTCCCACCCACCGTCGTCGCCAGCGCCAACCGTCTGTTTCGTGACGTGCAAAACCAGGCCGGCTGGCTGGCGCCGTTTGGGTCGACCAAAACAGCCTACGTGTTCGAAGTTTTGTGATCCCCGACCCGGCAGAATCACACCATCATATCGCGATAGGAGCCCACACGATGCCCTCCAAATTGTCCATCCACATCCGCGACTACCCCCGATGGAATCTTCGATGCCGTCGGTCGCATGGGACCGGGAATTCAGTGGATTCAGTGGTAGCTTGTGGGACTGCTGGCAGCAGGTCGTGCAGGGCAAAGTCGTCGGCCTGCGCTGGGTCGCGTACAACCCGGGACTGGCCGGCAGCCAGGGCCGCTTGCAGGCTGGGGGCACGTACGTGCTGCCACGCAACGATGGTCCCGCGGAGTACGTGCGTGTTGGCCGCCGGTCCCAAAGATGGCTGGATCGCCCACCCCGCCCCCAGTGGCGCAGTCAAACTGAGTGCGAATTAGCCAAATCGTTGGCATCATACAGTGGGAGAAACTCAATATCACCCCGTGGGTTGACCAGGCTGCCGTCCTGCTTTGGCGTTGCCGGTACTTTGGGCTATACTGCTATCGTCAACATGTCTATGAAGGTGTGAGCGAGGTGTCGAATGCAGACCCGCAGCGTGGTGTTGGCCGCGATCGCCGATGTATTGGCCGAGTTGTATTTCGACCAGGGCAGTGCCACGACCATGGCCACCACCGCGGGTCTGCGCCTGGCGATCATTCCGTTTTACCCGCGCGCGCTCGACACCTGGAACGCCCTGGTTCAGGAAGCAGAAACCCAGGGCTGCACCAAACGCATCCTCGACCGCGCGCAGCAGGAGTACCCCGCTCACGCCCCGCTGCAGATAGCCAATGAGGCCTATGCGGCGTGGGTGGCGGCGGGCCGGCCCGGTGACCCAGCGCCGGCCCGCGTCGTGCCCGAAGCACAGCCCACGATCAGCCGCCAGGACTTCGAGCCGGTAACGATCCTGGTGCCCGGCGGTCCCTTTCTGATGGGCCCCGCGGGTGGCGCCAGCAGTGCACCGTCTCGGGTGGACCTGCCCGCCTATCGCATCGGCCAGCTTCCGGTCACGAACGGCGAATTTCTGGCCTACGTACGCCAGACGGGGATGGGTGTTGCACCCGAGGCGGGCTGGATGCTGGCGGCCGTCGGGCAGGTCCCACCGGCCGGCAAAGAGAACCTGCCCGTGGTCGGGGTCAGCTGGGATGAGGCCATGGCATACTGTCGATGGTTGAGCCAATGCACAAACCGGCATTACCGTTTACCCACCGAAGCCGAATGGGAAAAGGCCGCCAGCTGGGCGCCTGCCGCCAGCACCAATCAGCCAGGCCCGCAAGGCGACGATGCGGCCGTCCGCGCAGAGCGAGACTCAGCCAGCCCGCGCCTCTATCCCTGGGGCAATGACTTCGACCCCACCCGCTGTAACGGTCTGCCGGCGAACGTGGGCCGCCCAACGCCCGTAGGTCACTATTCACCCCAGGGCGACAGTGCCTACGGCTGCGCCGATATGGCCGGCAACGTCTGGGAATGGACCCACACCTGGTGGGGGCGTGAGCGCGCCGTGGCCGAGTTTGGCGATCCCTACCGGCCCGACGATGGCCGCGAGCGCGACGAGCCACTGCCCGGTGCCTACCGCGAGTTCCGTATCGCGCGCGGCGGATCGTTTCGCGACCGGCCCGAACGGCTCACCTGCACCACGCGCACCCGCTTTGCCGCCGACAGCCGTGATGGCGCCCGCGGCTTCCGCGTGGTCATGGTTCTGCCTTGAGAATGACGCAAGACCCTTCGGGTATTCGTCAAACCCGAAGGGTCTGCTCGAACGTCCAGTCTGGAGACACAGCACCACCATGAGCGGTATCCTCAAAAAACCAGCACCCAGAATCACCGCACCCACGTCCAATGGACAGGATCCGTTCTGGCCCGACACCAAACGCCTGATCGACCTGGGCGCGGTGACGCCCATCATCAGTAACCTGGTCACCGCCTCCCTGTTTGGCGTCGATCCGCCGGTATTGTCACAGTCTTGGGCCGAGCTGTACGTCAATTCGCCCCTGCCACCCGAGGACAACCGCGACGTGGCACGCGTCGCCCAATACCTGGCCGTGCATAAGAACGACCCGGTCGAAGCCAAACGCCAGTACCTGGAAGCCCTCAAGGGATTCATGGTCGGCCGCGACGATGCCGATCCTGACATGATCGAAGAATACGACGAAAGCAAACGCGCCGGTATCAGTTTTTCGGAATTGGCTCGCCTGTTTGCGTATCCACGTTTCGCCGACCCATCCCAAAACCCGCTGCGCCTGCTGGCCGAGCTGCCGCTGCCCATCTATCTGACCACCAGTCATCACCAGTTCCTGCAGCACGAGCTGGTCAAGGTGTCCACCGAAAAAGGTTTCAAACAACCGGTCACGGAGATCTTTTACTGGCACGATGGGCTCAAACGAATTCCATCGATTTTTGCCAAAGAACCCAACTACACACCCAGCGTCGACCGTCCCCTGGTCTATCACCTGTTTGGACTCGACGACTATCCCGAATCCCTGGTGCTGACCGAAGATGATTATCTCGACTATCTCGTGAAGCTATCCTCCATCAAATACGAGGTCCAGCACCTGGACAAAGAGCTGGACCTGCCATCGTGCGTGTCGATGGCCCTCACCGGGACGGCCCTGCTTCTCCTCGGTTACCAGGTCTATGACTGGGATTTCCGCGTGCTGTTCAAAGGTCTCGTACAGGCCACGGGCGAGAGCCGTTTCAAACGTACACCGAAGAGTGTCTCGATGCAAATCACGCCCGAGGTCGACGACGACCCCAAAAAACGCGCCGAAATAAAGACCTACCTGACCCAATTCTTCGAACAGTCGCATTTCAGCGTGTTTTGGGGCGATATGACAGCTTGTGTGACTGAAGTGTACAAACGCTGGAAAGGCAGCTGAGCCATGCGTGACGATCACGATGCAGCCGTTGACCAGGCAGCGCCCTCGGCGGTCGAACTTGATTACCCCTACGTCGGCCCACTGACGTTTACGCGCAAAGAGGCCGATCGTTTCTTTGGTCGTGAACGTGAGGCGCGCGACCTGCTGGCCCTGGTGGCGCGCGAACGCCTGGTGCTGTTTTTTGCCCAGTCCGGTGCCGGCAAATCCTCCCTGCTCAACGCTCGCCTGATCCCCAACCTGCCGGACCAGGGGTTCGACGTGCTGCCCGTGGCGCGCGTCAGCGGTGATATCCCCGAAGGCGTCGATCCGGCCCAGGTGCCCAACATCTTCGTCTACAACCTGATCCTCAGCCTGGACCGCGGTCTGCCCGCAGCCGAGCGGTGGACGCCCGCCGAGCTGGCCGGTTACGGCCTGCTGCGTTACCTGGCCGGCGATGAGGTCGCCGCGCGCAGCGAATCCCCGCAGGAGGCGGGAACCACCCCACCCCCGGACGCGGCGCCCGACCTGGCCCCCACCGTGCTCGTCATCGACCAGTTCGAAGAGATCTTCACGACCCACATCGACCGCTGGAACGAGCGTCCGGCCTTTTTTGCCCAGCTGCGCACAGCGCTAGAATGGCTGCCCAACCTGTGGGTGGTGCTCACCATGCGTGAGGATTACGTGCCGCCGCTGGAGCCGTACGCCGAGCTGCTGCCCAACCGGCTGCGCGCCCGCTTCTACATGCAGCGCATGGAAGAGGCCGCGGCGCTGGAAGCGGTCGAACGACCCGCGGCCAGGTACGGCCGGCCGTTCGACGCCGGTGTCGCCCAGACCCTGGTCAACAACCTGCGCCGCATCCGTGTCCAATACCGCGACGAGCCCCCGCTGGACAAGTACGTCGAGCCGGTACAGCTGCAGGTGGTGTGTCTCGAGCTGTGGAAGAAGCTGCAGGACCGTCCGTTGGGTCCTATCACCGAAGCCGATCTGCCACTGGATTACATCGACCAGGCCCTGACCCGCTTCTACGAGAGTGCCCTGTTCGACACCCTGGCCGACCCCAAAGTGCAGGCGGCCGGCGTCAGCGAGCAGGCACTGCGCGACTGGTTCTCGCACGAGCTGATCACCGAGACCGGTATCCGCAATACGATTCCACGCAACGAAAAAACGCAGCTCACCGGTACCCTGCCCGGTGCAGCCGTGGACGTTCTGAGACGGCACTTTTTGATTCGCACCGAACCGCGCGCCGGCGGTGAGTGGGTGGAGCTGGTGCACGACCGTTTCATCGGCCCCATCCAGGAGTCCAACCAGGCCTGGCGCGATGCCTTGTTACAAGAAGACCCCCTGCTGCGCGCCGCTGATCAATGGGACAAAGCCGGTCGCACAAACACAGACCTGCTGCTCACCGGTACCGCCCTGCAGCAAGCCCTTGGTCTGGCTGACACCGCCCCCCGCGGCTCGCTGATTCATGACTTCCTGGATGCCAGCCAGGAGGCGCAGCGCGCCCTGGACCTGGCCGACGCCCAACGCCGGGAAGAAGAAGCGCGCCAGCAGGCGGCCGAAGCGACGCGCCAGGCCGAGCGCGAAAAACGTACGGCGCGCGCCCTGCGCTGGCAGCGCATCGCCCTGGCCGTGCTTGCGGGGCTGGTCCTGGTCTTCCTGCTGATTGCCTTGCAGCA
>CAZXQZ010000250.1:0-6055 GCA_964642445.1 uncultured Anaerolineae bacterium
TTTGTCTGTTTTTAATGTGCTTAAGTTGCAGCGCTTAAGTTAGCGCATATGCCCCCATCCCCTGACCCCCATCCCCCAACCCCTGGCCCCCACCCACTGGCACATTCCACTCTTCTATAGTATAATACCCCCTGTGCTGCGGCACACCGTGCGCCTGATATCGAACCATCGACTGCACCTACGACGCTGTCGCCGCCCTGGATTCTGGTCTGGAGCGGCGATTCAGTTGTTGACGATGCGCCAACACGTGGCGGGAGAGAACATTGGCTGAAGAACTAGAAATCCCCAACGGCTCGAACGGGACCAACGGTATTGGCACCGTCAACCTCATCGACATCGACCAGGAGATGCGCCACGCCTACCTGGACTATGCAATGAGCGTGATCGTCGCGCGCGCCCTGCCCGACGCGCGCGACGGGTTGAAACCGGTCCACCGGCGCATCCTGTACGCCATGCACGACATGGGGCTGCGCCCGGGAACACCCTACAAAAAGAGCGCGCGCATCGTCGGTGAAGTGCTCGGTAAATACCACCCCCACGGCGACTCCGCCGTCTACGACGCCATGGTGCGCCTGGCGCAGGACTTCTCCATGCGCTACCCCCTGGTCGACGGCCAGGGCAACTTCGGCTCGATCGACGGCGACAGCCCGGCGGCCATGCGTTATACCGAAGCCCGCCTGGCACGCCTCTCCGATTATATGATCGGTGACATCGACAAAGAGACGGTCGATTGGGGCCCCAACTTCGACGACTCCCTGGAAGAACCGCTGGTCATGCCAGCCCTGCTGCCCAACCTGCTGCTCAACGGCGCCAGTGGTATCGCCGTCGGTATGGCCACCAACATCCCGCCGCACAACCTGGGCGAGCTGGTCGATGCCATCGCCTACCTGATCGATCACTGGGAGCAGCGCGAGGAGGTCACCCCCGAGGACCTGATGCAGTTCGTGACCGGGCCTGACTTCCCCACCGGCGGCCTGATCGTGGGCAGTGAAGGCATTCGCAGCGCCTACGCCACCGGCAAGGGACGCGTGGTGATGCGCGCCGTGGCGACGATCGAAGAGATGAAGAACAGCCGCTTCCGCATCATCGTCAGCGAGATTCCGTTCCAGCTCAACAAATCGTCCCTGCTCGAACGCATCGCCCAGCTCGTGCGCGAAGACCGCATCGACCAGATCAGCGACCTGCGCGACGAGTCGGACCGGCGCGGTATGCGCATCGTCATCGAGCTCAAACGCGGCGCGGCCCCGCGTAAGGTGCTCAACCAGCTGTTCAAGTACACGCCTCTGCAGAGCACGTTTGGTATCAACCTGTTGGCCCTGGTGGGCGGCGAGCCGCGCCTGCTCTCGCTGCGCCGCGCGCTGCAGCTGTACGTCGAGCACCGCCAGGAAGTGCTGACGCGACGCACGCGCTTCGAGCTGCGCAAGGCCGAAGAACGGGCCCACATCCTGGAAGGCCTACGCATCGCCCTGCAGTTCCTGGACGAAGTCATTGCCCTGATCCGGGCGGCCGCATCGGCCGAGGCGGCGCGCATCGAGCTCATGGCGCGCTTTCAGCTGAGCGAAATCCAGGCGCAGGCGATTCTCGACCTGCAGCTGCGCCGGCTGGCCGCCCTGGAACGCGAAAAAATCGAGGCCGAGTACCAGGAGATCATGCAGCGTATCGCCTACTTGCGTGATCTGCTCGACCATCCCGAAAAAATCTTGCGCCTGGTCAAAACCGATCTCGAGGAGCTGCGCGCCAAACACGCCGATGCCCGCCGCACGCAAATCCTGGTCGATGACGACAGCGCCTTCTCGGAAGAGGACCTGGTGCAGCAGGAACACGTCCTGGTGACGCTCACGCAGGACAACTACATCAAACGCACCATGGCGCGCGCCTACCGCGCCCAGGGTCGCGGCGGGCGTGGTGTGGTGGGCATGAACACACGCGACGAGGACCAGGTGCTGCAGGCGATCGGCGCGCGTACGCTCGACCACATCCTCTTTTTCACCAACCGTGGCCGCATCTACTCGGAGCGCGCCTTCAATCTACCCGAAACCAGCCGTACCGGCAAAGGCCTGCCAGTCGTCAACGTCATCAACCTCGGCCCCGACGAACGGGTCACCGCCATCGCCGCCGTGCCTGACTTCGATCACGCCGACTACGTGAATATGGCCACCGTGGCCGGGCGCATCAAACGTGTCGAACTGCGCGAGTTTAGCGCCGTACGCCCCAGCGGGATCATCGCCATGGCGCTGGAAGCCGGCGATGAGCTGGGATGGGCACGCGTGACCACCGGCAAACAGCATATGATCCTGGTAACCGAACAAGGTAAAGCCCTGCGGTTTCCCGAAAGTGACGTCCGGCCTATGGGTCGCACAGCGGCCGGTGTGCGCGGCATTCGCCTGCAGCGTGCCGATCGTGTGGCCTCCCTGGAAGTGGTCGAGCCAGGCGGCGACCTCCTGGTCGTTACCACCAACGGTTATGGTAAGCGCACGGCCCTGGCCGATTACCCATCCCACGGCCGCTTTACCGGCGGCGTGATCACGCTGTCTGCCGGTCGCGTGGCGCATGACGGGCGCATCGTCTCGGCGCGCGTCGTGCAGCCAACGGACGAAGTCGCCTTCTTCTCGGCCTCTGGCATTGCCCTGCGCCTGCGGGTAAAAGAAATCCCGCAGCAGGGGCGCGGCACCAGCGGCGTGCGGCTGGTGCAGTTGAAAGCCGGTGACTCGGTCGCGGTCGTGGCGCGGCTGTCGGACATAGCCATCACCGAGCCGGATACAACACCCGGCCCGGCGGCAGCCGCCGCTGTGACAACGAATGAACCAGCCGCTGCCGCCGATGACCTGGCCGGCCTGCCGGTAGTAGAAGAAGAGGTGGTCTAGATGACCCTGTCGGCGCTGATTGGGCGTCAGCCGGGGCACCAGCTGGAGTGCATGCCCGCGGTCGATGCCGACCGCCTCAGTGAGACCATCGTAGCGTTCGCCAACCGCGATGGCGGTCATCTGCTGGTCGGCGTCACGCCGGGCGGGCGCGTCGTCGGCAACCTGCTGGAGGAAGAGGTCGAAGGGGCCCTGCGCCACGCCCTGGTCGACTGCCGGCCGCCAGTGAAGACCGAATGGCAGACGCTGCCGACCCCACAGGGCCTCGTGGTCAGCATCTTCGTCCCGCGCAGCACAGAGCTGCACAGCCTGGCCGACGGGCGCGTGCTGATTCGCAGCGGGACCGAAAATGCCCCCCTGGGGGGGGAAGAGATCCGCCAGCTGGCGGCGACCAAGTCGAGCAGCGACTTCGAGGCCGAGGCGGTCAGCGGTGCCACCCGCGGCGACCTGGATGACGAGATCATCGCCGAGTACATCAGCAAACGCCAGGAGCGGCAGCGACGCACGCTGACCACGTCGGCCGACGAGCTGCTTGCGCAAATCGGTGCCCTGGGTCCAGGCGGCGTGCCCACGAACGTCGGTCTGCTGCTGTTTGGGCGTGAGCCGCAGGTTTTCCTGCCGCAGAGTGGTGCGGTTTTTGTCCGTTTTGCGGGCACCGAACCGCGTGGACCGCAGGGCCTGCCCGGCTACGGCCGGCGCGAGGAGATCGGCGGCCCGCTGGCGCGCATGATCGAACGCCTGTGGCAGGTGGTGTGGAGCGAGATGCGCGTGCAGGCAGTGGTACGCGGCCTGCAGCGTGAGGAAAAGCCCGAATACCCGCCCTTTGCCGTGCGCGAGGCCCTGGTCAATGCCATCTGCCACCGTGACTACCGGCTGCGCGGCCGGCGCATCGAAGTGCGCATGTTCGACGACCGCCTGGAGGTCAGCAGCCCGGGCGGCCTGCCGGGTTACATCACGCTGGACAACATCGTCGACGAACACTTCAGCCGCAACCCGCGCCTGGTGAACGGGCTCTTCCAATGGGGCTACATCGAAGAGCTGGGTCTCGGCGTCGACCGCATGATCGAAGACATGGTCAAGAGTGGGCATCCGCAGCCGGTCTTCCGCGCCACCCCCTACGCCTTCACCGTCACCCTCAAAAACGTGCAGACCAGCCGCCCCATGCCGGTGTGGCGCGATAACATGAACGAACGCCAGGCCCGCGCCATCCAGTACATCCAGGAATCGGGCCGCATCACCAACCGCGACTACCGCGAGCTCTGCCCCGACGTTTCCACCGAAACCCTGCGCCTCGACCTGGCCGACATGGTCGACAAAGGCGTGCTACTCAAGGTCGGCGACAAAAAAGGGACCTACTACGTCCTGAAGTAAACCGCACGGCCACCCAATATCCCAAATTTATCCCAAGTCTACGTTTGGGATAAGTTTGGGATTGGTGGTTTTTTAAACAAACAATCTCTGTGTCCTATGCGGTGACCATCTCGAGTGTCGCAAATTCAACTGGGGTGGGAAGCTGCAGCAGGTCCCAGAGCTGGCGCTGCAAGACTGCCGGGTCGCCGGTGGTGATGAAGCGGCTGGAGGGTGTTGGCGTGGCCGCTGGCTGCTGCGGTGGCAGCTGGTGCCAGACGCGCTGCACCTGGCGTGCCACGGCGGGCGCGGGATCGATGACCTGGATGGCCGGGCCGACGATGTGTTCGATGGTAGGGCGCAGGAAGGGGTAGTGCGTACAGCCGAGCACGAGTTCGTCCACGCCGCGGGCGGGGAGATCGGCCAGGTAACCTTGCAGCAGCTGTCGCGTCAACGGCCCATGCAGATCCCCCTGCTCGACCTGTTCCACCAGGCCGGGGCACGGCTGCAGCACGACTTCGACGCCATGGGCAAAACGGGCCATCAGGCGGGCGAACGGCTCGCCCTGGAAGGTGGCGGGTGTGGCCATCACCGCCACGCGGCCGCTGTGGGTCTGTTCGACCGCCGGCTTGAGCGCCGGCTCCATGCCGACGATCGGCACCGGCAGGACGCTGCGTAAATGGTCCAACGCGGCGGCCGAGGCGGTGTTGCACGCCACCACCAGCAGGTCGGCTCCCTCCTGCAACAAAAAACGGGCCACACGCGCAGCGCGGTCCCGTATCTCAGCCAATGATCGCGAACCGTAGGGACAGTAGGCCTGGTCGGCCACGTAGATCAGCCCAAGGTCCGGCAGCAAACCAGCAACTTCACGCCAAACCGAGAGCCCGCCCACCCCCGAATCGAACAGCCCAATCATACCGGCCATCGTGGTGGTTTTTCTCTTCAGCGCCGTTCCAGGCGTGTGCGGCGCGCCGCCTCGACGAAGGTGCGGAAAACCCGAATCATACCGGGGTCTTCGCGCGGCGCCAGTTCTTCGGGATGCCACTGGATACCCAGGGCAAAGGGGTGTTCCACCATCTCCACCGCTTCCACCACGCCGTCCGGTGCCCAGGCCACGGCGCGCAGGGTGGGCGCCAGGTCTTTCACCGCCTGGTGGTGCATGCTGTTGACCGCACCGTGTGCACCCATCAGCGCATGCAGCTGGCTGCCGGTGTCGACCTCGACCTCGTGGCTGAGCCGGAAGCGCTCGAACTGGGGCGGGAAATAGTCATGCTTTTCCGAGTTGGGGCGCTGGGCGGTGATGTCCTGGTAGAGCGAGCCACCGGCGACCACGTTCATGACCTGGGCGCCGCGACAGATGGCCAGGATCGGCTTGTTTTCGGCCATCGCCCAGCTGGCCAGGAGAAATTCGGTGCGGTCGCGTTCTTTGTCCACCGCACCCAGCAGCTCGTGCGGTTCTTCGTGGTAGCGGGTGGGATCGATGTCCTCGCCGCCAGGCAGAAAAACGGCATCCAGGCTGTCGTAGATCGTACGCAGGGTCTCTTCCTCGAGTTCGAGCGGGATGGTGATGGGCGCACCACCGGCGTGGGTCACACCCTGGACGTACATACGGTTCTGGATGTAAATCGACAATCCAAAATAGCGCGTCGAACGGTCGCGCGCACTGGGAATGCCTACGAGGGGCTGGATAGGCCTGGGGCTATGACCATTACCGTTTGATTGCATCGGACCTCTCCTCACGTCCGCTGAAAACTCGCCAATAATGGGTGGCAGTATATCACATGGCTTGACTTTTCGGAAAATTGGGTGGGGGGGAACGGAGTAGGGAGTAGGGAGTAGGGAGTAGG
>CAZXQZ010000251.1:0-6016 GCA_964642445.1 uncultured Anaerolineae bacterium
AATTCGATCAAAATAGCACGGGAAGTTATTCTTTTACAAGCCCTAAGTATCATCCTCCTGGATGATCACACCCAACCGGCTGTATGGAAAGAACTGCGAACCCAAAGAGAGACCCATGATACGTTTACAATCTTTGACAGGCGCCTGGCAGCTGCGCCAGGCCGGCACCGAAGCCTGGCTGCCAGCCACCGTTCCCGGCGGCGTGCACACCGACCTGCTGGCCCTTGGTCGTATCCCCGACCCCTTCGTGGGTGACAACGAGCGCCGTGTGGCGTGGGTGGCCGAAGCCGACTGGGAATACCGCACTCAGTTTGCCGTCACACCCGATCTGCTCGCCCAACCGCACATCTGGCTGGTGTGCGATGGGTTGGATACCCTGGCGAGTGTGGCCTTGAACGGCCAGATGTTGGGGCGAACCGACAACATGTTCCGGCAGTACCGGTGGGATGTGGCACCGGTTCTGCGTGCCGCGGGCAACGATCTGCGCATCACCTTTGCCTCGCCAGTGCAGTATGTACGGGCACAGCAGGCGGCGCGGCCCCTGGCGGGGGTTCCGCAAGCCATCCCCGGTGCACCACACCTGCGTAAGGCGCCCTGCCAGTTTGGCTGGGACTGGGGGCCGCAGCTGCCGCCGGTTGGCATCTGGCGTGATATCCGTCTGGAGGCTTGCGATGCGGCCCGCCTGGCAGACGTCCACCTGCGCCAGGTTCACAACCAGGGCGCCGTCCGCGTCACAGCACAGCTGACGGTGGAGCACTGGACCGCCGGGCTGACGGCCCTTCTGCAAGTGACGGCACCGGATGGCACTACCCAGCATGCCCGCACAGCCCTGACGTCGGCCAGCGGCAACGTGCTCGCGCTGGACATCGATCAGCCGCAGCTGTGGTGGCCGAACGGCCTGGGCGCGCAGCCGCTCTACCAGGTCCAGGTGCAGCTGGACGACTCGGGAGTGCTCCTCGACGAAAAGACCTATCGCCTCGGCCTGCGCACGATCGAGCTGCGCCAGGAGCCGGATGCGTGGGGGCGCTCGTTCATGTTCGTGGTCAACGGCCAGCCATTTTTTGCCAAAGGGTCCGACTGGATTCCGGCCGACACCTTCCCGACGCGCCTGAGCGAAGCCGCGCTCGCAGGCCTGATCGGTTCCGCTGTCCAGGCACACCAGAACATGCTGCGCGTCTGGGGCGGCGGCTTCTACGAGGACGAACGCTTCTACGATCTCTGTGACCGCTACGGCATCCTGGTGTGGCAGGACTTCATCTTCTCGTGCAGCATCTACCCGCTGGACGACCCCGACTTCGTGGAGAACGTGCGCCGCGAAGTGGTCGAAAACATCCGCCGCCTGCGGCACCGCACCAGCCTGGCCCTGTGGTGCGGCAACAATGAGATGGAACAAGGATGGGCCGAGTGGAGCTGGGACCAGCCCGCGCTGCGCGATTTGAAGAACGCGTATGACCGCTTCTTCCACCACACGCTGCCGGCGTGGTGTGCCGCCGAGGACCCTGACCACGCCTATTGGCCCAGCTCACCTTCTTCTGGCACGCCCTTCGAGGCGCCCAACGGCCAGGTCCAGGGTGATGCGCATTATTGGGACGTCTGGCACGGACGCAAGCCGTTTACGGCATACCGCCACCAGTACCCGCGCTTCATGAGCGAGTTTGGTTTCCAGGCCCTGCCACCGCTGGCCACCATTCGCACCTACGCCGCCGAACCCGACTGGAACATGACGTCGTACATCATGGAGCAGCACCAAAAAAATGCCAGCGGCAACGCGCTGATCGTGAGCCAGATGCTGGAGACGTTTCGCCTGCCCAAGGATTTTGATTCGCTGGTGTATCTCAGCATGGTTCTGCAGGCCGAAGGGATTCGGTATGGGGTGGAGCACTGGCGCCGGCATACACGGCGCGTCGCCGGCACACTGTACTGGCAGTTGAACGACTGCTGGCCGGTTGCGTCGTGGTCCAGCCTGGACTATTTTGGCCGCTGGAAGGCCCTGCACTATGCGGCCCGCCGCTTCTATGCGCCGCTGCTGCTCTCGATCGAGGATGCCCCACCCCTGCAGTCGGTCTTCCTCAGCAGCGATTTGCGCACAGCCTGGCAGGGTTCCGTGCACTGGACGCTGGCAAACCTCGACGGACAGGTGTTGGCCGCCGAGCAGAAAGCCGTGCAGGTGGCACCCATGGGCGTGACAGCCGTCGCCCAGCTCGACTTCTCCACCTTCCTCGATGAGGACACCCGCCGCGATCGGCTCTTCACCGCCGAGCTGTGGCAGGGTGAGCAGCGCCTGGCCCAACAAACGGCCTATTTTGCCCCCACCAAACACCTGTCCCTGGTCGATCCCCACATCCAGGCCGCGGTGACGGAACAGGATGGCCGGCTGACGATCGAGCTGTCGGCGCGTTCGCTGGCCCGCCTGGTGGAATGTACCCTGAACGGTGCTGACGTGATCTTCAGTGACAACTATTTCGACCTGCCGGCCCGCCAGGTGATCGTGGTCACCGCGCCCCTGCCCGCCGGGTGGGATCTGGCGCAGGCCCAGGCGGCGCTGCGGGTGCGCTCGGTTTTCGACACCTATTCCAGCTGAAAGGTAGCAGCAGAAAGAACCACATGAACAGCGATCTTCAGTCCATCATCGCCAGCATGACACTCGCCGAAAAGGCCGCTTTGTGCACAGGCGCCAGCGCGTGGTCGACCACGCCGGTGGAACGCCTGGGCATACCCGAAATGATCGTGGCGGATGGTCCGCACGGCGTTCGACGCGTGCCCGACCTCCACGCCGCTGCCGTGCGCAGCCTGCCGGCCACCTGTTTTCCAACGGCCTCGTGCAGCGCCTCGACGTGGGATGCCGCGCTGGTCGGCCAGATGGGCGCGGCGATCGGTGAAGAGGCAATCGCCCTCCACGTCGATGTGGTGCTGGGCCCCGGCGCCAACATGAAACGTTCGCCGCTGGGCGGGCGCAACTTCGAGTATTTCTCCGAGGATCCCTACCTGGCCGGTGTCCTGGCGACCAGCTTCATCCGGGGCGTGCAGTCGAAAGGCGTGGGGACCTCGCTCAAGCACTACGCGGTCAACAACCAGGAGTTTCAGCGTTTCACCATCAGCGCCGCGGTGGACGAGCGCACCCTGCGCGAAATCTACCTGCCGGCGTTCGAGATGGCGGTGAAAGCGGCCCAACCCTGGACGGTGATGTGTTCGTACAACAAGGTGAACGGCACTTTCGCCTCCCAGCATCACAGGCTGTTGACCGAGATTCTCAAGGACGAATGGGGCTTCGAGGGGCTGGTGGTGTCGGACTGGGGTGCCGTGCGCGACCGTGTGGCCGCGCTGGACGCAGGCCTGGATTGGGAAATGCCGGGTCCGCAGGATCGCCGCGTGCAGGCCGTCGTCGATGCGGTGCACGCGGGCACCTTGGCGGAGGCGGCCCTGGATGAATCGGTGCGGCGTATCCTGCGCATCGTATTCAAGGCGCGGGAGACACCCAAGGGCGGCACCTTCGATGCCGATGCGCATCACGCCCTGGCGCGCACGATCGCCGCCGAAGGCATGGTGCTCCTCAAGAATGACGGCCTGCTGCCCCTGGGGGAGTACCAGCAGATTGCCGTCATTGGCCGCTCGGCGCAACATGCGCATTTCCAGGGCGGCGGCAGCTCGCATATCAACCCAACCCGGGTAGATGTGCCATTCCAGGAGCTGCAGGCGCGTGCGGGCAAGGCTGAACTCACCTATGCCGAGGGTTACCCTGCGGATGACTCGTTCCACCAGGACCTGATCGATGAGGCGGTGGAACTGGCACAATCAGCGCAGGTAGCACTGCTGTTCGTTGCCCTGCCAGGCTACATCGAATCGGAAGGCTACGATCGTCCCAACCTCGATTTGACCGCACAGCAGGTGGCGCTGATTCGAGCGGTGACCCAGGCACAGCCCAAGACCGTTGTCATCCTCAATAATGGGGCACCGGTGGCCATGGGCCCCTGGATCGACGCCGTTCCCGCGGTCCTGGAGGGCTGGATGATGGGTCAGGCTGGTGGCGGGGCATTGGCCGACATCCTTTTTGGCCTTGCCAACCCCTGTGGCAAACTGGCCGAGACCTTCCCGCACAAGCTCTCCGATACCCCGGCCTACCTCAACTGGCCGGGCGGTGCGGGCAACGTACATCACGGTGAAGGGCTGTTCATCGGCTATCGCTATTACGACGCCCGCCGGGCACCGGTGCTCTTCCCCTTCGGCCATGGCTTGAGCTACACCACCTTTGCCTACAGCAATCCGCGGGTGTCGGCAGGCACCTTCCGCGACGTCGATGGCCTGACCGTCACCGTGGATGTGACCAACACCGGTCACATGGCGGGCAAAGAAATCGTCCAGGTCTACGTCCACGACTGCGCCGCCGGCCTGGTCCGGCCCGCAAAGGAGCTGAAAGGTTTTGCCAAGGTCGCACTCGAGCCGGGCGAGACCCAATCGGTCGCGATTCACCTCGATTGCCGAGCCTTTGCCTATTATCATCCCGCGTATAAACAGTGGATCACCGAGGACGGTGACTTCGACATCGTGATCGCGTCTTCCGCCGCTGACATTCGCCACACCCTGCCGGTGACGCTGGTATCGACCCTCGACCTGCCCTGTATTCTCGACCGGGAGGCCACCGTCCGCGAGTGGATGGCCGATCGGCGGGGCAGCGTCGTCCTCGGTCCATTGCTCAGCCAGATGGAAGAAAACACACGCCAGATGTTCGGTGGCGCCGACGGCATTGGCATAGACTTCATGGCGATGATGGGTGATATGCCGCTGGTGAGTGTACTGATGTGGCACAAAGACGAGTTACCAATGTACCCCGACGATCTCGTCGGCGGGCTGTTGGCGCAGGCGCACAGCATGGCCAGTTAAGCGCCTCTCCGAGGCTCCATCGAACCATTGACGTCCACCCCCGTGGGTGCTATAATCGGCTCATCTTCGTGAGACGGTGTTGGCAGAGGTGTGCATATGCAGGTAACTACCTTCGAAGGCGTGGTAGAAAACGGTCAGATTCGCCTGGCGACAGGCCTGCGGCTGCCCGAGAAAACCAAAGTATACGTCGTGGTACCAGATCTGGAGTTCAAGCCCGTGGCGCGGATTTTCAGCCCGCGTTTGGTTCACCCAGAACAGGCAAAAGACTTCAAGAAAATGGTTATCGAGGACCAGCCCGATGCCGGACTATGATGACATGCGGTTTGACCCACCGGCACCAGTGGCACAGGTGATTGTTCGTAACCCTGACACTGGTGACAGTGTGCGCGGCATCACGATGCTTCTTGATTCCGGCGCCGATGTGACCCTGATCCCACGTTCAGCTGTAAACAACTTGGGCATTGCACCCACAACAGGTCAAGTGTACGAGTTGATGGCCTTTGATGGCACTATCAGCCATCTCTCAGTGGCCTACTTCGACATGGTGTTCCTGAATCGCACGATTCGCGGGCAGTTCGTATTGATCGATCAGGAATGGGGTATCATCGGACGCGACGTGCTCAACCTTGTCGCAATACTCCTGGACGGACCTCAGCAGACCTGGATTGAGCAGCTTCATCGCTGAGAAGGCAGGCAGGATGATCGGCGCCCCAAATTGCATGCTAGCCAGCCACCCTGGCCCTTCGAAGGATCAGTCCGGCATGTAGCAGGCGCGACACCAGCGCCAGGCCGCAACAGACCAGGGCGATCCACGAGTAGTCGGGTATGTACAACCTCAGATAGCCGCTCCCAGTAGATCCTCCCACCCACCGCCGAGCTGTTCAGAACCAGTCGCGTGATATCATTTGCCAAGCGTCGAAGTCACAAAACGCCCATCCCCCAGCTGCTGCGCCTGCCCCAGGGTGACCAGCGTCTCCAGCAGCGCCGTCACCTGATCTGCCGATGCCCCGCTGAACGCCGCCGCCACCTGCGCCGCCGTTGCCGGCGCATCCCACGCCACCAGCACCGTACGCACGGCCTGCGCCTGTTCGGCCAGGCGGGTTGGCCAGGGTGTGACCGCCGGCCGGGTGACGTAACG
>CAZXQZ010000252.1:0-5937 GCA_964642445.1 uncultured Anaerolineae bacterium
CCCTACTCCGTACTCCCTACTCCGTACTCCCTACTCCGTACTCCCTACTCCCTACCCCACCCACAACGGCACCAACGTAAACGCATCCACATCCACCAGACCCAGGTCGGTGAGCTTGAGGTGGGGAATGACCTCCAGGGCCGAAAAGCTCATAGCCATGAAGGGGTCATGGGCACGCGCACCCAACGCGTGGGCCGCATCGAGCAGCGTATCGTAATCACGGCGGATCTCCACGATTGGGCGGTCGGACATCAGCCCCATCACCGGGAGCGGCAGCCGGGCGATGACCTGGTTGTCGACTGCAGCCGCCAGGCCTCCCTTCATGCTGCCCACTGCCCGCGCCGCCGTCTGCATGCTCACATCGTCGGCGCCGATGACGACCAGGTTGTGATGATCGTGCGCAACCGAACCAGCCAGGGCACCGCGCTGCAGGCCGGTATGCGCGATGAAACCGAGCCCGACGTGGCCGCTGCTGAGGTGCCGCTCGATCACCGCCATCTTGGCCAGGTCACGGGCCGGGTCGGCCACAGCCTGGCCGTCGATCACAGTTGCGTCCATCACCAGGTGTTCGGTGATGAGCTGGTCCTGGATCGCACCGATGACTCGCAGCCGCTGCCCGGCCGCTGGGATCGTGAAATCGACCCGTTCCCAATCGACGTTCATCGAGCCGCGAACAGCGGGCTGACGCCACATGTGACCCTCCGGCCAGGGCAGCATCTCGCCGTCGGCAGCCACCAGCTGGCCGGCACGGTAGACCTGGCGCACGGCAAACGCCTCGAATGAATCGAACACGATCAGATCGGCCTGCCGGCCCGGCCCAACAGCACCCGCGTTGCGCAGGCCAAACCACTCGCTCGTATTCAGGGTCGCCATTTGGATCGCGGTCAGCGGTGCAATGCCCAGCTGAATGGCGGTGCGAACCATGAAGTCGATACCGCCCTGGTCTAACAAGTCGGCCGGCTGCCGGTCGTCGGTGCAGAAGCAGATGCGCCGGCTGTTGGCCGGTGTCACCAACGGCAGCAGTGCCCGCAGGTTGTGGGCATTCGTTGCCTCACGGATCAAGACGTACAGGCCGAGACGCAGCTTCTCGGCCGCTTCGGCGACCGTAGTACATTCGTGATCCGAGCCGATGCCGGTGGCGGCGTACGCTTGCAGGGCGCGACCGTGCACGCCGGGTGCGTGTCCGTCGATGGGGCGTCCCCGGAAAGCGGCGATCTTGTGCAGCACAGCCGGATCACCCTGGATGACGCCGGGGTAGTTCATGACCTCGGCCAGGCCGATGACCCACGGGTTGTGGCGCAGGTCCACCAACTGCTCCGCCTCCAGGCGCGCACCGGCGGTGGCCATGTGCGTCGCCGGCACGCACGACGGTACATTGACATAAATTGTCAAGGGGCCATGTTTCGCCGTCTCCAGCATGTAGCCGATGCCTTCGAGGCCGAGTACGTTGGCCACTTCGTGGGGATCGGTGATCACGGTGGTGGTGCCGCGCGGCAGGACAGCCCGCGTGAACTCAGGAATGGTGCAGAGGGAGCTTTCGATATGAACGTGTGCGTCGATCAGCCCGGGGGCCACGTATTGCCCACGCAGGTCGTGAACGGCCTGGCCCTGGTAACCGGGGCCTAAGGCTGCGACACGACCGCCCGCGATAACGATGTCTGTCTCTTCGATGATACCGGCGAAGACATTGACCAGGCGTGCGTTGCGCAGGACCAGGTCGGCCGGGGCATCACCACGTGCGACAGCAAGCAGGTCTGGGAGTTCCATCCGTTACGATTCTCCTTTGAATGCTTGCAGCAGAGTATAACATACATCTATCAAATTCTTGAATTGACTTTTTGCGCATGTTCGTGTATCTTGAATCTGCATCTGGCTCCCTGCGCCGCCCGTTCAGTGTCACTGCTGCCTCGTATCTGTCATGTGTTCGTACGTTGCACCGTTTATCTCGACACCGTCAATGTCGAAAAGGAGGAGATTCGCAGATGTTTGCCAAACGATGGTGGGGTGTCGTTTCCCTGCTGGTCATCCTGTCGATGCTGTTGGGGGCGTGTGCCACCACCCCGGCCACACAAGCTCCGCCCGCCGATGCCACCGCCGCACCCGAGCCAACCGCCGCATCGGGCGGTGGCCTACAAATCCCCGATGTGCAAGAGGGTAAGTTCAACGTCGCCATGGTGTTGATTGGGCCGCACGACGATGGTGGCTGGAGCCAGGCGCACTACGAGGGTCTCGATTACATCGCCCAGAATGATGCCGAAACCCACGTTGCGTACGTGGAGAACGTGCCCGAGGGCACCGATTCCGAGCAGGTGTTCCGCAGCCTGGCCCGCAAGGGGTTCGACCTGATCTACGGTACCTCCTTCGGTTTCATGGACTCCATGGAAATCGTCGCCAGCGAGTTTCCGGACACCATGTTCGTGCACATCAGCGGCTACAAGTCGAATGGTACCAATTTTGGTAACCTCTTCGGCGCCATGGAGAACATGAAGTACCTGGCGGGTATGCTGGCCGGCGCCCGTGCCAAGGCCGATGGCAATCCCAAGCTGGGGTATATGGCCACGTTCCCCATTCCTGAGGAACTGCGCCTGGGCAATGCGATTGCCCTGGGCATGAAGAAAACCTGCCCCGAGTGCACGATGGATGTGCGCATGATCAACACCTGGCACGATCCCGTGATCGAAAAGGATGCCGCAGCCTCGCTCTTCGATGCCGGCGCACAGGTAGTATTTACCGGTGCCGATACGCCCGCCGTGGCCGACGTCGCCCAGGAGAAGGGTAAGTGGGGTGTGACCTACGACTGGTTCGGCTCGTGCAAGGTCGAACGCTGCCTCACGGCACCCTACTGGAACTGGGGCCCGGTCTACGCCGACATCGCCAGGCAGGTCAAGGAGGGCACGTACAAAGCCGGCTGGCAGTACTTCGACGCCGACACCGGTGCCCTGGGTCTGTTTGGATTCATGGAAGGTGAGACCCTGCCACCGGGTGTCGAGAGCCTGCCACCTGAGGTCGTCCAGGAAGTCAAGGATACCCTGGCCAAGATGCTGGCCGGTGAATTCACCCGCTTCGACGTCTTCGCTGGTGAAATCAAAGACAACCAGGGCAACGTCGTTGTGCCCGCCGGTGAGAAGATGGTGCAGGCCGACCTCGACCAGTTCCCGCCTGGTGCACCTGGGCTCGAGTGCGAGTACTGCATGAAGTGGTGGGCTGACGGCATCAACGCCGAGCTGCCCGAATAAACTGGCTGTCCTGACCCTGCTAACATGATAAACGGGTACGAGCGAAATCTTCGCTCGTACCCGTGCATTCCCGCAGTCCCGACCCGCGAGGTGCCATGCCCGAAGTTCCACTGGCTGTTGCAATGCGCGGCATCGTGAAGCGTTTTCCCGGCGTGTTGGCCAGCGATCACGTCGATTTCGACCTGCGGCCGGGCGAAGTGCACGCTCTGCTTGGTGAAAACGGTGCCGGCAAGAGTACCCTGATGAACATCCTGGCCGGCCTCTACCGTCCGGATGAGGGTCTGATCGTCGTCGAAGGCGCCCACGTGCACTTTGGCTCGCCCCGCGACGCGATTGCGCACGGCCTGGGCATGGTACATCAGCACTTCATGCTCGTGCCGTCACAGACCGTCACTGAGAATATCCTCCTCGGCCTGGATGAACCACGTTTTTTGATCAATCTGCCAGCCATGGACCGCAAGGTGGCTGCCCTTGAAGATAAATACGGCCTCAAAGTTGATCCCAAGGCCAAAATCTGGCAGCTTTCGGTCGGTGAGCAGCAGCGCGTCGAAATCCTCAAGATGCTGTACCGCGGGGCACGTATTCTGATCATGGACGAGCCGACAGCGGTGTTGACGCCCCAGGAAGTCGATGAGCTCTTCGTCACCTTACGTGCCATGACCGCCAGCGGCCATTCGATCGTTTTCATCAGTCACAAACTCGACGAGGTGCTCGGTATCGCCAACCGCATCACGGTGCTGCGCCACGGTCGGGTGACGGCCAGCGGCATCGATGCGCACGGCGTGACCAAGGCGCAGCTGGCCGAGCTGATGGTGGGCCGTAAGGTGGTCTTTATGGTGGAGAAACCACCTCGGACACCTGGCCGAGTTCTGCTCGATATCCAGAATATCAGCGCGCTCAACGACCGCGGCCTGCCAGCCCTGCGCGAATTTTCCCTGCAGGTCCGATCCGGGGAGATCGTGGGCGTCGCCGGGGTGGCGGGTAACGGGCAGACCGAGCTGGCGCAGGTGATTACCGGCCTGCGCAGCGTGACCGGTGGCCAGGTGCGGATCGACCAGGACGTCGTGAGTTCGCAGCCGCCCAGTGTCGCGATTCGCCATCACGTGGCGCACGTGCCCGAAGACCGTACCGGTGTCGGCTCGGCACCCAGCCTCAACCTGGCCGACAACTACATCATGAAGCGCTACAAGGAAGCGCCCATCAGCCGGCGCTGGGTGCTCAACCAGCCGGAGATCCGTCGCGCCACGGAACAGGCCAAGGTCGAGTATGACATCGTCGCGCCGTCGATCGACGTCCAGGCCAGGCTGCTGTCGGGCGGCAATCTGCAAAAACTGATCCTGGCGCGCGAGATCACGGCCTCACCCGATGTGATTGTCGCCGTGCAGCCCACGCGCGGGCTCGACGTCGGAGCCATCGAAGCGGTGCAGCGTTTGCTGCTGGCGCAGCGTGAACGCGGTGCTGCCATTTTGTTGATCTCGGAAGAACTCGAAGAGATCATGGCACTGTCCGATCGCATCGTCTGCATCTACGAGGGGCGTGCGATGGGCGAAGTGCCGGGTGAGCAGGCGACCCTCGGCCAGCTCGGATTGATGATGGCCGGCACCCAGCTGGCGCCGGCACACGACAAGGAGGCGCATTGAATGGCCGCCAATGATTCGCCTGTGTACGCCCACGACCATGCGCGTCTCCCCTGGCGCGTGCGTATCGAGCCCCGCATGAACGTGCCGCGCGCCATGCCGGCCCTGACGTCGATCCTGGCGCTGGTGGTGGCGTTGATCATTGGCGGGTTTGTCATCCAAATCGCTGGCGGCGAGCCGCTCCGTGCCTACGGGCACATCGCGAAAGCGGCTTTTGGCAGCGTTGGCGTCTTCTCGGACACCCTGGTCAAGGCCACACCCCTGATCCTGGTGGGCCTGGCCTGTTCGGTGGCGTTCCGCATGAAACTGTGGAACATCGGCGCCGAGGGACAGTTCTACCTGGGCGCCTGGGCGGCCAGCGCGATTGTGTTGGCCCCGGTGCTGCCGCCTACCACGCCGCGCCCGATCATGCTGACGGTTATGGCGGTGGCCGGCTTTTTGGGCGGCGCACTGTGGGCCTGGCTGCCGGGTTACCTCAAGGCCAAACGCAACGTCAACGAAATCATCACGACCTTGATGATGAACTACATCGCTGTTTCCTGGGTGTTGTACTGGGTGTTCGGATCGTGGAGCGAGGGCGGCTTCCAGCTGTCGCCAATGTTCCCCAAAACAGCGTGGATGCCCCGCTTGACCGATTTTGCCAGCCAGTTCCGCGGACTGGGTGGTTTGACGCTGCACCTCGGTTTTGCATTTGGCCTGGTGGCGGCGGTGGTGGTGTGGTTCATCCTCTATCGCAGCCGCTGGGGGTACGAAATTCGCCTGATCGGGGATAACCGACGCGCCGCCGAATACGCCGGCATCAACATCACGCGCAATACGATCCTGGTGATGATGCTGTCGGGTGGCCTGGCTGGCCTGGCCGGCATGTCGGAAATTGCCGGCGTGGTGCACCGCCTGCAGGGCGCGATTTCACCCGGTTATGGGTTTACCGGGATCATCATTGCCTGGTTGGCCAAACTGAACCCCTTTGCCGTGGTGCTGGTGTCGATCCTGTTTGGCGGACTCATCCTCGCCGGGCGCGAGATTCAGCCGTCGGGTGTGCCACGTATGCTGCAGGGGATCAT
>CAZXQZ010000253.1:0-3126 GCA_964642445.1 uncultured Anaerolineae bacterium
CATCGATCCACCAGGCGAAGGCGCAAGCATGGCTTGCGCACTCCAAAGCGGGGGTTAGTGGCATGGCGTAAGTATACGGCGGGTGTGGGGGAAAATACAAATGGGGGATGGGGATTAGGGATTGGGGGGTTGGGGGACAATAGCGAAATGCGCGCAGACGTCCCAATCCCCTAATCCCCAACCCCCATCCCCCAATCCCCATCCCCCAACCCCCATCCCCCATCACGCCGTCTCCACACGCGCGGCTTCATCCAACCCGTACTCGGCAATCGCCAACGAGCGCAAATCGGCCTTGCGCACCTTGCCGGTCTCGGAGAGGGGGAGGGCGCTGACGAATTTGATGTAGTGCGGGATCTTGAAATTAGCCAGCTGGCCGCGGCAGGTGCGGTGGATCTCCTCGACGGTCAGGCTGGCGCCGGGCTCGAGGACGATCCAGGCCATGATCTCCTCACCATAACGCAGGTCGGGCAGACCGACGACGTGGACGTCGGCGATTTTGGGGTGCTGGCGCAGGAAATCCTCGATTTCGCGGGGATAGACGTTTTCGCCGCCGCGGATGATCATGTCCCGCAGCCGCCCGGTGATTTTGCAGAAGCCGGCCGTATCCATGGTCGCCAGGTCACCGGTGTGAAGCCAGCCATCGGCATCCAGCACCGCCACCGTCGCTTCGGGCATCTTGTAGTAGCCGCGCATCACGTGGAAGCCACGCGTCCACAGCTCGCCCTGCACACCATCGGGCGCGTCCTTCCGGCTGACCGGGTCGACGATGCGCACCTCAACGCCGGGCAGCGCCTGGCCAACGGTGTTCAGGCGGCGATGCAGTGGATCGTCGATCCGCGTCTGCGTGATGGCCGGGCTCGCCTCGGTCTGGCCATAGGCAATCGTCATCCCGTGGATGCCCATGCGCTGCACCGCCTGCTGCATCAGGTTGACCGGGCACGGGCTGCCGGCCATGATGCCGGTGCGCAGCGAGCTCAGGTCGTAGCGCACAAAATCGGGGTGGTGCAGCGTGACCAGGAACATAGTGGGTACGCCGTAGAGGGCGGTGCAGCGTTCACCCTGGATGGCACCCAGGACGTGATCGACGTCGAAATGCGCACTGGGCAGCACCAGGGTGGCGCCGCGCGCCAAGCAGCCCAGGGCCCCCATGACACCGCCGAAGCAGTGAAACAGCGGCACCGGCAGACACACGCGGTCATCGGCGGTCAGTTTGAGGCAGGCGGTGACGTGGCAGGCATTGCCCACCACATTGCGGTGGGTCAGCATCACCCCTTTGGCGAACCCGTCGGTGCCGCTCGTGTATTGAAGGGTGACGACATCGCCTGGATCACAGGCGGCCTGGCGTTCGGCCAGGGCAGCCAGGGACACGCCATCGCCCAGGCGGTGGAGCTCGGGACAGGGCAGCATGCCCTCCTGCACGCGGTCGCCGACGGTGATCACATAACGCAGGCCGGGGAAGGATGTGCAACCACGTACGGCACCGTGTTGACGCAGTGCATCGGGCACCAGCCGGCGCACGGCATCGATGTAACGGAAGCGGTCGCTGATCAACAGCACGGTGGCATCCGACTGCTGGACGATGTACTGGACCTCGGGCGGGCGCAGGTCGGGATTGATCGTGACCAGGACGGCACCGATTTTGGCCACCGCCAGCTGGATGACGAACCACTCGGGACGGTTGGGTGCCCAGAGGGCGACGTGATCACCCTGGGCGACGCCGAGGGCCAGCAGCCCGCGCGCCATCTGGTCGGCCACGGTGCGTAGCTCGGCGTAGGTGAAGCGCACGCCGCTCTCGTAATGGACCAGGGCCTCGTGGTCGGCATTCATCACCGCCTGCCGGTCGAGCAGGTCACCGATCGTCGTCTGCAGCGGGTCGAAATTCATAGTTGGCTCATCCAGTCGGCCGCCCGGGGGACGCCACCCAGGCGCGCAAATTCGTTCTGCCAGGCGGTGGCGCGCTCGCGCCACCGTGGGTCACCCAGCAGCCGCCCCACCGCGGGAAGCACGGCACTCGCACTGGGGTGATCGGCGGGCAAGGTCAGGGCAATACCGGCCGCAGTGGCCCGCCGCGCCTGGTTAGCCTGGTCACCGGCATGGGGGATGATGAGCTGCGGCACGCCGTGTACGATGGCGGCATGCGTCGTGCCAACGCCACCGTGGTGAATGACCAGGTCCAGCCGCGGGAACAGCCAATCGTACGCGATCCAGGGCTGAACCACCGCCCCGCCTGGCAGCACACCGCGCAGCCGGTCGGCCCATTCCGGGCTGCCGGCCGCGACGATCGGGCAGCCACCCACCTGCAGCACGGCCTGCGCAGCTGCCAGAAAGAAGGCCTCGTCGTGCGTAAACAGGCTGCCCAGGGTGACCATGACCAGCGGTCGGTCGGCGGGCAGTTCGTCCAGCCAGGCGGGTGCGGGGCCGAGTGGAGCTGCGACCTGTCCGCCGACGAACTGGTTGTTGGGCAGCAGGGCGACGTTCTCCCCGTACCAGGCACGGCTGAAATAGACAACGTGCCCGTGGGGTGATATGGGCCAGAAGCCGCCGTCCGCCCAGTAATGACCCGAAATGTTCATCTGCGCCCACAGCGCTGCCAGGCGGGCCCGGGCCTCTTTCGCCACCTGCCCGGCGGCATCGGCCATCCCCGGCGCCGACATGCGCATCCCCTGCGCCGGCCAGCCACAGATGACCAATGGCAGCGCACGTTTTTCGGCCAGCAACGGCGCGGCGGTCACGAACAGCTCGCTGGCGAGGATATCGGGTTGCACGGCATCGATGATGCGGTCGAGCGCCGCAACACCGCGCATCACCTCATGCACGTCCAGCCAGCTGTCGATGGCACGCTGCTGCCGCAGCAGAGCACGCTGTGCCGGCGGCAGGTCGGCTGGCAACGCGGGTGGCATGTGCCAGCCGGTCGTCGGTACGGCTGCGAATGGCACACCGGCCGCCGTCACCGGGCTGGCCATGGCGGGCGTGCTGGCCCAGGTCACCGAATGCCCCCGGCGCACCAGTGCCGCGGCCGTACGCAGGTAACCACCCCAATCGAGGTGACCTGGCAGGGGGGCCGAAGTGAACAGGAATCGTGTCATGGTAGCGAATCGATGGGCAACGAATGGCCGTCAACGAATG
>CAZXQZ010000253.1:3226-5928 GCA_964642445.1 uncultured Anaerolineae bacterium
CAACGAATCAACCTTCACCGCACAGGCGCCAGGCGCGCAGGGCTTCGGCGACGCTCCAGGCTTGCCAGGGACAGCCGCGCGGGGTGAAGGGGGGGTCACCGTCGGCGATTTCGCTGATGCTGCCCAGGCCGGCATCCAGCATGAAGTGGTCGAACGGCTCCAGAAAGGTGCGCGCCAGGACCGGATCGGCGTAGACGCGCAAGTGGGCTTGGACGAACGGCCCGATCAACCAGGCCCAGACGGTGCCCTGGTGGTAGGCACCGTCGCGGGCGTAACGGTTGCCGGTGTAGATGCCGATGTAACCAGGCTCACCCGCGGCCAGGGAACGCAGACCCATCGAGGTCACCAGCTCGCGGGCGCAGGTATCGACCACCTGTTTCTGCTGGTCAGGCGTCAATGGGCTGTGCCGCAGCGACACGGCCAGCAGCTGGTTTGGCCGCAGCACCGGGTCGTTGCCCTGGGGACCATCGATGACGTCGAAGCAGCAGTCACGCGCCGCGTTCCAGAACCTGGCAAAGCCGGCCTGCACGCGGGCCGCCCGCAGCTGGTAGGGCTGTACGTCTTCGCCCAACTGCCCGGCAAACCCGGCCATCACGTGCAGCGCATGATACCACAGGGCGTTGATTTCAACCGCCTTGCCCTGGCGCGGTGTGACGACCCAATCGTCGACTTTGGCATCCATCCAGGTCAGCTGGACGCCGGGCTCGCCGGCGTAGAGCAGCCCATCCGCCGGGTCGACGTGGATGCCAAAACGCGTCCCGCGTTCGTGCCAGTCGATGATATCGACCAGCATGGGGTAAAGTTCCCGCAGCAGCGTCGCGTCATGGGTGGCTTCCACGGTGGCGCGCACCGCCTCGAAGTACCAGAGCGTGGCATCGACCGTGTTGTAGTCCTGGTCGCCCAGTTCCTCGCCGGCATCGGGGAAACGATTGGGCAGCATGCCCTGGCTCACGTAACGGGCGAAGGTGCGCAGCAGCGACACCGCCAGGTCGGGCCGGCCCGTGCTCAATGTCAGCCCGGGCAGGCTGATCATCGTATCGCGCCCCCAATCGGTGAACCAGGGGTAACCGGCGATGACGGTGTGGCCATCCCCGCGCGCAACGATGAACTGGTCCGCCGCCAGTACCAGCTGCTGCACCCAGGCCGGCGCGTGCGGCAGTCCGGCCAGATCCACCAACATCGCCTGGCGCGACTGCTCGGCGGCCAAAACCGTCCACGCGTCGGCCGGCTCATCCTGTTCGGTGGTGATCGTCAGCGATACCAGCTGGTCCGGGCCAAACTCCAGGTAGGCCCGGCCAACGGCCAGCAGATCTTCGTGGTCGGTCTGTCCACGCTCGCGCTCGACCGAGAGGAAAAAGTCTTTGTAGGTATCCCCCAACGCCTCGAACTGGATCGACGACACGAGCCGGCCGCTGCCATCGCTCACCTGGCAGCGCAGCGAGACCGGGGTGGCCTCATCGAACAGCTGCACCTTCCCGTCCAGAACCCCGTCGGCCAGGTAGGTGCCCGGAATGCCGCTCTCTTCGGCGCAGATCTCTACGTGCGGGCTCCAGGCCGGCGCTTCCAACAATTCGTGGTAGTCGCGGTGGGTAAATAACCCCAGCACAGCCAGGCGAACCGGCTGGTCACCACGCAGCATGCGGTAGGTCACGTAGGTGGTGTTGTGACCGCGCGCCATGAAAACCCGTTTTTCCAGCAAGCAGTCGGCCAGGGCGTAGCGCCACACCGGGATGGTGCCGTCCAGCTCGAACGACTCCAGGTTGTGGTAGCCGCGCGGATCGACCGTGCCACCCAGAAAGACGTTGCACGCCAGCGGGTAGGCAACCCCTTCGTGCTCGACCCATTCGTCCAACTTGGCGCAGACGAGGGTCCGGCCGAGGGGCGGGTGTAGCGCGGCCACTAACAAGCCGTGGTAACGTCGCGTCGCCGCACCAGAAATCGTCCCCGAAGCAAACCCACCGATACCGTTCGTCACCAGCCACTCGCGCCGCAGGGCTGTATCCAACACGCCGCATGTTTCACGCCCAAAAGACACCATTGTCGATCATTCCTTCAACAGGGTTACCCAATCGATCGTGCGCACGGTCGCATGCAGATCGTGCGTATCATCGACCTCATGAAACGTCAGGTCCGAGAACAGCCGCGCCGCAATCTGCTGCGTGGGTGCCAGCGGCACGACGTCGTCGGCGCGGCCGTGGTAGATCACGGTTGGCACGTCGGTTGCCGGCGGCAGGTTGCGCACGAAATCGGGCCAGATGAGCGCCGGGGCCAGCAGAATCAAGCGCTGTACCTGCCCAGGATGCTGGCAGGCAAACAGCGCCGCCATCAGCCCGCCAAAACTGGAGCCGATGAGTGCCCACCCCGGCGTATCGCCCAGGTATGCCACGAGCTGGTCCATACGCTGTTCGAGGGTGCCGGCGAAATCGGGCGCCAAGAGGTCCGGGAACTGCGCGCGCAGGAAGGTCGCCTTGTCGCCCTGACCGCTGCTGGCCAGGCCGTGGATGAACATGAGGTGGGCGGGTACGTTCATGCGAGCTCCGTGCGCGTGACTGGCGGGATGGGTGAATCGTACCATGAATTTGGTGGGGGGCAAAAAATTGGGAGTAGGGAGTAGGGAGTACGGAGTAGGGAGTAGGAGTACCGTCGTACTCGTACTCGTACTCAGCGCAGCGGTACTCGTACTCGTACTCGGATCCGAGGCA
>CAZXQZ010000254.1:0-5925 GCA_964642445.1 uncultured Anaerolineae bacterium
CGCGCAGATGGGCTTCATGCTGCTGCAGGTGGCGCTCGGGCTGCCGGCGATGGCGCTGCTGCACCTGGTCGCGCACTCGATGTACAAGGCGCACGCGTTCCTCGCTGCCGGCGGCGTCGTGCAGCGGCAGCAGGCACTGCGGCTCGCGCCGGCGGCCACGCCGTCGGCCAGGCGTTGGGCGCTCGCAGCCATCGCCGTACCGGCGTCCATCGTCGGCGTCGGCGCCGCGGGCGGCGCGCTCGCGACGCCGGCGGCGGTGCTCGCCGGCGCGGTGCTCGGCCTGGCACTGGTGCCGCTCGCGGCATCGGGCCGATTCGTCGGTGCGATCGCGGTGGCGCTCGGCTGGTTCGCCGGCCACTCGGTGGCGTCGTGGCTCGTTTCGCCGGCCACGTTCGCCGTACCGCCGGGTCTGGTCGCGGTCGTCGCGATCGCGTTGCTCGGGCTGTTCGCGATGCAGGCGGCGATCGCGCTGCGGCCCGGCTGGACGGTCGTTCAGAAGTTCTATCCATGGGCCTACGGTGGCTTCTACGTCGACGAGCGTGTCAGCCGCGCGCTGCTCGCTCGATGGCCGGTGCCGGAGGTGCACGCCCCTGTCCTGCCCCCTTCGCCTACCGTCGCCGGAGTCCGCTGATGAATGCCCCCCTCGGTCTCGTCGACCACCCGGCCCACGCGCTCGCCGATGCGGTGGCGCAGGCCTGCGACCGCATCGCCCCCAGCTGGCCGCTCGACCGGTTCATCGCCGTCAACCCGCACTGGGGCTGGATCGACCGCTCGATCGAGGACACCGCGGCCGCCGTCGGCGTGCTGGCCGGGATGCGGCTCCTGCCCGACGTCACGGTGCCACGGCGTGCGCTCGTCGCCGACATCGCCGGGCAGCGCGACCTCGTCGTGCACCAGATCAGCCAGCACTGCGCGGCGCACTTCGACGCCGGGCAGGCGCGCTGGCACCTCCCGCTCGACGGCGTCGACGGTGGCCTGTACCGCAGTTGGCTCCGGCGCCTGGCGGCCGACCGTGGGCTCGCCTGGCCACAAGGTCGAAAGGCAGCGCTGGCCGCGATCGAGCAGTTGCCGCGCGACACGATGGCGGCGATCGGCCACGCGCTCGCGCGCCTCGGTGTGCCCGAGGACGGCCGGGTGTCCTGCCTGACGGCCTGGCTGCTCGATGTCAACGGCTGGGCCGCCGCCTGCGCGTGGCAGCGTTGGCAGGCGCGACTCGCCGGGGGCGACGATCCGCGCCTCGCCGAATTGCTTGCGATCCGTGCCGGCTGGGACGTCCTGCTTGCCGACGCGCTTCCCGCTGCGAAGGTGCACGAGTGGGCGCAGCGCTGGTCGTCCGTCGACGCGGCGATCGCCGCCGAGCGTGCGCGCCAGCACGCCGGCTGGCAGCGCATGCAGGCGCAGGAGCGGCAGCTGCAGGCCGATCTGATCGCGGCGATGTCGCGCCCGGCGCAGGAAGCCGCGGCGACGACGCCGAGCGTACAGGCAGTGTTCTGCATCGACGTGCGCAGCGAGGTGTTCCGCCGCGCGCTCGAAGCGATCGAACCGTCGATCGCCACGCGCGGCTTCGCCGGCTTCTTCGGGCTGCCGATCGCCCATCGGCCGCTCGGGACCGACTGGCGCCAGCCGCAGCTGCCGGGGCTCCTCGCCCCCGCGCTCACGGCGGACGAAGCGCCCGCCGAGCCTTCACTGGCACAGAAGCTGGTCGAACGCCGTCGGGCGCGGCTCGCCGCCGCCACGGCGTGGGACGGCTGGCGCGGCACGCCGGCGGCGGGATTCTCGTTCGTCGAGGCGTGCGGGGTCCTGTACGCCGGGGTGCTGCTGCGCGCGAGCCTGCCGCGTGGCGACGGCGAGCCGGACTGGACCCAGTCGGGGCTGACGCGCGACGAGGCGGGCGCGGTGCGCCCGCGCCTCGTCGTCGACGCCGAGAGCGGCGCGGCGCTGGCGCACGGCGTGCTGCGCGCGATGGGGCTGGTCGACGGCTTCGCACCGCTCGTGCTGCTGTGCGGGCACGGCGGGCAAAGCGCGAACAACGCGCACGCGGCGGGACTGGATTGCGGCGCTTGCGGCGGGCGCAGCGGCGAGGTGAATGCCCGGGCGCTCGCTGCGCTGCTCAACGACGCCGGCGTGCGCACCGCGCTCGCCGCACGCGGGCTGACGATCCCCCAGGGCACGTGGTTCGTCGCCGGGCTGCACAACACGACGACCGACGAGGTCCGGCTTTTCGATACCGACCTGCTGCCTTCATCGCATGCTGCGGCGCTCGAGGGCCTGCGCGGCGCGCTCGCCAGGGCGGGCGCCGCGGCGCGCGCCGAACGCGCGCCGGGCCTCGGGCTTCCTGCCCTGCCGGCACCGGCGCTGCTGACCCGCCTGCGCGAGCGCGCCAGCAACTGGGCCGAGACGCGCCCGGAATGGGCGCTGGCCGACAACGCCGCATTCGTCGCCGCCCCGCGCGCGCGCACGCGGGGCGCCGACCTCGGCGGCCGCGTCTTCCTGCACGACTACGACCACCGGCTCGACGCCGACCGCAGCGTGCTCACGCTGATCCTGACCGCGCCGGTCGTCGTCGCGCACTGGATCAACTTGCAGTACCTCGCCTCGAGCGTCGATCCGCAGCGCCAGGGCGCCGGCAACAAGCTGCTGCACAACGTGGTCGGCGGCGGCATCGGCGTGTTCGAAGGCAACGGCGGCGACCTGCGCATCGGCCTGCCGTGGCAGTCGGTGCACGACGGCGAGCGGCTGCGTCACACGCCGCGTCGGCTGTCGGTCTTTGTCGAGGCGCCGCGCGAGGCGATCGATGCCGTGATCGCCGCGCACGAGACGGTGCGATGGTTGGTCGACCATGGGTGGCTGCACCTGCTGGCGATCGAGGGCGACGCGGTGCCGGTCTTTCACCGGCGGTGCCGCGGCGGCGGTTGGGAGAGGGCGGACTGACGCCGGCGGGATCGCCCGATCAAAGCTTCGGCGCCCTCCCCTTGCTCTCGCGCAACTTGCGGGCCGCATCTTCCCTCGCCTGCACCTCGCGATTCGCGGCCTCGTTCGAGGCCGCATACGCGGGCACGTCGATCAGGACCGCGTAGTAGTTGCTGATGACCCCGCCGTTCGAACCGAGCACGTAGTGCAGGCGCGATGCGCAGGTGGTCAGGTCGGCAGGCACGAGCTTGCGCTGTCGCCACAGGTCGAGCAGGAAGCCGAGGTCCTCGCGACCGCTGGGCCGGAACGCCGGAAATCCGGGCCGATCCGGTGGCCGCACGATGCAGTTAGGTCGCCCCGCCGGGAAGTCCCAGGCGAGATGCGCGCCCCCGGGGGAAACCGCGGTCGGTGCCCCGTATTTCTGCCCGAGTGCCGCTACGTACTGCTGCAACGTGGGCGGGTTCCCGTTGATCCGTTCGTCGCGCTCGATTGCCCAGACCCTCCCTCCCTTGGGCGGCGGAGTGAAGTAGACGACCAGTTCCGGCCGGGTCGAGGCTCCCGAACCCGCCACGATGCGCGACAGGAAGGCATCCGTCTGGAACTGCTGGACGCCGTCGGAGTACGGGAAGGCACTCTGCACCGAAGTGATCTTCAGGGCGCCGTTGTAGGCCGTGATGGCGCTGACCACCTCACGCTCGGTCATGCCGAGCTTCAGTCCGACGATGTCGAACGACGGCTGCTGGGCATGGACGCTGCCGGCAAGCAAGAGCGAACACACCGAAAGGATCGGAAGAAACCTGCGGATCATTGAATACTTCTCCTTCGTTCGATCGTCGCGGCGACCGCGATCTTCCCGGCGGCCGCTGCGCCCGGACGATGCCTTCGCCCGCCATTCCGACGGATCGCCGCCCGGCCTGTCCGTGCCCGGCACACGGTCGGACAGGCGTCGGCGGCGGCCCCGTCCGTCCGGGGTCCCGAGTCTCCACGCGTGGGGCGCACCCGGCCCGAAGCTAACCTGGCGCCGGGGCCGACGTCGTCCCTCAAACAGGGGACAAGGCGCGCTGCCGCAGCGCGGGCCTCTTCAGGCAGAATGATTTCGGCCCGATCCGGATGCGCGGGCATCCGGGGCATATCAGAGACCTGTGACACGACCGTGCAGCCAACCGACTTCGACGAACCCCGGCTCTCGCGACTGATCGGGCATCTATACGACGCGGCGCTCGACGAGACCCTCTGGCCGGGAACGGCGACCCGGATCGCCCAGGTACTCGGTTCCGAGAGCGCCGTCGTGAAGTTGCACCACGACGATGCCCGGGTGAGCCTGCTCGAGTGCACCGACAACCTCGTCGTCTCCGAACGACAGCGGGCATGGGCCGACGAGTGGCACCGCAGGGATCTCTGGGTCGAGCGTTCGGTCGCCTGCGGGATGTCGCGCGTGATCACCGACGAGGACCTGGTGACGCCCGAAGAGCAGGAACGCAGCGGCTTCTACCAGGAGTGGCTGCGTCACCTCGCCATCCATCACCTCCTGGGTGCGGTGTTTCCGGCCGTCGACGGCGCTGTCGGCGTGCTGGGGATCCATCGTTCACGCCGTGCCGGCCCCTACACGCACGCGCAGCGACGTCTGGCGAGCGCTCTGCTGCCTCATCTGCAGCGAGCACTGCGACTCGGGCAGCGACTCGCCGCGGCTTCCCGCAGCGATGCGGCCGCACTGCAGGCGCTCGACCGTCTCGACTCGGGCGTCCTGGTCGTCGACGGTTCCTGCCGGATCGTCTGCGCGAGCGCGGTGGCTGAGCGCTTGCTGCGCGAGAACGAGGAACTCGGCGTCGTCGGCGGATGTCTGGTCCTGCGGCCACCCGCGCTCCAGAACCGGTTGCTGTCGCTCGTCGACGCCGCGCTGAACACCGCGCGCGGCAGGGTGTCCTGGTCCGCAGCGGCCCTCTCCGTCCCGCGCGCGCATCGCGTGCCGCTGGCGATCGAGGTCGCTCCCCTGCGCCCCTCCGAGAGCCGCTTCGGGGACGAGCGCCCGCGCGCGCTGCTCTTCGTTCTGGACCCGGAAGCTCCCGTCGCGGTGGAACGCTTGCGCGAACTCTTCGGCCTGACGCCCGCCGAGGGGATCGTCGCCGCTGCCCTCGTGCGGGGCAACTCGCTCGACGACATCGCGGTGCAGATGGGCATCGGCCTCGCGACGGTCCGCACCCACCTCAAGCGCATCCTCGCCAAGACCGGTACGCACCGGCAAGCGCAGGCGGTGGCCTTGATGGCGCGCAGCAGCGCCTCGAACCCGGGCGCGTAGCGACGACGCCGGGTCCGCGCTTCCCCGCCATCCGATCGCCCCAAGGTTTTCGAGCATGCCCGGCCTTCCTCGCGAACTCTGGCTTTGTCTCGCCGTTGCAGGCTGCAGTGTCGGCGTCGGCGGGCCACTCGCCACGCCGGTCGCGTCCCTCGAGGGGCCGCTGCGCGCTGCCGACCTGAAGTTGCAGCGGGGGTTCTACGTCGCCAGCGACACGGCCTGCGGCCAGGCGTCGAATGCGACGCTCGCACTGCTGCACCGGGAGGGCCTCAACGCCGCACGCGAGGACTGCGTGTTCGGCGAGGTGAAGAGGCTCGGTGACGGGCGCTACCGCGTTACCGAACAGTGCAGCGAGATCGGCACCGGCGAATCGGCGCGGTATGTCGTCGAGTGGCAGATGCTGTCGACCTGGTCATTCCGGAGAAGGCTCGAGAACGGAACCGTGGTGGAGATGCGCTGGTGCGAGCAGTCGACGCTGCCGGAGGCGTGGCGCGACATCGACCTCGGCGAAGCGATCGAACGTCGCGCGCACGGGCGGTGAGCCGGGCCCGCTCACTCCTCGATCGCGAAACTCAGCCCTGCGCGTTGCTGCAGCCGTCGCACCAGCGGCATGCCCAGCGCTGCGCCGGCGGTCCACACGCCGCCCCCTGTCATCGCGCGGTCGATCTCGGTGCCGAGGCACAGCGCGCTTTCGGCCACGAGCTTGCAGGTCGAGCCGTAGC
>CAZXQZ010000255.1:0-5873 GCA_964642445.1 uncultured Anaerolineae bacterium
CCGCCTTCGGCGGGGAAACTGAGACGCGCTTCGAGGCCCATGCGCTCGATCACGGCGGTCAACGGCCCCAGCGTCACGGTGGCCGTACTGGCGAGCACGCCGCGCAGGTCGCTGTCGCCGGTTTTCAGCGCCACGTACACCGCATCGACCGCCAGCACGCCGAAGAAATCGGCCTGCACCGGCAGGGTGGCTTCGAGGCCGGCCCCGCCGCGGAAATGCAGGCCCCTGCGGCGCGACCAGCCGATGGCCAGGTCGAAGTTGGCGCGTACCCCCTCGGCGGGCAGGATCTGCTGCAGGAAACCGTCACCGGCTGGTGGGGCCACCACCAGCGCGGCCGATTTGAGCTCCAGCAGCAGCTCGACGTCGTAATCGCCGCCGAAGGTAGCGCCAATCATTGCTTGCGCCGCGCCGATTTCGAGGCGCGTGCCGCTGGCACTGGTGCGCAGGGCCGGTTCCGTGCCGGCAGCGCGTTTGCTGGCAGTGAGCTGGGCCTGCAGGCTCAGGTCTTCCTGGCCGTCGGGCAGTTCCAGTCCCTGGCGTCCAATCGCCAGGCCGTTGAGTTGGCCCGTGACGGTCAGGGTCACGGCCCAATCGGGGGTGGTGTGGGTGTAGCTCAGTGAACCAAACGGCAGGAATACGAAAGCTGCACCCTCTTCGTCTTCGGCGCGCAGCGTAGTAGCCAGCCCGGCACCGATGCCCGGCGCAATAGGAAACTGCAGGGTCAGCAGCCGGTCGGCAATGTCTGTCTCCAGCGGTAAGTCGCGATCCGGATCGCGCGCATAGCGGGCATTGACACCCAGGCGCTGCAGGAGCGCGGCCACCAGGGGAAACAGGCGATCCGCCGCCTGGCGGGCGTCTTCGGTCGTTTGCAGCGACGCCAGGCCTTCTTCGCCCAGGTAGTAGTGCGTCAGGAAGCCGGCCGGATCGCTGACCAGGGCCGGCACGTCGTTCAGGTCGACCTGGGGAAACGGTGGGTCCTGGCCCTCTGGCACGCGAATGAGGGCCAACAGACGCGCAGTGGCATAGGCGGTGGGTGCGTACGCCAGGAGGTAACGCACCGTTAGCAGCGACAGCAGGCGCTGCAGCAGATCGAGCGCGTCGAAGGTCTCTGGATCGAGGGCGGCGGCTTGCTCGGCCACGGTGCGCGCGGCGGCCACCGCGTCGGCCACACCCCCCAGGACACGGATCATGTCTTCCAGGGTCGGGTCAGTCACGTCGACGTCGGCCAGGGCCTGGACCACGTTGGCGCAGGTCCCCAGGGCATCCGCCAGGTCGTTGACGGCCTCCTCGGCGGCGTAAACCAGGTCGAGCCCCAGCGCCGCCAGCAGGTCGCGGCGGTAGAGCGGGTTCGCCGCTGCCGCCGTGATGGGCTCCAGAAAGCGGGTGAACGTCATCTGCAAGGCTTGCGTCAACTCCATGACAGGCACCTCCGCGGTCGGACGAAGACCAGGATAGGGTGCAGGCCTAGATCGGCCCGGGCACCACCACGTCGAGGTTGAGCATATCTTTCCAGCGCAGGAACTGACCGCGCAGCGCCGAGCGATCGGCATTCCACAGGTCGGGCAGTTCCTGTCGATAGACCTCCATGTACTTGCTGAACACAGCCGAAAACGGCGTGTCATCTTTGATTACCAAAACGTCCGATCCGTGTGTCCCCCCGAACTTGATCTTGTCCAATAGAGCCTGGGTGACACTTTTGGGCGGCGCTAGGCGGGCGATGTCGATACTATCGGGTGCAGTATCGACATCGGGTATCTCCCAGCGCTGCAGCATGCGGCGTGTGCTGCTGGTGTGTTCGGCTGCTGTGAGGACAATGGCATCCATTTTTGTTTCGTCGTCCCAGCCCAACAGATCGAATTCGTTGCGCCACTTGCCGCTGCGGAACATGCGTGCTTCGATGATGTGGTTACTCTCGAAGATCTGTGGCAGGATCGCATCGCGACGCCCCAGCAGTTCGTAATAGTCGTTGAAATCACCCTCTTTCAGGGCTTCGGCGTAGTGAAAGGCCAGCACACGGCGATTGAGTTCGCGGGCTTCGGCGGTGCTCAGGTTATAGGGACGCACCCCACCGCGCATTTCCTTCAATTTTTTGGCAACGGCCCGTGCCAGTTTCTTGCGCTCCTGCATGAAGGTATTCAGTTTCTTCAGATCTTCCTTATTCATGTTCTTCCGGATGATACGCAGCCGCCTGGCGTTCAGGTTTCGGGTGAAGTTGGCTCCCTGCTGGTTCAAGATCTTCTGCATAACGTCGGCCAGCTCACCCAGCATTTTGAGCATATCATCCATACTGCTCCTGGCCACAATCCAGCCGCCATCGGTCACCGCGGCCGGCGCAGCGCCAGGTAGGGCATCGGGCAGCCGGCTGACGAGCTTGGAGGTCTTCAGCGCCCGGCCCAGGCCCGACGTGGCGATTTCGATGAGGATAGCTGCGATGAGGGAACCCGCCATGCCGCCCAGGGCCTTCACGTCACGCGCCGTCTCGGTCAGCCACTGGCGAATGGCTGCGGCGCGGTCACCCAGCCACTGCAGCAGGTTGGACAACAAAACGTTCAGCAGCTCGATGGCGCTCTGCATAAATTCGCCCACCATTTCGATGACGCCGGCCACACCGAGGGCGACCATCTCAGCGGCGACACGCTTGAGCGCCTGCAGACCTTTGGCGATGCTGTGAAATGGCGCGCAGGCCGTGCTGCGCAGGATCTGATCGGGGTCGAGCACGCCGCTGAGACCAATGTCCCAGACACAGCTCCAGGCGTTGCCCGCCCACTTGGCGATGCTCGAGAGGGTGTCGGCGGCACTTTTGACTTCATTTTTGATGTAGTCATAGATACCGACCAGGATTGCCTCTCCGAAGGCAACCGGCGCATTCCAGACGGTCGAAGCGCACTGTGTGACGAAGCCTTGCCAATCCTGGGTGGTGAGCGCTTTGAGGGCATGGTCGAACGACTCGCCGAGGGTGCGCTGGGGAGGTGCTGCGGCAGGAACCAGGGGCGGTGGCTCATCGGCGGACCGTAACGTGTCCCCGCCAGCCGGCTGTGTGGCGAGTACCAGGGTGCTGCTGGCGGTGAGGCCTGCGCACAGCAGCTGCAGGTTACGATCGGCCTGCGCTTGCCGGCGCAGGGGTTCGCGTGTCGTGGCTGGCATGGTCATTGTATCCACCTCCGCCCTGTGTCCGATCAAGGATCAACGGGTCGTCGTGGCCAGGCTGCCGGTGGTGCCCCGCCGTCCAGGCCGGTTTGCAGTAAGTCGATGAAGCGGGTGGCAATCGTTCGAATCATGGCAGATTGAGCCTCGACCCGTGTGGCCACCGCCGCGAGCGGCTCCAGGGGCAGCCAGGCCGGCCGCAGGATCGACTGGCCAAACGGTTTGTCGCGTTGGGCGTGGAAGAGGAAGAAGGCGGCCAGGCGCGTGATATAGCCCTGAACCACGTACAGCGCCTGGGGGTCGAGCGTCACCGGATCGTCTGACCCCTGGTGTGGGATCACCGGGGTGGCGCCCGCAACGAAGCGGCTGAAGCGTTGGCTGACGTGCGGCAAGCTGGTAACCGGTTCGATGCCGTAATAGGCCGCCATCAGGTCCGCGAGCGGCAGCGTCGACCCCGCCACACCGGTCACCGTGGCGTAGTAGTAGGCGGCCAGGACGGTGCCATCCAGCGAACCCAGCATCAGCTCCAGGGGCAGCTCGGCGGGCCAGAGCGTATCGAGGGCGGTCAGGGACTGGGTTTCGGTCCAGGGTGGGCTGCCGGGTGCCGGCAGCTGCGCATACCAGGCCAGGAACCAGGCGGTCAGGTCACCTACCCAGGTTGCGATGCCATCCAGGGTCACCCCGGTCGTATATTCGGCCGTGATGCCCAGGTCGGTGCCGCCGCCGAAAGTGACGTCGGTGGCGGTGAAGACGGCGCCCAGGTCGACAGGCACGTTCCAGGCGGTCGATGCGGTGGGCAGCAGCAGGGTTGCGCTGTGGAGCGCGTCCACTGTGGAGGCGGCCAGGAGCGGCGGCTCGTCACGCCAGGTGAGGGGGCAGAGGGCATTGTCACCGGCCAGGAGTGCATCGAGGCGGGTGCCGCGCCGTTTGCCGGCGGGCCAGCGTACGAAGCGGCTGACGTGCAGCCGGCGCAGCAGCCGGTGGATCTGTGCCGGATCTTCGGTCAGGCTGGCTTCCACGGCCTCGACATGGCCCAGGACGTCGGCCAGGGCGGTGGGGGTGGCGGCGCGCGTGCTGACCGGGCCTTGTGGCCAGAGCTCGCCGGGCCGGCTCCAGCGTTGGCGGCTGGTATCGATCGCATCGAGTTGGGTAAGCAGGGTCATGACCCGTTCCTCCGCTGGAATACCGGTTCAGCGAACGCCAAACGAATGCACGAGAATCGATGCGTGCGCGCCGCGTGCGTCGTGACGCAACGGTACGAGCGCGCGGTCAGATCGACGTGCTGCGTACTGGATCGAGGGTCGGATTGGGTATGAGAACGTTTCGGACAAAGTTCACGCAGACCGTGTGGGGCTGCGTGAGTAGTGACCAACGAAGACTTGTTCGCCAACGCCAGGATAATGATACAACGAAGAGATAATGGCGTTGTTGTGAATGTGACTGGGTGTAGCCGGGTTATAACACAGGTTGCGGTGGTTGTCAAGCCCCCAATTTTGGCAAAATGACCGCAGATTGTTTACTTGCGTTGTGCGTGGAAAGTGGTGCGGACGGTACTGAGGGCACTGCGCAGGCCGAGGGTCCAGCGGTAGGGGTAGTAGAGGGGCAGCAGGAGGGGGTGTGAGACCTGGTAGCGGTGGCGCATGTAGGTTGTCGAGGAGCCGTGGGCGGGGGGGCGTATTACGTTAGGATCAGCAACCCGTGGTCCAGCAGCTCACCGACCAGCGTAAGCAGGTCCGATTCCAGGCGATCGGGGTCAACGTCGTATTCGTTCAACAGCACGGTGTGGGCAGCAGCGATGGAAGGCGAGGTCGTCAGCACCGCCCACATGCGGGTACCGACATCGTCCAGCCCGAAATAGGTTTCGCTGTCCAGGTTCAACAGCACTGCCTCGCCCCCCAGTTCGCGAACGAGCACGCTGTCGGGTGCAGTCACGCGGCTTGTCATCGAAATCGTCTTGTCCATTGTCCTTTACCTCGATTCATCAGCGGCCATATTTCACGGACAGTTCGCCGGCACGGGCCAACGCATCGCCCCAGTGAATGAAGCGACCGGGGAACTGCTGGCAGGCGCGCCGCGCAATGTCGTCCAGTGGGGTCTGGCCGTCCATCAGTGAGAGCATGTACCTTTCAACCTGGCCATCCTCACCCAGTGCCGGCCGGTAGTTGGCTTCCCGTTTGCGTAGATTGGCTGTGGAAAGGGGTGCGCCGAAGAAGGTCGATTGGTGAAAATCGGCCTTGACCCGGCTCGCACCGTCTGCCGCTCGAACCCGGGTGCGCCACTGCCAGGTGTAGTCGCCGGCGGCCAGGTCGGCGCGCACGCGCACATCGATGCGATCGCCCACTTCCAGAGTAACCGGCGTTTGCAGCGGGAAGAAAGCCTGGCCGTAGATCAGCTCCGGCCCGCCGGGTGCGTTGGAGAATCCAATCCCCTCGGCCAGCTCGGCGTCGAACCAGGTCAGCAGGGCGTGGGCTGTGCCTGCGTGTCCGGCCGTCCAGGCCAGTGTACCGGCCACGTTGGGGCTTTCGACAGTGGCGTAGTCCAGCGTCGCCCAGGACTGGGGCGGGACCAGGAGCTGCTCCGCCCTGGCGTTGACCTTGCGCCAGGTGTTGACCACCAGCGGCTGGCCGGCGGACAGGTCGAGTCCGTAGTCGTTGGCCAGCCAGGGCTCGGCGAAGGGGCGGTAGGTCGTGGGGTCCTCCACCAGCGCAGCCCACAGCGTATCGCGCCGG
>CAZXQZ010000256.1:0-5827 GCA_964642445.1 uncultured Anaerolineae bacterium
ACCAATCTTGATAACGATCAAACAACTTCTCCTTTCAATCCGCTACTCCCTCCTCCCTACTCCCTCCTCACACCGGATGCAGCCCCGCAAACTCCAGACCGCACGTCTCCTCCCAGCCGCACATGACGTTGAGGCACTGCACGGCGCTGCCAGCGGCGCCCTTCATCAGGTTGTCGATGGCACACAGGGCCACCACGCGCCCGGTTGCCGGATCGAGCTCAAAACCGACGTCGGCGTAATTGCTGCCGGCCAATATCTTGGGCTCGGGGTACCGGTAGATGCCGTGCCGTTCTTTGACGATGCGCACGAACGGCTCTTCCTGGTATGCGGCGCGGTATGCGGCCCAGATCTCTTTTTCGGTCACGCTGCGGTCGCGCAGAAAGACGTGGGTGGTGGCCAGGACCCCGCGCACCAGCTCGACGGCGGTGAGCGACAGATGCAGCGGTGGCACGGGACCCAATCGCGCCAGGGCCTGCGCGACCTCGGCCGTATGCCGGTGGCCGGTGGGGGCGAAGCTGCGCACAACACCGCTGCGTTCGGGGTGGTGTGTCGCCGGCCCGGCGGCGGCGCCGCCTTCGCTGGACCCCACTTTGACCTCGACAATGACATCGCGCGTGGGATCGGCCAGGCCAGCCTGGAACAACGGCCACAGCGCGAGGATCGTGGCCGTGGCATTACAGCCAACCCCGCTGGCGTAGCGGGCCCCAACCAGCCGTGAACGGTGCAGTTCGGGCAGTCCATAGACGAAACGTTCCAGCCACTGCGGCGCCTGATGCGGTTGCCCATACCAATTCGCATAGTCAAGTTGGCTATTGAGACGAAAATCGGCACTGAGATCGAGCAAAATGGGTGCCAAAGTCGCCAGGTGGTCAATTTGCGCTTGTGCTGAGCCGTGCGGCAGGCAGACGACCAGCGCATCGACTGGCGACAACTCGGCCGCCGGGATGAACTTCAGACGGGTGCGCCCGCGCAGGTTGGGGTGCACGAAATGAACGAACTTGCCTGCGTTCTGCTCCGAGGTCACCTGGCTTACTTCGACGCAGGGATGACCGAGCAGAAGGCGCAGCAGCTCGCCGCCTGTGTAGCCCGAGGCACCCAGGATCGCAACGTTCAAACGTTCGCTCACAGGATTCCCCCGGCTACACGCGGCGCCATATTCCGCAGCGGCTGTGCCGACGCCGGCGCGACAGCCCACCCGTTGGCAGCTTGCCAGCCATCCCTGGCCACGCGGATCGCAAAATCGACAATGCGACCCGGGATATCGACACCCGTAGGTTCGATCGAGTTGCGGAATTCCATGGTGTAGTTCACTTCATTGATCAACAGACCACGGTCCGGGTCCTCGAACACGTCCAGCGCCACGACACCGCCCCCCACCGCACGCGCGGCCTGGACGCACAGCGTGTTCAGGTCGGGCGTGACCGGGCAGACCACCGCCTGGCCGCCGCGCGCCGTATTGGTGATCCAGTGCGGCGAGCTGCGGTAGATGGCGCAGATTGTCTCGTCGCCCACCACGAAAGCCCGGATGTCGCGCCCTGGCTTGCGCACGTATTCCTGGATGTAGAAGATCGAATGGTGGTACGTGCCAAGCACCTCCTTGTGCTCCAGAATTGCCTCGGCCGCCTCGCGATCGTTGATTTTGCTCAGCAGCCGGCCCCAGGAACCTACCGCCGGCTTGAGAACCACCGGGTAGCCCAGCTGCTCGATCGCTTCCAACGCCGACTCGGGCGTAAACGCCACCAGGGTGCGCGGCGACGGCAGCCCCTGCCGGCACAGGGCGCTGGTGGTGAGCAGCTTGTTGCCACAGGTGTCGGCCACCTCGAAGGTGTTCACGGTTGGAATACCGGCATCGTTCAGGATGCGCAGCGCATACAGCGCGCGACTGTGGTTGATGCAGCGCTCGATGACGACGTCGTAGTGAAAGCCATTGCGGCCGAGCTCGAAGATCGCGCTGCGGTCGTCGATGACTTCAAAATCGATCCCGCGTGCTTCCAGGGCGGCGAAGATCAGTTTCTCTTCGACGCGAATGCGCGAACTGAGGACACCAACACGCATGGGCTACTCTCCCCAATCCTCTTCGACTTCGGGCGCCAGCTCTACGGTGGGTGGATCGAGGCTGACGACCTCGAGTTCCACGCCGCAGTCGGGACACTGCACGATCTCGCCGGTCAGCATGCCGGCCAGATCGAGCGTGGCGGCACATTCGGGACAGGTGGTGTTCATGAGAAATTCTCCTTTTGTTCGTAGCCACATGTTCCTGGCGTGTGGCTCCTGGTAAGTACAGACGCAGGTCGTAGCCCACGTCCTGTGGCGGATGCGGTCACATCGAGGACGTGACTGCCAGATGGGCGATGACCGCCCCCGTTACCTCGCGGGTGATGGCGCGCCCGCCAAGATCGGGTGTATGCGGGCCGGTGGCCAGCACCTGCTCGACGGCCCGCTCGATGCGTGACGCAGCCGCCAGTTCACCCAAACCCTGCAATAACAACGCTGCGGCACGAATCGCCGCCAGCGGGTTGGCAACTCCTCGTCCGGCGATATCGGGTGCTGAACCGTGCACCGGCTCGGCCAGTACGAAAGTGTCACCGAGGTTGGCCGATGCGGCCAGGCCCAGGCCACCGGTCAGACCAGCCGTCAGATCACTCAAAATATCTCCGAAAAGATTCGTCGTCAGAACGACGTCGAAACGACGTGGGTCGCGCACCAGGTGGTAGGCCATGCTATCCACCAGCACCTCGTCGACGTGAAGGTCTGGATAGTCAGCTGCCACCTCCAGCGCGATCTCACGGAAGAAGCCATCGGTCACACGCAAAACGTTCGCTTTGTGCACGATAGTCAGGTGTCGTCGCCGCTGACTGGCCTGCTCGCAGGCGACGCGCGTTATCCGTGTCGAGGCGCCGCGGGTCACCACCCGTTCGGCAATCGCAACATCGCCATCACGCCGCTCGCGACCGGCGTACAGCCCCTCAGTGTTCTCGCGCACGATCAGCAAATCGATCCCTTCCTGGCTGCCAGCAACCGGTGCACTACGGAAGGGGCGGAGATTGGCGTACAGATCGAGCCAGCGCCGCAACTCGACAATCGGGCTACGGTAGCCGGGTACGGGATGGGACGGGCTGCCCACGGCACCAAACAGCGCACCATCCACCTGCTGAAGTAACTGCAGGGTCGCCTCGGGCAGGGCCGTACCGCTTACTTCGAAGCACGCCCAGCCGGCCGCCAGCTCGGAAAACTCGATGGGTATGCCGCACGCTGCCAGTACCTCAGCCGCCGCCGGCACCACCTCGAGTCCAATCCCGTCACCCGCAATTAGTGCGATGCGCCAGGGCCGATTCATGGGACACTGCCCGCCACGCGCAGCCGCGCCTGCAAGTAAGGGATCAGCCCTCCGGCGGCGACGATACCGAATACCGAAGGCGAAAGCGGTGGAAAGTGGAATTCACCGCAGTCGGCGCGTATGACGTGCTTTTCCAGGTCGATCTCGACCCCCTCACCGGGCTGTAGGGCAGCCACAGCCGCTGCGCAGGTGATCGCCGGCAGCCCATTGTTGAGCGCGTTGCGGTAGTAGATTCTGGCAAAACTGACGGCGATCACGGCACCCACCCCCGCGTACTTCAACGCCGTTGCCCCCTGTTCGCGGCTGCTGCCACAGCCCCAGTTGCGCCCAGCCACGATCACATCGCCCGGCTGGACCGCGTACGCAAACCGGGGATCGAGGTCCTCCAGCGCGTGGCTGGCGATCTCGTGCGGGTCGGTCACGGTGTAGGTGTATTTGCCCGGAAAAATCACGTCGGTGTTGACGTTGTCGCCGTATTTCCAGACTCGACCACGAATCATGGTCATCCGTTTCTGCTCCTCTCGGCTGCAATTGACGCCGGGTGGGTAATGCGGCCGCTGATGGCGCTGGCCGCGACGACCGCCGGACTGGCCAGGTAGATTTCGCTGTCGGTTGTGCCCATACGGCCGCGGAAGTTGCGGTTGGCGGTGCTGATGCACACTTCGCCCGGGGCCAGGATGCCGAGATGGTTGCCCATACAGGGCCCGCAGCCGGGCGGCCCAATCACGGCGCCGGCGTCCAGCAGGGTTTCCACGTAGCCGGCCCGCAGGGCCTCGCGGTACACCTCACTCGATGCCGGCACGACGAGCAGGCGCGTGCCGTGGGCCACGTGCTGCCCGGCGACGACGTGCGCCGCCTCGGCCAGGTCCTCCAGGCGGCCATTGGTGCAGGTGCCGATGAAGGCCTGGTCGACATGGACATGGCTCACGGCCGATACCGGTGCCACGTGGTCGACCGTGTGCGGGCAGGCCACGAGCGGCTCGACCTGGCCGGCGTCGAAGGTGTGTGCGGCCGCATAGACGGCGTCTGGGTCTGGGTAGAGGGCGCCGGCGGCGATGAACTGGTGCATCTCTTCGACTAATCCGGCATCAGCTGCTTCAACGCGACACAGGCGCCGCGCCGCCAGCCAGTCGAACACCCTGGCGTCGGGCGGTACGTACGCGTTCTTGACACCAAACTCGGCCATCATGTTGGGCAGCACCATGCGGCTCTCCAGGCTCATGTGATCGATCGCCGGCCCGCTCAGTTCGACCGAGGCGTACAGCCCGCCATCGGCGCCGAGCTGGCCGATGAGGTGCAGCGCCAGGTCCTTGGCCGTCGCCCAGTCGTTCAGCCGGCCTGTGAGGCGAATCTGGATACTCTCCGGTACGCGCAGCCAGAGCTCGCCGGTTGCCCAAATGGCTGCCATCTCACTGCGGCCGATGCCCGCGCCGAACGCCCCCAGCCACCCAAAGTGCGGCGTATGCGAATCGGCGCCGAGGATCGTCTGGCCAGGCAGTACCAACGCCTCCTCGCTCAACACCTGGTGGCACACCCCACGTCCTACCTCGTAGAAGTGACGGATGCCCTGCTCGGCGACAAACCTGCGGACCTCGGCATGGTTCTCCGCATGTTTGGTCGTCGGCGCCGGTGCGGCATGGTCCAGGGTGATGGTTATCCGCTCAGCATCCCACACCCGCGCCACGCCCAACTGCTGGAAGATGCGCACAATCGCCGCCGAGTTATCGTGGCTCAAGGCAACGTCGGGACGCGCATCCACGATCTGGCCCGGCACCACCCCCGGCATCGCCGCCGCCCGCGCCAATGCCTTTTCGACAAAAGTTCTCCCCACTGAATTCATAACCCAATCCAAAACCTAAAATTCAAAACGGCCAACCCACAAATAAGCCAATGCACACACGACGACGCGGTCCTTAATAGTGCCGTCGGCGACCGCCTGTTTGAGCCATGCCACATCGACCCAGTGGTTGCTCAAGAACTCGGTCTCGTCACGTGCCGTGGCACCCGTTGGGCGCAGGTTGCGGCCCAGGAACAGGTGGTTGATGGCGTTGCCCAGCGCCGGGTTGTCCCAGAAACTGCCCAGGTATTCCAGCGATTCGGCCTCGTAACCGGTCTCTTCGCGCAGCTCACGCGCCGCGCAGGCGGCCCGATCTTCGCCGGGGTTGGTCAGGCCGCCCGGCAGCTGCCAGATCACCTGGCCTACCGGGTGCCGGTACTCGCGCTGCAGCAGGACCTGGCCCTGCGCATCGAAGCCGATGACGCCGACCCCTTCGACCTCCCGACGGATCGTGGTGTACTCGTAGGTCTGTCCATCGGGCAAACGCACCGTGTCGAGCGTGATGTGCAGCCAGCGGTTGTGAAACGCTTCCGTGGAGCTCACTTCTTCCCAGTGGTCGACTGTGTGTGTCATGAATCTGTCCTTCACGCTGCCAGCACGGCCTGGGGATGGGGATGGCGCCAGGCACGCAGAATCGCGTCGACGTCGTCGAG
>CAZXQZ010000257.1:0-5750 GCA_964642445.1 uncultured Anaerolineae bacterium
GGCATTCGCGGACGGCCATTCGTTCATTCGTTGCCCTCATTCGTTGACGGCCATTCGCGGACGCCCCCCGCTCACGCATCACACCTCCCGTTTCCCCCCTCCCACCCCCACCTGTGGTATAATCCACTCAAAATTCCAAAACCAACCTACCGTCCATCAAGAGAGGTTCGCTGTTCATGTCCAAATTCACCCATAACAAATTCGGCGCGCGGGCCACGCTGACGACGCCGGCCGGTACGGTGCACTACTACCGGCTCGCCGCCCTCGAGGAGGCCGGCATCGGCCAGGTCTCGCGCCTGCCCTTTTCGATCAAAATCCTGCTCGAAACCGCGCTGCGTAACTACGACGACTTCCTGGTCACCGAAAAAGACATCGCCAACCTGGCCACCTGGAACGCCCAGGCCGTGGCACCGGTCGAGATTCCTTTCATGCCCGGCCGCGTGATCCTGCAGGACTTCACCGGCGTGCCCTCCGTGGTCGACCTGGCGGCGCTGCGCTCGGCGATGGCCCGCCTGGGCGGGGACCCCGAACAGATCAACCCGCTCATCCCGGCCGACCTGGTGATCGACCACTCGGTGCAGGTCGACAGCTTCGGCTCCAATATCTCGCTGTTCTACAACGCCGAACGCGAATTCGAACGTAACCGTGAACGTTACGAGTTCCTGCGCTGGGGCCAGCAGTCGTTCCATAACTTCCGCGTCGTCCCACCCGCCACCGGCATCGTGCACCAGGTCAACCTCGAATACCTGGCCAGCGTCGTGCGCCAGGAGACGGCGGCCGACGGTGCGACCGTCGTCTTCCCCGATACGCTCGTCGGCACCGACTCGCACACCACGATGGTCAACGGGCTGGGCGTGGTCGGCTGGGGCGTCGGCGGCATCGAGGCCGAGGCGGCGATGCTCGGCCAACCGCTGTACATGCTGATGCCCGAAGTGATCGGCGTGCGCCTCAGCGGCCAGCTGCCCGAAGGCGCCACCGCTACCGACCTGGCCCTGCGCGTGACGCAACTCCTGCGCGCCAAAGGGGTCGTCGGCAAATTCGTCGAATTCTTCGGCGACGGCGTGGGCCATATGAGCCTGGCCGACCGCGCGACGATTGCCAACATGGCACCCGAATACGGCGCAACGATGGGGTTCTTCCCGGTGGACGACGAGACGCTGCGTTACCTGGCCAACACGGCCCGCAGCCCCGGCCTGGTCGACCTGGTGGCACGTTACTGCCAGGCACAGGGCATCTTCCGCACCGATGGCATGGTCGAACCGGTCTTCAGCGACGTCGTGACCCTGGACCTGGGCACGATCGAACCGAGCCTGGCCGGGCCCAAGCGCCCGCAGGACCGCGTGCCGCTGCACGACGTCAAGCAGTCCTTCGAGACTGCGCTCACGGCCCCGACCGTCCAGCGCGGTTTTGCCCTGGACGCCGACGCGGTCACACGCAAGGCCACGGTGCGCGACAACGGCAGCAGCTTCGAGCTGGCACACGGTTCGGTGGTCATCGCCGCCATCACCAGCTGCACCAACACCTCCAACCCCTCGGTGATGATCGGCGCCGGTTTGCTGGCCAAAAAGGCGGTCGAACGCGGTCTGCGTGTGCCGCCCTACGTCAAAACGAGCATGGCGCCCGGCTCGCGCGTCGTGTCCGATTACCTGGACGCGGCCGGGCTGACGCCTTACCTGGAGGCACTCGGTTTCCACATCGTCGGTTACGGCTGCACGACCTGCATCGGCAACAGCGGCCCCGTGCCGGACGACATCGCCGAGGCGATCAAACACGAGAACCTGGTGGCGGCGGCGGTGCTCAGCGGCAACCGCAACTTCGAGGGGCGCATCAACCCGGTGGTGCGGGCCAATTACCTGGCCTCACCGCCGCTGGTCGTGGCTTACGCCGTCGCCGGCTCGATGGACGTCGACCTGGCGCGCGAACCGATCGGGCAGGACCACGATGGCAATCCGGTCTACCTGCGCGAGATCTGGCCCAGCCAGGAGGAGATCAAGGATACCGTGGCGCAGGCCCTGCGGCCCGAGATGTTCGAGCGCCAGTACAGCAACGTCTTCGATGGCAATGCGACGTGGAACGAGATCAGCATCCCCGAAGGCAAACTGTACCGCTGGGATTCGCAATCGACCTACATCCGCGAGCCGAACTTCTTCGACGACCTGACACCCGAACCGGCAGCGCTGCACGACATCGTCGGGGCGCGCGTGCTGGCCCTGATGGGTGATTCGGTCACGACCGACCACATCTCACCCGCGGGCAACATCGCCCGCAACAGCCCGGCGGGCCGGTATTTGGTGTCGCTGGGTGTCGATCCAATCGACTTCAACTCCTACGGTGCGCGGCGCGGCAATCACGAGGTGATGGTGCGCGGCACCTTTGCCAACATCCGCATCAAGAACCTGATGCTGCCCGGCGTCGAAGGGGGTTACACGAGTTACCTGCCCACCGGCGAGCAGCTGTCGATCTACGATGCGGCGATGCGTTACAAAGCCGACGGCACACCGCTGCTGGTGATTGCGGGCAAGGAGTACGGCACCGGCAGCTCGCGCGACTGGGCGGCCAAGGGCACGATGCTGCTGGGAGCCAAGGCGGTGCTGGCCGAGAGCTTCGAGCGCATCCACCGCAGCAACCTCATCGGGATGGGCGTGCTGCCCCTGCAGTTCATGCCGGGTGAAACCGCTCAGACCTACGAGTTGACCGGCCAGGAGACGTTCGACGTCCTGGGCATCAGCGACGGCATGACCGCCGGCCAGGCGGTCACCCTGCGCGTGCGCCGGCCCGACGGTAGTGAATTCACCTTCCAGGTTCAATCGCGCATCGATACACCGGTGGAAGTCGAATACTACCGCAACGGCGGTATCCTGCAAACCGTGCTGCGCAACCTGCTGAAGGGTGGTCAATAAGCGATAGTTGACCGCAAAGATCGCACAGATCACACAGAAACATTTATAACACCTATGTGTCTTGTGTGTTCTTTGCGGTAAAAAAGCGGGGCGCAACGGGGAGCCCCGTGTGCAAAGGAGCGATCATGAAACCATTGCGTGCCTGGATGAAACAGTGGCGTGAGCAGCTGGCGGTCGTGGGGTTGCCCAGGCTGGTGCCAGCGGCAGGGAGCGGTCCGGGCCAGAACTGGCTGCTGGCGCAGAGTGGTGATGGCGGCGAAAAACGCAAAGTGCAGGCGGGCCGGCGGCGGCGCGACGATCCATCCGCCAGTGGGCCGCGCGAGCGCGCCGATGCACCCGATCGCGACCGGCCATCGTCTTCGCCTCCACCGTCGTCGGGTAGCACCCGACCACCAAGCAGCGGCGGGAGTTGGGGTGGGTCACCGTCGTCGGCGCCGTCGGGGGGTGGCATGCGCATGTCACCGCTGATGATGGGTGTGGTGCTGGTGGTGCTGCTGCTGTGTATCGTGCCCATCTTCCTGCTGCAAGGGGGTGGCGGTGGGGATACGGGCGTGCCAGCGGACCAGTTCGACAGCGGCCAGGAGCAGCCGCTCGACCTGGGTCAGCTGCAGCCGACGCTGGTGCCGGCCTTGCCGACACGGGTAGTTCCCACGCGCACGCCGCGTCCGCTGGTGCCGGCGGGCGGGCAGGATGGCGACAGCACCTGGACCGTCATGCTCTACCAGGACGCCGACGACAAGATTCTCGAACAGGACATCTACGTCGACCTCAACGAGGCGGAGCGCGTCGGCTCCAGCGCGCAGGTCAACATCGTCGCCCAGGTCGATCGTTACCGCGGCGGTTACCAGGGCGATGGCAACTGGACGTCGGCCAAACGGTTCTACGTCACGCAGGACGACGACCTGCAGCGCGTACGCTCCCAGCAGATGGCCGACCTGGGTGAAGTGAACATGTCCGATACCCAGACCCTGGTCGACTTCGTGCGCTGGGCGGCAGAAACCTACCCGGCGGACAAATACGTGCTCATCCTTTCCGACCACGGCATGGGCTGGCCGGGCGGCTGGAGCGATCCAACCGTCTCCGGCAGTGAGGACCGCAGCATTCCGCTGACCAGTGCGTTGGGCAACCAGATGTACCTGATGGAGATCGACGAAGCACTGGAACAGATCCGTGCCGAAACCGGCATCGACAAGTTCGAGCTGGTGGGTATGGACGCCTGCCTGATGGGACACCTGGAGGTGTTGAGTGCCCTGGCGCCACATGCGCGTTACGCCGTCGTCTCGCAGGAGACAGAACCGGCCTTGGGCTGGGCCTATACCAGTTTCCTGGGCACCCTGACGGCCAATCCGGGCATCGACGGCGGCCAGCTCGGCCAGGTGATCGTCGATTCCTACATCGCCGAAGACCAACGTGTCGTCGACGACCAGGCGCGCAGCGAATTCGTCGGCCGTGGGGCCACGGCGCGGCAGCTGGCCAACAAGCTGCAGCGCGACATCACGCTTACCGCGATCGACCTGCAAACGTTGCCCGAGCTGATGGCCAGCGTGGATGATTTCGCCTACGCCCTGCAGGGTGTCAACCAGCGCACGGTGGCCCAGGCCCGGAACTATGCCCAGGCCTTCACCAGCATCTTTGGTTCGAATGTGCCGGCCTCCTACGTCGACCTGGGCAACTTCGCCCAGCTGTTGAAGCGGGAAAGTGGTAATGCCACGGTGAGCCAGGCGGCAGATGCCATCATGGCGGCCCTGGGCCGGACCGTGATCGCCGAAAAACATGGCCCCAACAAACCAGGCGCCACCGGCGTTTCGGTGTATTTCCCCAACTCGCAGCTCTACCGCTCGGCGGTGGCAGGGCCGCAGTCGTATACGGCGATCGCCCGCCGCTTTGCGCAAGACTCGCTGTGGGACGATTTCCTGGCCTTCCACTACACCGGCCGCGGCTTCGAGCCGGCCAGCAATGCGGTGGCTGTGCCGCAGCGTGGGGAGACCGTGGTTGCGCCGGGCACCGGCGTCATCGAGGTGTCGCCCATCAGCCTGTCGTCCAACACGGCCGCGCCGGGGGAGCCGGTCGTACTGAGTGCCGATGTCAGCGGCGAGAACATCGGCTACATCAAGTTCTTCGTCGGCTTCTACGACCGCGATGCCAATTCGATCAACGTAGCCGATTCGGACTACCTGGAGAGCAGCGACACGCGCGAGATCGATGGCGTGTACTACCCAGACTGGGGTGAGGGTGACTTCAACCTGGAGTTCGAGTGGGAACCGGTGGTGTTTGGCATCAATGACGGTCAGAAGTCGCACGTGGCCCTGTTCAACCCGGAGACGTACGGCAGAACGTGGGAAGAAGCCACCTACGCGGTCGATGGCATCTACACCTACGCCGACGGCGGTGAGCAGCGCTACGCCAAAATGTACTTTGCCAACGGCGAGATGCAGCAGGTGTTCGGCTTCACCAACAGCGACGGCACCGGCGCACCACGTGAGATCACACCGCAGGCCGGGGATACCTTCACCATCATCGAGAAGTGGCTGGACCTGAATACCAGCGGCCAGATCGAGCAGACCTCTGCCGAGCAGGGGGACACCCTGACCTTCGGTGACCAACCGTTCCGCTGGCGGGAGATGGATGCCGCAGCCGGCGATTATCTCGTGGGTTTCATCGTGGAAGACCTGGATGGCAACCCGACGGCGGCGTATGCGCGGGTGGGGGTGGAGTAGAGGAGTAGGGAGTACGGAGTACGGAGTAGGGAGTAGGGAGTAGGGAATACTGGGGGCGATTCGTTGATTCGTGGCCTGATTCGGTGACGGCCGCACCGGGAACGGATCGAACGGATTGCTGGAACGGATTCGG
>CAZXQZ010000258.1:0-5703 GCA_964642445.1 uncultured Anaerolineae bacterium
CCAGCCGCCGGGCTGCGTGCTGCGCACCGCGGCACAGCCGAACGCACGCCAGGTGATCCTTCAAGGAACGAACCTGCCTACGACCGGCAGCACTGTGCAGTTTCAGCTGCTGCCGGACGGCACTACCCTGATTGCCAGCTCGACCGCCGTCGTCGAGCGCAGCGGCGAACGTTGGGTCATCGACATGGCCCAGGTGACGGTCGATCGCCCGATGGTGCCCCGTCACGTTCTGCAGGCACGCTTCATCGGGTGGTGGCATGGGCAGGTTGAGCCCATGTCCAACTGGTCGGCGCCGTTTATCAGTGCCGACACGGCCGCCACGTGTGCGTCGACGCGAGCCATCGTGGCCCAGCGTGCCCTGGCGGCTCCTGAGCTGGACGGACACCTGGACGAGTGGTCGGTTGGGCCGGTGGCTATCCTGGACGCCCGTTACGGCACCACGCACGGCGAATCCCCATCCCTGGTCGACGCTGCGGCCACGCTGCGGCTGACCTGGGATGAGACACACCTCTATCTCGCCGCACAGGTGACCGATGATGCACCGATGGTGGGCGGTGCCGATGGTTGGGCACGCGACGGGATCGAACTGGCTGTCGATGGCAATTGGGATCGCGTAGGCCCGGGCGGGCCGCACGATCACGCTTATGGTCTGGACGTGGATGGGCACGCCAGTGACTTTGGGACACCCCTCGCCGGCAGCGTTGTCGTGACGCAGCCTGTGCCGGGTGGTTATACGATCGAGGCCGCCATACCTGTGACACACCTGCTGGCGCAGCCGCTGACTGGGGATGTGGTTGTGGGTTTCACGTGGGCGCTGCGTGACAACGATGATGGCGGCGACTGGGACAGCTGGCTGATCTGGTCAGGTGACGAGACACTTACCCACTACGATCGTTTTGGCGAGCTGTACCTGTTGAATTGAGACCATAGCGCTCCCCGCCCCGGCACCTGTCACCCCCTGACGGGGTCCCGGGATGGGCAGGAGCCGTCGCAAGAGACCCGCGGCACATCTCTTGACACGGTGCCGGTACCGCTCCGTCAGGGGCGGGGAGTTTGCAAAAAACCCTTCGGGTCTGCCAGACCCGAAGGGTTTTTTAGTTGTCTGGTATCAAATATACGACAAACCACCGATTACGATAGGCAACCGGTAGCTCCAGCACCTTGTCGGCGAGGAAAACGGCGTAGCGGGCGCCGTATTTGTCGCGCAGGGCGAGTACTTCGTCCTGTGTCAAGTCATTGTAGCCGGTAGCCCTGGCGGTTTCGGTCTTGAGATCGCGCATCCGGTTCCACCACTCGCTGGCGTAGGGCACACTGAAGTACTGCTGCGTGCCGTCCTTCCATTCACCAACGATGGGACGTTCGCTTTCGATGCGGAAACCATAGAGGTACGCGGGTGTCAGGAAGAGCGCATCGCGTGCGGTGTTGTCACGTGCCCACTGCTGGACGTCGACCCAGGCGGCCACGGCTTCGGCGTCGGGTTGGGTGCGCGTCAGGTTGGCGACTAGTGCCAATGCGCCCACTGCCAACAGCAGCGCGGCCGTCCAACGGATCACACCGGGCCATCGGCTGAACGCGGTTCGCGCCCGTTTGAGAGGGGTCGGTAAACGGTTGTCAGCCTGCTGCCCAATGGACTGGCTGGCGCGGGCCAGTGGTGACCAGCCCGCAGGCAGCACCAGCAGCAAACCTGCGATCACGGCCACGCTCCACAGCCGGGGATCGGGCAAAAACAGACTGGCCCCGATGAGAAGACCGCCCAGGCGAGCCAGGCCCCCGCGGTCCCACTGGGCCAACAGCCAGCCCGCCACCAGCGGCAGGGCCAGCAGGGTGAGGAGTCTGGTGCTGCGCAGCAGCTGCGCCCGCAGCACGGGACCCAGCGGCAGCACCTCGCTGAAAATCACACCGGCGATCCCCAGGCCGGCCACTGCCACGGCGGCGCCGGCTAACCAACGCCCTGTCACCGTCCGGCGTAGTGGCCACCAACCCAGTCCGGCCATCAACAACCACAACCCGTACATGACATAATCAAAGGGTGACCAGCTGAATGGAAAACTGTGTGGCGCTGAGCGCATGCGCAGCAGCGCAATCCATTCTGCGGTGACCGCCTCGCTGGTCCGCAGAATCCACACGAGGGCCGGGCTGGCCAGAATGAGCGCCAGCACGGTCAGCAGAGCCAGTTCGCGCCAGCGCTGCCGCGGCAGGCTGGTCAGATCGGCGGCAATGAGCATGGCGAGTACGTAGCCGCCGGTCAGGGCATGGAGATTGACCAGTAGGCCAGCCAGGGCATACGCCGCCAACTGGTTACCGCGTACGCCCAGTACGAGCACCCACAGGCCCACCACCATCGCACTGTGCCGTGCCAGCGTCGAGCGCAGAAACAGGTCATCGCCGCCGAGCACCGGCAGCGTGGCGAGGGTCAGCAGCATCGCCACCACGACCGGGCGGATAGGCTGTGCGTCCTGCACCAGGCTGCGCGTCAGGGCTACGATTCCCGCCAGGAATCCGGCCAGCGTGAGGATGTGCAGGCCCAGGAACAGGGGCTGCAGGTCGATCGTGCGCGCCAGCAGCGCCAGCAGGTCGAAATAGAATGCCGGGTAGCCGAAGCGCGTGGCAACCATCGGGTCGTTCGGGTAGAGCGACGGGTCGAGAGTCGCCTTGAGGAAGGGGATTTGAATCGAGTGGGCGTCATCCATGACCCCGAAAAGGTAACCGCGCACGAGCCCATACGCGCCGACGAATAGGAGCGGCCAGAGGTAGATCAGCGCGGTGAGGTGGCGCCGGCGTGACAGCGCAGGTTGGGAAGTCATGGTTTGGTCAAGACCGCGGAATCCGGTATTCCAGGACGGGAGTACGGCTGCCCACCACACGCAGACCGTGTCGCGCGTACAGCTGGAACGACGCGGCGTTGCTGTCCTGCGTATTGAGGGTCAACGTCTGTGCACCCGCACGCCGGCAGAAAGAGAGGGCATCGGTCAGGAGCTGGCTGCCAATCCCCTGCCGCTGCCAGGCCGGGTGAACGGCCAGGCGCGCCAGCTGACCCACGTCGAAGTGGACGTCACTGAAGGCATAACCGGCAGGCCGGCGGTCCAGCTCGGCCACCACCAGGTGCCCGCCCATCATCAGGAATCCAAGCAGGTCGTTGCGCGTCAGCCGCCAGGGTGGCTCGAACGCCATCGTATCGAGCGCGACCAGCGTTTCGACGTCGGCCGGGGTTGCTGTGCGCAGCTGAGCCGGGCCTTGTCCTTCACCGCCGTGGCCAATACCGATGCCACGTTCGAGCGTGACCAGGGAATCGGTCCTGTGAAAACCAACTTGTTGCAGCGGGCTCACCAGCCAGCCAGCGATGCCCACGTGCAGGATATGGCGCAGGTTACGGGCACGCAGGAGCACCCGCAGCGGTTCCCACAGCGCGCGTACCCCATTCTCGACCCGCCAACCGTTGATGAGGGCGCAGCCCCGCAGCTGGGCCCAGGTTTCGTCGGCTTCACCGGGGCGTGCCGGTTGAGGCAGCGGCGATGTCACGATAAACCCCCACAGCAGCGGACCCGTGTCGGCAATCAAGACAAGGTGGTGGTCACTGCTGATTAGCTGATTCAGATCTTCGGGCCCAAACCCAACCATCTGGTGGCGCGCCTGGTCGAGCAGGCTCAGGATGCGGCCCTGGTCGGCCGGCCGCGCCGGGCGTACGGTGGTGCGTAGTTCGTCGGTCTGGTGTTGGGTCATGTGGGTAGTCCGCCGCACCTTGTGGATGCGTTGCCGGGGATTATACCATTGGCGGGGCGAGAGCGGAAACGGGGGCCGTCCGCGAATGGGCGCACGGGAGCCGGTAATGCATGGGAAGAACGAATGCCAGGCCGATCTTGCGCTGTGTTGCCTGTTTTTGGTCACTTGTGTTAAACTACGGCTGGCCCGCTTTCATCAAGCCCAACCGAGGAGGAACATACCCATGTCTGACCCAATCCGTTTATTGGCCAGTTCCACGAAGAATGCACGCCGCGTGCGATTTTCAGCGATGTTCGCTGCCCCTGACCTGGACCAGGTGTCGACCTGTGCGCCGGCCAGTCTCGATACCGGTGATGGAACCACGATCGATCTGGGCGTTTTGTGTGCGCCGACCTCTGTGACGTGGCGCGAGCAGCAGCAGGTCGAGCTGGCAGATCACACGTATGCGGACGACAAACCCCACACGGCGCAGCTGCGGTGGGGTGACGTGGTGGTGACCGCCGTGCCCCTCACCCAGGATGCGGTGCAGACCCCGCGGCCAACGACGGCGTGCACGGTGACGCCGCAGCCCGATTCGCCCTTGCAGGTCGATGTCACACTGCAGGTCGAGGGCTTGCCGTCGGACCAGCAGGTGCGCGTGGACAGCGGTGCCGGCCAGGTGTTTGTCCTGTCCGGTCGTTCCGGCAGCGATCAGACCGGATCGTGGACGCTGGGGTATCCCAAACCAGGCGACTACGTGATTGCCGCCGATCTGTTGGACGGTGACGACTTCTGGGTGGCCAATCTGATCACCCAGGACGTCCAGGTCACGGAACCGATTGCAGAACCGACACTCAGCGTCGCCGAAGTGGCAGAACCGGTCGAGGCGGTGCCATTCGACGCACCCGACGCGGTGACTGGAGAACCCTGGCTGCCGTACAGGAATGCGCGTCCGGTGTGGAGTTGGGCCAAGACGTACACGGCCCCGGGCAGTACGCGCGTTGTGCGTTCGCTGGCGCCTGGCACGTACCTGGGCATTCGCGCCGAGGCCATGGCGGGCGGCGCGTTGTGGTACCGGACGGCCGGCAATGACTGGATTCCAGCGGCCGCCGTATCGCTCATGCGGCCATCAGCCCTACGTGGGGTGGAGTTGAGCGGGAGCACACCCCCGCCGCCGCCACCACCGCCGCCGCCGCCGGGCCGGCGCGGGGTGGTGACTGCGACCACGCTGAATGTCCGTGCGCGACCCGGTGTTTTCCCCAACAATCCACCGATCGCCGTGTTGCACAACGGTGATGAGGTCACCATTTACGAGGATCAGTTGGTGGCGGGCGATGTCTGGTACCGGATTGGGACCAATCGTTGGGTGCATAGTGGCTGGGTACGGCCGCTGCCGCCGACGGGACCGATCGCGGTTAGCGCCGAGGTGGTGACGGCCCCCGCCAGTGGCAGCCGTTTGCCGGTGGGGTGGGTGTACGCATCGGCGCTCAACGTACGATCGGGGCCTGGCACCACGTTCGCCGTGGTCGGCACCGCGACGCACAACCAGTCGTTCGACGTGCTGCAGGTGACTGGCAGCGGCAGCAGCACCTGGTACCGGATTGGGTCCGACCAGTGGTTGCACGGTGGGGGTGTGCGTGTGGCGTCGCTCTCCAGCCGGCCGGCGAGTATTGGCCGCACCGAGCGTTGGGTGGCGGTGCGCCTGGCGCAGCAGACGGTCGTGGCGTACGAAGGGGATACACCGGTGTATACTGCCATGGTGGCGACTGGCCTTCCGGGCACGCCGACGGTGCGTGGCATCTTCCGAACCTGGCTGCGCCGGCCGACGGGCAAGATGTCGGGTGGCCGGCCGGGGGCGGGGTACTACTACATCGAAGACGTCACCTGGACCGAGTTCTTCTACAGCGGGTATGCGCTGCACACCGCCTACTGGCACGACGCCTTCGGCAGTCCGCGCAGCCACGGGTGCGTCAACCTGAGCCCGTACGATGCCTGGTGGATCTA
>CAZXQZ010000259.1:0-5702 GCA_964642445.1 uncultured Anaerolineae bacterium
AGGGAGTAGGGAGTAGGGAGTAGGGAGTAGGGAGTAGGGAGTAGGGAGTAGGGAGCATGATGGGTGAGAGACTGCGTGTGCTGGTGGTGGGGTTGGATGCGGCGACGTTTTGGTTGATCGATCCGTGGGTGCGTGAAAACAAGCTGCCGGTGCTGGCGCAGCTGCAGGCGGCGGGGGCGCGGGCGGAGCTGCGGTCGACGATTCCGTACGTGAGTGGGCCGGCGTGGGTGTCGTTTGCGACAGGGAAACATCCGGGGAAACACGGCTATTTTGATTTTGCCCGCCGTATCCCGGGGCAGTACGGGGTGGAGTTGGTCAATGCGGCGCACGTGCAGGCGCCGACGTTGTGGTCCCTGTTGAGTGATGCCGAGAAACGGGTCATCGTCATGAACAGCCCGGTGACCTATCCACCGCAGCCGGTCAACGGGGCGCTGGTGGGATGCATGCTCACGCCCAGTTCCCGCAGCCAGTTCACCTACCCGGCCGAGCTGCGCGAAGCGCTGTATGCGGCGGTGCCCGACTACCTGATCGAATCGGCCGCTGCCAGTGCCGACCGCGTACAGACGAAGGCTGCGGTAGCCCACAACGTGCGCCAGGGCACGACCGCGCGCGCCCAGGCGACGCGTTTTCTCATGCAGCAGGTGCCAGACTGGGACTTGTGCCACGTCGTCTACTCCGAAACCGACCGCATCATGACCTACCTGTGGGATGACATGGACCCCACGCATCCGCGGCACGACCCGTCACTGGCGGCACGCTTCGGTGGGGAAATCGAGCATCACTACCGCGCAGCAGATGCCATCCTGGGCGATTTGTTACGCGAGGTGGTCGATCCAGCGGGCAATACAATCCTGTTCGTGATGTCCGACCACGGCTTTGGTGGTGTCCACCGTTTCTTCTACCCCAACGTCTGGCTGCAGCAAAACGGTTACCTGGCACTCAAAGGGGGGCGACCGAGTTTCGCTGCCAGCGGTCTGCAAACCGCCCGCCGCACCCTGCAGCGCCTGGGGCTGGCACATCCGGCGCGGCAGATGCTGCGTAAGGTCCTGCCGGGCTGGGGCACTGCCAGCCGGCTGCGCGAATTCGCCTTCACCAGCAGCGTCGATTGGTCGCAGACGCGTGCCTTCTGGGCCTCCGATAACGGCATCAGCCTCAACGTGCGCGGCCGCGAAGCCGAAGGGATCGTGGCACCCGGCGCCGAATACGAAACGCTGCGTGATGAGATCGCCGCACAGCTGCTGGCCCTGCGTGAGCCGCAGACGGGCGAGCGGGTTGTGGCCGAAGTCTGGAAACGCGAAGCGATCTACCAGGGACCGTTTGTCGATTGGAGCCCAGATTTGCGCGTGGTGTGGCAGGAGTATCCCGCCGAACGGCGCACCCATTTTTCGGCCGGCGAGCCGTGGGCCGATGCCGCCTTTGGCTACACCGGCCAGACCGGCGACCATGCCCGAGACGGGATTTTGCTCGCCTACGGGCCGCACGTGCGGTCGGGTGTCACCCTGCCGCGCGCCAGCATCGTCGACCTGGCACCGACGATCCTCTGGCTGCTGGGCCAGCCGGTGCCGGCCGACTTCGACGGCCGCGTTTTGAGCGAGCTGTTCGAGGCGGACTTCGTTGCGCAGCGGCCGGTGCAGGTCACAGAGGCCACGGGCGCGGTGGCCGGTCCCGCCCCGCACGCGCTGGATGTCGAGGACCAGGCCGCGCTCGAGGAACGGCTGCGCGGGTTGGGATACATTGCGTGAAAGTTGCCATCGACGCCCACATGGTGGGTGAGCGCGAAACGGGAAATGAAACCTACACCCTGAACCTGGTGCGTGCGCTGTTGGCACTGCCGGACGCCGTGACGCACCCGCTGTCCTTCAGCCTGTACACGACGCACCCGGCGCGTCTGCACGCACAGCTGCCACCCGCCGACCAGGCACGCGTGCGCCACATCCGGCCCGCCGCGGCGCTGCTGCGCATTCCGTTCGCCATGCCGGCAGCCACACGCCGCGATGGCATCGACCTGCTGCACGTGACCTACGTGGCACCGCCGGTTGGCAGCTGTCCCTTTGTTGTCACCGTGCACGACATTTCGTACACCCGTTACCCGCAGTTCTTTGCGCCGCGTGACCGCTGGATGTTATCCACCCTGGTGCCGCTGACCATGCGTCGTGCGGCGCGCATCATCACAGTCTCCAACCATGCGCGGCAAGAAATCGTCGACCGCTACGGGATTGCGCCGGCACGGGTGGCCGTCACCTACGAAGCCGCGGCCGGGCACTTTGCGCCGGTCAAGGATCCGCTGCGGCTGGAGCCGGCACGGGCACGTTACGGCCTGCCAGCGGCCGCGCCCTATTTCCTGGCCCTGGGCAACCTGCAGCCGCGCAAGAACATGGCGCGCCTGGTCGAGGCCTTTGGCCGCCTGCGCCACCAGGCCGGCGTGACCGATGTGCACCTGGTGGTGGCCGGCAAGGCCATGTGGCGCGAATCGGAAGTCTACGCTGCGGTCGAGCAGGCCAATCTTGCGGACCACGTGCACTTCGTAGGTTATGTGGCTGACGAAGACCTGCCAGCGCTGTACAGCGGCGCGCTGGCCTTTGTTTACCCGTCGTTGTACGAAGGCTTTGGCCTGCCGCCGCTGGAGGCAATGGCCTGCGGCACGCCGGTGATCTGTTCTAACGTGGCGTCGCTGCCCGAAGTGGTGGGTGATGCCGCACGGCTCATCACCCCGACCGATGTCGACGGGCTGGTTGCGGCACTGTTTGCCGTGGCGACCGATGCGGGTCTGCGTGTCGCGTTGACCGAACAGGGGTACCGCCGTGTGGCCCAATTCAGCTGGCGACGTTGTGCTGAGGACACGCTGGCTGTGTACCGTGAAGCCCTGGGCCGGCGGGTGCCGTAGCTCCGCAGGGCAGGCCGCCCTGTCTTTCCCTGGCGAAAGGGTCGGGGCCGTTCGGCGCACCCTGCCCGACCTGGAAAACCTGCCAGCCCGGCTTGCTGGTTTGGCGGGCGGCCCTGAACGTGGTAGACTGGGTCAGAAGCTATGAAGATCGCGATGATGGGCACGCGTGGGGTGCCAGCCAGTTACAGTGGTTTCGAGACCTGTGTCGAGCAGCTGGGCAGCCGCCTGGTGCAGCGGGGGCATGCGGTGACGGTGTACTGCCGCAGCCATCACATCACCTACACAGCGCCCACCTACAAGGGCATGCGGCTGGTCAAGCTGCCGACCGTCCAAAACAAATACCTGGACACGATCGTCCATTCGCTGCTGTCCAGCCTGCACGGCCTGGGTCAGGGGTACGATGTTGTGCTCTATTTCATCGCCGGCAACAGTCTGGTGACCTGGATTCCTCGCCTGGTGGGGCAGCGTACAATACTGAACGTCGATGGTCTGGATTGGAAGCGGGCGAAATGGCCACCGTTGGCCAAACGCTACATCCAGTTTGCCGAGCGCATGGCCACGGTCCTGCCCAACGCGTTCATCACCGACAGCCGCGTGGTGCAGCAGTTCTATCGGGATACCTACCACGCCGAATCCCCGTACATTGCGTACGGCGCCGAGCTGCCCCAACGCCCCCCGGGGCCTACCCTGGCGCAGTGGGGATTGCAGCCCCGCCGTTACGTACTGTTCGTGGGGCGCCTGGTGCCGGAGAACTGTGCCGATCACCTGGTGCAGGCATTTGCCACCCTCGACACCGACTTCAAATGCGTGATCGTGGGCGATGCACCGTACGCCGATGCGTACATTGCCAGCCTGAAGGCCTCCCCGGACCCGCGCATCATATTTACGGGTTACTGTTTCGGTGAGGGCTATTGGGAGCTGTCGTCCAACGCCTACCTCTTCGTGGAGACGTCCGGGGTGGGTGGAACGCACCCGGCGCTGGTCGAGGCGATGGCTTTTGGCAACTGCGTGGTGGCACATGCAACCGCCGAAAACGCCGAGACGATCGGCGATGCCGGGTTCTTGTACGATGGGCAGGCTGGCGCCGCGGCGCTGGCGCCGCTCCTGCAGCAGCTGCTGGATGATCCAGCCCAGGTGGCAACGTACCGGCAGCAGGCTGCGGCCCGTGCCGCCGACGTGTTCAGCTGGGAACACGTGACCGACGCCTATGAGGCATTGTTTCGTCAGGTCTGCCGGGCTTAACGCAGAATCTGGCGGAGATTGTGATCGGGCAGTTGGGGACGCTCATGCAGGTAGCGCCCGCTGAGCTGTTCTTGATGATAGAAGCCGAACTGCATCCAGGAAATAACCATGCGTAAGTATTACGAATCGAATTACGTGCTGTTCCTGGCGGTTGCCGACCTGGTGCTCACCTGTATCTCGCTCTTTTTGGCCAGTCAGGCACGTTTGATCCTGCCGTGGGGCACGCGTCTCACGGAAAAGATGGTGCAGCTGCCACCGCTCGTCTACCTGGCAGCAGTCGTGATCTGGGGGGCTGTGTTCATCCTGCTCTCCGTGTACGACCAACGGCGTACGCTGCGTGTGGTCGAAGAGGCCCAGGTGGTGGCAGTGGCCGTGGGCCTGGCCACGCTGGTGTTTGCGGGGCTGCTCTATTTAACTTACCGCGACATCCCGCGCCTCCTGTTTTTGTACTTCGTTATTGCCAACATCGCGCTGCTGCTGCTGCTGCGTTTTGCCCTGCGTGTCGGTTTTCGTTTCGCCGGTTCGCGTCAGCTGCAAGAGGTGCGCGTGCTGATCGTGGGTGCGGGCAAAGTGGGCCGCCAGGTTGCCCAGCAGATGAACGAACGCCGCTGGACGGGGCTCACCCCGGTCGGTTTCCTGGACGATGATCCGGCCAAGTGGAACATGCTCATCGAGGAAATACCTGTCCTGGGACGCCTGGCCGATGCCATCCGGGTCGTCAAAGAGCTCGACATCGACGAAGTTGTGTTTGCCCTGCCCCTGCGTGCCCACCGGCCGTTGGAAGACCTGGTCATTGCGCTGCAAACCGAGCCGGTGCGGGTACGGGTCGTGCCCGACTTTTTCGATTTAGCGATCTTCCGGGCCACAATCGAGGATTTTGGCGGCATGCCCCTGATTGGCCTGCGCGATCCCGCCATCGACGGTTACAATCGGGTCATCAAACGCGCGTTCGATCTGGTCCTGGCCAGCGGGTTGCTGCTGCTGGCAGCCCCGCTGCTGCTGCTCATCGCCGTGGCCATCCGGCTGGATTCACCTGGCCCCGCGTTTTTCAAACAGCAGCGCGTGGGTGAAAATGGCCGTCTCTTTACCATGCTCAAGTTTCGCTCCATGGTCGTCGACGCCGACAGGCGACAGGCGGAAGTGCTGCACACCACGGGGGATGGCATCGTCGTTCACAAACAGGTAAACGACCCGCGGATCACCCGTTTGGGACGATTCTTGCGCCGCAACAGCCTCGACGAGCTGCCGCAGTTGTTCAACGTCCTGCGCGGTGATATGAGCCTGGTCGGCCCACGACCCGAGCTGCCCTTCCTGGTCGAGCGCTACGAGCCGTGGCAGCGCCAGCGTTTCGCCGTACCCCCCGGCATGACCGGCTGGTGGCAGATCAACGGACGCAGCGAGCGCCTCATGCACCTGCACACCGAGGATGACCTGTACTATATTCGCAACTACTCGCCCCTGCTCGATCTGCAAATCTTGTGGCGCACGGTAGGGGTGGTGCTGCGTGGGCGGGGGGCGTATTAGGGAGTACGGAGTACGGAGTAGGGAGTACGGAGTAGGGAGTACGGAGTAGGGA
>CAZXQZ010000260.1:0-5699 GCA_964642445.1 uncultured Anaerolineae bacterium
CAAGCCATGCTTGCGCTTTGGCCCGGCGATAGTCGGTGGAACGGATTGAACGGATGATGTGGAGTGCGCAAGCCATGCTTGCGCTTTGGCCCGGCGATAGTCGGTGGAACGGATTGAACGGATTAGGGGTTGAGGAGTGAAGGAACTCACGCGGAACGAGTTCTATAAGCTGAGCCGGGAGTGTCGGGAGTATGCGCTGCGGCTGGCGAAATACGACCAGCGGCAGGTCGATCGCCAGGTGTGCAACGAGTTCAACCTGTTTTTGGCGCGGGTGCGCGAGTACGACCGGCTGCAGCCTGTGGTGGCGAAGATTATGCCGGCGCGGCCGTTGACGCGGGCTATGGTGATGATTGTCTACACCGTGCTGAACCTGGTGCTGATGCTGCTGTTGAGTCCGGCATTGGGCCGGCTCGGTATGTCGACGGCCTTGAGTATCTTTGGTATTGGGCTGCTCGTTATCTTCTTCGTGCCACAAGGCTGGTATGGCACGACGGTGGAGCAGATCGAGGGTAAGGTGCTGCGCGTCGTCCAGGCGCTGCAGGGCATCCTGACGTCCGACGCCCTGCAATTGAGTGAAGCGGTCTATTTTCAGGTGAAAGAACTGTTGGACGAGGCCGCGGCCGAGCTGCGGCAGCAGGTATTTTTAGCCAATGAGCGCGTCCGGCGTTGAGAGTGAGGCGTCCGGCGCAATGATCTTGCCCGCGCGGCGCGCAGAACGAGTAATAGAGGGAGTGGCAGCAGTCATGGAAATGGTTCGAACGCAAACAACGGAACTGACAGATATCATCGCAAAAGTGCAGGCAGGAGAACGGCTTGGTTTCGCCGACGGCGTGCGGCTGTTCGAATCGCACGACCTGCTCACCATTGGCCAGCTGGCCGACCTGGTGAATACGCGCCACAACGGCGGGCGCTACGTCTTCTTTAATCAAAATCGGCACATCAACCCGACGAACGTGTGTGCCTTCCACTGCAATTTCTGCTCCTTCCGCCGCGATGAAGGGGAAGAAGGGGCCTACACCTGGCGTCCGGATGAAATCGTGGAACACGTGCGTGCCGATGCCACGCCCAACGTGACCGAGTTTCACATCGTGGGTGGCCTGCACACGAGCGAGCCGTTCGAGTACTACGAAGACGTGCTGCGGGCGCTGAAGCAGGCCTATCCCTGGATTCACCTCAAGGCCTTCACCGCGGTCGAGATCGACTTCTTTGCCGACATGACCGGGATGAACCACGCCGAAGTGCTGCGCCGTTTGATGGCGGCCGGGCTCGATTCGATGCCGGGGGGGGGTGCGGAGATCTTCCACCCCGAGATCCGCCGCAAGATTTGCCCGGAGAAGGCCGACGGCGATACCTGGCTGGCGATTCACCGCACCGCCCACGAGCTGGGCCTGCGCACGAATGCGACCATGCTCTACGGTCACATCGAACAGGCCGAACACCGCGTCGATCACCTGCTGCGCCTGCGTGATCTGCAGGACGACACGGGTGGTTTCCAGACCTTCATCCCGCTGCGTTTCCACGCCGACAACAACGCCCTCGGCCAGCGTGCCAACTGGACGACGGCGCACGATACGCTGAAAACGCTGGCGGTGAGCCGTATCCTGCTCGACAACTTTCCGCACATCAAAGCGTATTGGATCATGCTCACGCCGCCGATTGCGCAGTTGGCCCTGCACTTCGGCGCCGACGACATCGACGGCACCGTGGTGGAAGAGAAGATCTACCATGAAGCGGGTGCCACCACCGACGAACAGCTCGACAAACTGGAGCTGATCCGCCTGATCGTCGCGGCGGGCAAGGTGCCCGCCGAGCGCGATACGCTGTACAATGTCGTTACGGTGTACGATCAGCCGTTGGCCGAAATCGAAGCCGAAATGATCGCCCGCCGCAAGCGCGCCCGCCTGGCGGCCAAGGAGGCAGCGCGCAGCAACGGCCCGGTGCAACCGGTGGCGCTGCAGGGGTAGATTCGGCGGAACGAATGCCGTCGATGAACGAATGCCGGCAACGAATAGGGGCAACGAATCAACGAATGGCGGCTATGGCAACGATCGCGAGCTGATCGGGTACAAGCTTCCGTGTTGGCGGCGATCGCCCCTCGCTGCCGACCACCAAATAAACGTACGATGAGGTACGAAACGGACATGACCCTGACGATTGGTGTAATCGATTATCTCAACGTCCAGCCTGTCTATTACCGGCTGCAGGAGCGGTTGGTTGGGCAAGATGTGCGTTTTGTCTACGGTGTGCCCACGACCTTGAACCGGATGCTGGTGGCGGGCGAGATCGACGTTGCGCCGATTTCGGCGATCGAGACGGCGCGCCACGCCGACAGCCTGGCCGTGATCCCGCAGCTGGGTATTGCAACCCTGGGCGCAGTCAAAACGGTCCTCCTGTTCAGCTGGATGCCCGACCCAGCCGAGCTCGACGGCGTCACCGTGGCGCTGACCGATCACTCGGCCACGAGTGTCGAGCTGGTAAAGATCCTGTGCCGCGAGCGCTACGGTGTCGAACCGCGCTGGCGCATCGCACCGCAGAACCTGGAGGAGATGTTGAGCCGCGCCTCGGCGGCACTGCTCATCGGCGACGAAGCCCTGATCGAGGGCACCGTACGCCGTGCCGTGCCCCGTCGTGGTGTGCCGCACGTGTTCGACCTGGGCGACGAATGGCTGAAGTGGACAGGCCTGCCCTTCGTCTTCGCCCTGTGGTCGGTACGGCGCGACCGGCTGGACGAGGTCACAACCAGCGGCATCGTGCCGGCGCTGTACGCCGCCAAGGCGGAAGGCCGCCAGCACCTGGAAGCGATTGCCCAGGCCTATGCGCCGCGCCTCGACCTGCCAACGGGGGTCTGCACGAAGTACCTGCGCGACCTGCGCTACGACCTGACCGGGTGGGACCTGGCGGGCTTGCAGCGTTATCTGAGTCACGCGGCACCCGACCTGGCCCCCGATACCCTCCAGGCCTGGCACGACGACCGCCAGGAACTGGCACCGCTGTTCGCCGAGACGCTGCTGCCGGCAGGTTTGTAGGGTGACTGCGACGATTCCGCCCTGTCCGGCACTGCTGGCCGACCGCTTCAATACGCTGCGTTACGACGAAAGCAGCGACACGGTCGTTCTGCTCGACCGGCGCAGCTACCCGTTTCGTACCGAATACGTCACCTGCCGCAGCGTGACCGAGACGGCGGTAGCCATCGAACAGATGGTGGTCCAGGGCGGGCCGCCCCTGGCGTACGCCGCGGGGTTGGGCCTGGCCCTGGCGGCGCGCCCAGGTGGCCTGGACGCCCAGGCGCTGCGCGACGCCGCGGCGCGGCTGCTGGCCACCCGCCCCACTGCCGATGACCTGCACCACGTGGTGCCCGAGGCGCTGCGCCGCGGCGAAGCTGCCCTGGCGACTGGTTCTGATGCGCAGCGGGCGATCCTGGACTATGTCAACGGCGAGATCGCACGTGGTAACCGGGTCAGCCAGGCCTGCGGTGCGCACGCCGCGACGCTGCTGCGTGACGGTGACCGCATCCTGACCCACTGCCTGGCCGGTGCGGCGCTGTGCTGGATGCTGTGGATTGCCCGGCATCAGGATAAGCGGGTCACCCTCATCCCCACCGAAACGCGTCCCTACTTGCAGGGGGCGCGTCTCACAGCGCAGTGCGCGGTCGAGATGGGCATTCCCGTGCAGCTCATCACCGACGGCATGCCGGCGCACCTCATGAGCCAGGGGCGGATCGACACGTTCATCTGCGCCGCCGACCGCATCACGCTGGATGGACACATCACCAACAAGGTCGGCACGCTGCACAACGCGATTGTGGCCAACTATTTCGCGATTCCCTTTTACGTCCTCGGTTACGATGGCCCCGATCCCCAGACCGCGACCGCACGCGAGATCCAGATCGAAGAACGTAACCCGCAGGAAGTCTTCTATGCCCGCGGACGTGAAGGCGTGGTGCGCACGGCGGTCGAGGGGATCGACGGTTATTACCCCGCCTTCGACATCACACCGCCGCACCTGATCGCCGGCATCGTCACCGACCGCGGCGTGTTCCCGGCTACATTGATTGCGCGCTACTGGGACACACCGCCCGGCACGGATTCGCCATGAGCGAAACACCCTCCGCCAGTGCCACCACCCTCATCTACGGCGGCACCGCGGCCTACTGGCTCGACCTGGCTGAGTTCGGCCAGGTGGTCGAGACGCATACCGTCGAGACACCCTATGGCCCGGCAGCGCCGATCGACTGGCTGGCGCTGCCGCAGGGTACGGTGGTGGGTTTTAGCTCGCGCCACGGCGTCGGCGAGCTGCAGCGCTCGGCCGGCTTTGTCAACCACCGCGCCAACCTGTGGGCTGCGCACGAGCTGGGGTTCCGAGCCATCCTGAGCTGGAACGGCGTGGGTGCGATCAACCCCGCGCTCACCGTCGGTGACCTGGTCGTGCCGGAGGACGTGATCGACTGGACCGGCGGCCGCCGCGTGGGCACGTTCGAGCGCTGGCACCAGCCGCCGGCCGGGCCAACGTTCGATCCGGCGCTGCGCAGCGCGATCTGGCAGGCGTTGGAAACGCTTGACCGCGGCGAGGGGCGCGCCGTTCAGGGCGGTGTCTACGTCTGCACCGAGGGGCCGCGCCTGGAGACGGCGGCCGAGATATCGCTGATGGCCGCGGCCGGCGCAGATATCGTGGGCATGACGCTGGCGCCGGAGGTATGGCTGGCGCGCGAGCTGGGGCTGCGTTACGCCTCGCTGTGTTACGTCACCAACTACGCCACCGGCCGTTCCCGCGGCCGCGAGCTGCGCCGCGAGTTCGGGCCGGCGGTGGGGCGGTTGTGTATGGGGGTGTTGGTGGCCGCAGTGCAGCTCTAGAAGTTGGAAGTTGGAGGTTGGAGGTTGGATGCGCCGTCGATGGTGCCAGCCGCACCGGTGATGTAGATCAACCGCAGCAGCCGTAGTTCGTCCCACGGCACGGTGCCGCCGAGGGCATCGAAGACAGGACGCAGGTAATTGGGGCCGTGTTCGGCGATGGTGCGCAAGACCTCGGTTTGGCGGTCGGGTGGCAGGGTGCTGGCGCCCAGCAGGCGCGTGCTGTCGATCGGATGGCCGGCGCGGAAGTAGGCGGTCAGGTGCTCGATGATGGTGTCGCGTTTGACGCCGTACAGGGCCTGCAGTTCGGCCACGGAGCGGCCGCTGTCGAACAACCCGCCCACTTCCTCGAAGCGCCGTACGCCACTGCGGCTTACCACGCCGGGGCGCGTGGACACGCTCGACCGCGGCCGCGGCTTAAGGTCGTGCGCGGCACAGTAGGGACGGATGACGTTCAGAAACGCCTCACCGTAGCGCGCCAGCTTGGTTTCACCCACCCCCTCGATGGCCAACAAGTCGGCCGGCGTGTGCGGGAAGTAGGTTGCCATCTCTACCAGGCTACGGTCCGAAAACACGACGTACGGCGGCACGCCGGCCGCCGCCGCCAGCCGCTGGCGCAGGCCACGCAGCGCCTGGAACAGAGCCTCATCGTGTTCGCGTGCTTCCTCGGTTACGGCCGCGGCTGCGGAGAGAATGCCGGTATCCAGCGTGGCCAGGACACGCGCCCCGCTCAGCACCTCGCGCCCGGCAGCGGTCAGGCGCAGCGACCCCACCCGCATGTCCTGTTCGAGCAGCCCCTGGGCGATGCGCTGCTGCGCCAGCCGCCGCCAAACCTCGGTGGTATACTCGCGG
>CAZXQZ010000261.1:0-5694 GCA_964642445.1 uncultured Anaerolineae bacterium
TACTGTCAACGGATTCGGGGAACGGATTGAGCGGATTACTGTCAACGGATTCGGGAGATAGGGGTTGGGGGTTGGGAGCCAGGGGTAGGGGTTTTGTGGGAGCGCCGCCATCGCGGCGGCGGGAACGGATTGCTGTCGATGGATTCGGGCGGCGGAGGTGTCATTCGTTGATTCGTTGCCCTCATTCGTTGACGGCCGCGCCGGGAATAGATGGAACGGATTAGAGCGGATTCATCTAGACCAGGCGTAGATTCGGTAATGCATCGAGGTCCCAGCCGCTGGTGAATCCTGTTTGCAGGCGGTAGTGGCCGGCGCAGGCGATCATGGCGGCGTTGTCGGTGCACAACCAGATGGGCGGAATGGCGTGGGGGACGGGCAGGCGCGCGGCCAGTTGGCGGCGCAACTCGGCATTCGCCGCCACCCCACCACACACGCAGACGTGATGGACGGCGTGGGTCTCGACGGCGAGCAGGACCTTGCCGACGAGCGCGTCGGCGACTGCGTCCTGGAAGCTGGCCGCCAGGTCGGCCAGCGGCAGGGGCCGCCCAGCGGCTTCGAGCGCCCGTGTCAGGCGCAGGGTGGCCGTTTTCAACCCGCTGAAGCTGAAATCGAAGAGATGATCTGGATCGTGACGCAGGGCGCGTGGCAGGTTGAAGGCTGCCGCGTTACCACCAGACGCCGTTTTTTGCATGACCGGACCCCCGGGATAGCCCAAACCCCACAGCCGCGCGATCTTGTCGAACACCTCGCCGGCTGCATCGTCCAGCGTTGCACCCAGGCGCGCATAGCGGCCATGGTCGGGCATGAGGATCAGCTCAGTATGGCCACCGCTGACGATCAAGACCAGGACGGGGAAGGCAGGCGGTGGGGTGTTCGTGCCCACGTCGAGCCAGTTGGAGTAGATGTGCCCCTCCAGGTGATTGACCCCCACCAACGGCAGGCTGTGAGCCCAGGCGGCGCCCTTGGCGGCATTCACCCCCACCAGCAGCGAGCCAGCCAGCCCCGGACCGCACGTCACCGCAATGGCAGCCAGGTCGCGCCAGGTCACCTGTGCGTCGGCCATGGCCTGTTCGATCACCGGCACAATCGCCAGGACATGCTGGCGCGAGGCGAGCTCAGGAAAGACACCGCCGTACTGCCGGTGCAGATCGATTTGCGAAGCCACCACATTCGAGCGGATGGTACGTCCATCGGCGATCACCGCCGCGGCTGTTTCATCGCACGAGGTTTCGATTCCGAGGATCAAAGTCGTCATAAGCCAGGTCCGTGGGCGCTATTGTACCCGGCAGGCCGCGTTTGTGCCAATCGGCGGTGTGCGGCTGATCGATTTCCCTGACTGGACCTGAGGCGCCGTTTGGGGTGCAGGACCAATCCCCCTGGCCAGTTTTCCGTACGGGACCCGATCGTGTTACAATCGGCTGCAAATCGATACCACAGGGGTTCGAGAGCCAACGTGCGAGTTTTGATTATCGGTGCAGGTGCGATTGGTGGATTGCTTGGGGCTCGGCTGGCGCAGCAGGGGCACGCAGTAACTCTGTTGGGACGGCCCAGCCTGGCCGCCGCGCTGCACGCTCACGGATTGGTGCTCCGCAGCCCGGAGGAGACCGCTACCCTCAGCGGCATCCCCGTGGTTATTTCGCTCGCTGAGGCGATGGACGGCGCGGCCGGTTATGACCTGGCCGTGCTGACGGTCAAATCGTACGACACGGCCGCGGTGGCGGCGGAGCTGGCGGCGGCAGCGCCGCCGGACCTGCCCGTTCTGGCGCTGCAAAACGGTGTGGGCAACGAAGAAACCCTGGCGGCGGCGTTGGGCACGCGCCGCGTGCTGTCCGGCGCCATCACGACCGTCGTGGCGGTCCCCTCCACCGGCATCATCGAGGTGACCCGACCGGGTGAGATTGCCATTGCGCCGCTGGCGGAAGAAGCGCCTGTGCTGACCCCCGCGACCGTCGCGGAGACCTTCACCCAGGCGGGCCTGCGTGCCCGGGTCACGCCCGATTATCGTGCGCTCAAATGGACCAAGCTGCTGATGAACGAGCTGTGCAATGCCAGCTGTGCGATTCTGGGCTGGACGCCCAACCAGGTCTTTGACGATGCACGCCTGGCCCGGCTGGAAATCATGGCCTGGCGCGAGACCCTGGCCGTGATGCGGGCCCAGGGCATCGGCACGATCCGTCTGGGTGGTTATCCTTTTCCACAGCTGGCGCCGCTGATCCGCATGTTGCCTGTCGCGATCCTGCGGCGCGCAATGGCACGTTTTGTCGTTGCCGGACGCGGCAGCAAAATGCCTTCGTTGTACCTGGACCTGGCTGCCGGCAAGGGCCGCAGCGAAGTGACGTACCTCAACGGTGCGGTCGCTGCGGCGGCCGAACGGATCGGACTGGCGGTGCCCGTCAACCGGGGGCTGTGGGAGGTGCTGCAAACGATTTCCGATGGTCGTGCTGCCTGGGAGGAGTGGCGGAACCGGCCTGATCTGCTTCTGGCGCGCGCATAGGGATACGACGATGGGCGTTAGCGGGGGGCAAAGAGGAGGATCACAGACAGGGCGATACCGGCAATGACCAGGTACTCGATCACGACCTGGCGCCGCAGCGTGCCGGCCAGGTCTTGTTGGGAAAGACCAACGACCAGGTAAAACAGAACGAGCAGCAGCAGACCACCGGTCAGACCGGGCAGCTGCCAATAATTGAGAGCCCAGGTTGCTTCGCCCAGGATCAGGCCGCACAACAACCCGTACTGCACGATATGCCGCAGGGGGGCACGGGTGCCGCCGCGCAAGATTTCCATTGCCAGGAGAGTTGCAATGGCGACGGTGACGGTGCCAGACAGCAGGCTGCGGGTACGGGTCTGGTACACCAGGAGAAAGAGCAGCAGGGCGATGGCATACGTTGCCAGGTTGAGCAGCAAACGTGCCCCGCGGTACGCCGGGTCCTCTTCATCGATCGTATGATAGACGGCAACGCTCACCAGGGCCAGGGCCGTGCCGGTGGCAATCAGCCCGCCCAACCAGGTGATGCGTGTCGGCAGCACCGGCAGCAGGACAACGGCCGTCAGCACCAGTGCACTGGGCAAGGCCCACAGAATCCAGGTGTGGCGCAGCTCACCGCGCAGAAAGCGTGGATGCGCCCGAACGATCGCTTCCATACCACTGGCGGCCAGGATGACCAGCGGCACACCAAACAGGGTGGGGGTCGTGAGATCCACGCTGAGGGGTGAGCCGAAAACTGTCCACGTCAGGGTGCGCGCCGGCAGCTGGAGGAAGACTTCAATGGCCAGCGCGGCAATAATGACCCAGAGATAGACGCTGATGCGATCGCGGTAATCAGGTAGATGCAATGCAGGACAAGCCTCCGCACCACTTGGGGAGCAGATAATTGATCAAAGCCATTCTGTTCGATCTCGATGACACTTTGTTGGACAACAAGCCAGAACGTTTTTTGCCACCTTACTTCCAGGCCCTATCGAGCTATGTGGCCCATCTCGTGCCGCCCAACCGCCTGATCGCAGCTTTGCAGCAAGCGACCGGGGTCATGCTTGCCGATCACGACCGGTCGCGCAGCAACGCCGACGTGTTCTGGGAAGCCTTCACGCCGCTGATTGGCATTCCGCAGGCAACGATGGAGCCGCTGACGGCCCGCTTCTATGAAGAACGCTTCGACGACCTGGCCCGTTTCACGGCACTGCGCCCTGCGGCCCGCCCGGCGGTCCAGACTGCCTTCGACCACGGCTATCGGGTGGTCATTGCCACCAATCCCCTGTTTCCACGCCGTGCCATCGAGCACCGCCTGGCCTGGGCCGGCGTGCCGGTCACCGAGTTTTCGTATGACCTCATCACGACGTACGAGAATATGCACACCACCAAGCCGCAGCCCGCGTACTATTCCGAGATCGCTGCCCGTTTGGCGCTGGAAACAGCCGAATGTCTGATGGCGGGCGATGACCCGCTGCGTGACGTGGCACCGGCGCAAGCGGTCGGTATGCCTGTCTTCTGGGTCAACGATCCACCGCCAGCCGGCCCGGCACCCGATCGTCCACCCACCTATGCCGGCAGCCTGGCGGACATCACGCTTCTGCTGGACGACCTGGCCTTGCGTAGCGCATGAATCACCCGTTGACCCGGTTCAAGCTGTCTTCGGTGCGGAAGCCCTGCGGGTAGCGCCGGCGCAGCTTCTCGACGTTGTTGAGGGCCACCTCTTCCAGATCGACGTTCAGTTCGCGCGCCAACACCGCCAGGTACCACAACACGTCTCCCAATTCCTTGACCAGGGCGGTGTAGTCGAGCTCATGATCGTGGAAGAGGTGTTTCTTGACCATTTCGGCCGTTTCGCCCGATTCGCCAGCCAGGCCAAGCGCCCAGTGTGCCAGGCGTTCCTGGCGTGTGCGGTCCGGTGCCGTGTTGGCAGTGCGCAGGGCGGCCTGCTGGTATTCGTTGAAAGTCAAAGTGTCTCCTCATCTGTGTCAGGCGCGGGTGGTTCTTCGCTGGCGCCTGCCATGTGCTGCAAGCGGTCGATGTAACGAAAGATCGCCGCACGCCGGGCATTGTGCCATGGTGGGCTGAGCGGCATTTTCTCGCGACCCTGGATCAGGCGGTACAGCGCGTCCTGCAGACGCCCGCGTTCGGCGTCAGTCGCATTTGCTTCTGCACCGGCTGCATCGGTGTCTGGCACGCTGTCGCCAGCTGTGACTGTGGGGTCGATGCCCAGTCTGCGCAGTTCCGTCTCCACGTCGAGCGCGGACCGCTGTTTATCGACAATGGGCACTTTGAGATTGAAAAGGCGGATGCGCTCGTTGACGATGTGCACACTGCCGGCAAAACGGTCTCTCGCTGCGGCCCACGCCAGCGCTGCGCTGCGCTGTTCCTGCCGGCAGCGCACGGCCGGCAGCAGCTCGGCACCCAGCATCCGTTCCTGATAGCGCTGCCAGGCTTGCTGAACCCGCTCGCTGGCATCGGCCTGGAGCTGGCGGATCTCTTTGTCGTCTTCGATCCAGGCTGGTGCATAGCCCTGGTCTTTCAAGAGACGATGCACCAGGTCCAGATCGGGTGCGTAGGGATTGGGCTCCAGGTTCAACGGCCGGCCCGCATTGGCCAGGTTGTCGAACTCACCCCGTTCCTGCGCCTCACGAATGGCCTTTTCGATCGACGATTCCCAATCCACCACGTGCATGTCTCCTGCTGGCTGATTATAGCCGATGAGCGACGATATCCCAAGTGTCACGCCACGCGGATCGTGCCCAGGGTGACAGTCTCGGTGGCCTGGTTGCCCTCGGTATAAACCGCCAGGTGCAGCGGGTACTCGCCGCGCGGCAGATCGGGTGGAATCGGCAGGTCGAGCTGGTCGCGCACGATTTCGCCGATTTCCCATTGGCTGGGCGGGTACCCGGTGCCGCCGAGAGGCCGGCGCGCTTCGATCACGCGGCCACCAGGCAGGTCACCCAGGCTCAGCAGCGCACGCAGGTTAGCCGGGGCCGGCGCCTGGCTTTGCCAAAACAGATCGACGTGCAGGAGATCGCCGGGGTGCAAAGGGGTTTCGGGTGCATGCCCATAGCCGCGGGGATAACGGCTGAAACCGATGAGATCGAGTGCACCGAAATTCTGCTGTCGTTCGGACAAAATCGTAAACGCATCGCGCGACGGCAGCGTCGTCGGTCGCACGACTTGAACCGTGCCCAGGTCGACAGCATCTCCCTCGGAGG
>CAZXQZ010000262.1:0-5658 GCA_964642445.1 uncultured Anaerolineae bacterium
CAGCATCTCCCTCGGAGGTGGGTACGCGGCGACCATCGGCACGATCGTATAGGCCTGTGATCAGGCGGTACGTCCCTGGTGGAGTTCCGGGTGGCACCAGCAGCCCATGGCGATCGACGATCGTCTCCCCGGACAACCAGGTGTTGGTTGGCCGGCTTTCACCCACCGGTTCGGCATCACGCTGCGCCACAATCTGGCTGTCGGCATCGAGCAGCTGCAAGAACACCTTGTAGCGGGTATCACCTGGTTCACCGGCCAGCCAGTGCAGGCTGAGCTGCACGACGTCGCCGGCAGGCACAGGATCATCCCGCAGCGTAAGGCCCTGCAGGCGGGCCACGTCAGCCAGAGGGACGTCCAGGGGCTGCCGGCTGCCGTTTGTTTCTTCGGGCAGTGCGTACATCACCAATCGCACGTTGCCGAACCAGCTGTCTTGAACTTTGAACGCATTCTGGTCGAGCCACGACTCGACGACGCGCTGGGGATCGCTTTCGTTGGTGGCCCAGAAAATGCCATAGACACGCCGGTGGTTACTTAGCTGCTCGTTCAGAGTCTCGATGGTTTCTGCAACGTCGGGCGGGCGCGCGGCGGGCAGCGCCAGAACCGGCAGGCTGCCCTGGTAATAGTAGCCGAAGACGTCGCGCTGGCCGGGTGCATTCAACAGGATGATGTCGTCCGGTGTGGCGAGTGCCTCGATCGTGCGTGCGATCTGGCGGTAATCGTCGCGCGCCAGCGTGGGATCGTTATAGTAGGCCGAAAGGGAAATGGCACTGCCGATTGTGACCCCCACCAGGCCGATCGTCAGCCAGGCGAGGGCTGCGATGCCGGCTGTGCTGCCGGGTGTCAGTCCACGGCCGGCGCTGGCTGCGCTGCGCTGCTCGCGCACCAGGGCCAGGGGCAGCAGCAGGCCGCGCGCCAGCACCAGGGCAAAGGCAGGTGCGGCAATCACCAGGAATTTCAGATAAGCCTCTTTGAAAAGGTTGAGGAGCAGCATGAGCGCAATCGGTGCCACCAGCCAGCCAGCCGCCACCGCCCAGGCCGGCCAGCGCGCCTGGTAGGGGGGCAGCCGCTGGCGCAATCCCAGCGCAAACGGCCAGAGGCCCAGAATCAACAAGGCAACAACCGGCACGAACCAGATGTCAGGCACGACGCGCGCCGTGGGGCCAAACGCCAGCAGCTTGAGTGCTGTTACCAGGGCAGGCAGTCCCTGCTGGGTCACTTCTGGCACCGGCCAGGCGCGGATACGTTCCAGCCCAATGCCCAGCCAGGCCCAATAGCCAACGACGATGACCAGCTGCAGGAACAGCCAGCGGGTCACGCGCAGTCGGCGGTAGGACGTGCGCCAGGTCACCGCCAGCCATGTGACATAAATGACATTGCTCAGGGCGAGCATCAGAGGAAACAGGTAATGCGTGTAGAGACCGCCGATGCCGGCCACGACGTAGATCAACCCGGCGGTGGTGCCCAACAGGGGCAGCTCCCGGGGCAGCGTCTTCATGTCGGCCATCTCGTCCTGCACGATGCGGACGAAGCCGGCCACGAGGAGGGCAGCCCAGAACGCCAGCAGGGCGTACATGCGCGCTTCCTGCGAGTAATAGACGTGCAGTGGCGAAATCGCCAGCAGAAAAGCGGCCACCAGCCCGGCGACGCGTCCAAACAGACGGCGGCCCAGGATGAATACCAGCCACACCGTCGCCACACCCAGCACGACCGAGAGGCTGCGCACCGCGACTTCGGACGTGCCAAAAATACGTGTCCACAGGCTCAGCAGCCAGTAGTACAGCGGCGGGTGAATATCGAGGGCGGCGGCCTGCGCAATCTCGCCGAAACTGCGGCTGGCAAGGGCCACACTGTTGCCTTCATCGGCCCACAGGCTTTGCCGTGCCAGGTTGTTGATGCGCAGAAATGCGGCGAGACCCAGGATGAGGTAGGGCATCCAGGGCGCCAGGACGCGATCGAGTTTGCGCAGCGCTGGCACGCGTGCGGGCGGGGGGGGTGGTGCTGGCACGGGTGGTGTCGATTTGGACGGAACCGGTTTTTTCTTCGTTGCCATACGTGGGTCTATTCTACCAGGATACCGTCGATTGCCAATTCTCCGCGCAGCTCGATTTCGTGCACGCCGGGACCCAGGTCAGTGGCCACGACGAGGCGCTGTGGATCGGCCGTGCGCTGCAGGTCGATGGTCTGACCGTCGACCTGACCCTGTACAGCGGTCGATGCACCGGGTGGGATGACCAGCGTCACGCGCGGCGCGGCGCCCACCCGGAAACGCAGCGCGCTGGCAGACGTCGTACCCAACCGGTAGTGTCCACGAATTGCCCCGGCATCTGTCACGGTATTCCAACCGCCCGTGTAGTCCAGCGCCCAGTGGTCCTCCTGGTGAAAGCCGCGGCCCAGCTGCGGGGGCTGCGCCGTATAGGCTTTCAATGCATCGTAGACCGGCAGCGGCTCGAAACCGGGGGTCAGCAGGCGGAAGTAGGCTTCCGGCTTGCCTTCTTGTTCCCACTGATCGCTGGCGCGCTTGAGGTACCAGGTATTGGCCACGCCCAGCCAGGGCCATTCTTCCTGCAGACGGGCATACGCCTGCACCAGGTACGACGCCTGTTCGGCGGGCGTCACCTGGCCAAAGCGTTTGTCGGCAATATCGTCGGGCACGGCGTTCCAGTTCATTTCGCTGATCCAGATCGGCTTGTGGGCATCGCCGTTGCGCACCATCAGATCACGCACGAAACGCGGCCGCGAGAAGTTCATCACGCGTGGGTGCATGCGCTGGTCGGTCGGACCTGACCACAGGCCGTAGCCCTGCATGGCGAGGATATCGAAATAGGGTGCTGCACCGGCATCGTACAGGCGCTGCAGGTACACCAGGTCGTTCAGGCCGTACGGTGGCGTTGGGGTCAGCTCGATCGTCGAGGCCAGGGCACCCAGGATGATCACCGCTTCTGGGTCGGCGGTGCGTGCCCGCGTCGCGGCAACTTTGAGCAGTTCGGCGTAGGCTTCGGGATCGACGGCCTGTTCGCCCCATTCGGGGTAGATGTTGGGTTCGTTCCAGATCTGATAGTACTTCACGCGGCCGCGGTAGCGTGTCACCACGGCCTCGACGAAATCCCCGAAATCCTGAAAATTGTCGGGCGGTGCGTAGGTACCCGCCGCGTTACCCGCCGCGCGTGACCAGGCGGGCGGATTGCTCAGGCGGACGATCAGCTCCATGTCGTATTTTTCGGCCAGGTCGACGATGTGATCGTACTTGGCCCAGGCTAACTGGTTGAACTTGTGGTCCCAAAAATCGCCCTTGGCGCTGATTTCGATGTCTTCCCAGGGGAACTCCTGGCGCAGCCAGTGAAAACCGGCGGCGGCCGCCATCTGGACCGCCAGCTCGCGTTTGGCGGGTTCCACTTCCTGTTCCAGGAAGACGTTCACGCCAAACGGGTTGACGCCGCTGTGCTGGATTGGCACCAGGTCGGCGGTGTCGACGGCGGGGCGCGCCAGTCCGGCCGTCAGGTCGGTGAGTCCTTTGACCTGGGCAAACAGCGCGGATTCGCCGGTCCACTGGTAGAGCCGGTCGGTGATCGCAGTGTGACCGGCGATCACCCCAATGGTTACGAGTGCAACGGCTATGCTCGCAGCCACCATCCAAACAGCGGGGCGACGAGTCGTGTGGGACCCGTTCGCTCCGTTGTCGTGTATCAAATCAGTCACCGACGAACGTGATACCCGTGCATTGGATACCGCTGTTGATGGTGTACGTGAATTTCTCCGAAAGCGGCGTCAGGTTACCGAAGCCGGTTCCTTCATTCTGACCGCCATCGGGAAAGCCTGACGGGCATTCGACGACGAAGATCTCGACAGGGGTACCGGCGGGTGGGGCACCGGCACCAAAGGGCGAGAAGCCCCAGACACCGTCACCGACACCGCCACAGCCCGAGCACTTGGTCTGGCGTGGTCCGTAGAAGCCGATGTGGACGCACACACCGTTGCGCGGCGTGTTGTTGCGGAAGCGGACGAACCCGTTGAAGTAGGTCGTACCCTCGTTCGGTGAGCACGTTTCCGATCCGCGCACCAGGCTGAACGGGAACGTTGGTTGTGGTGGCGTCGTCGGGGGCGGCGGTGGCGGTGGGCTGGTCGGTGTTGCGCGCGGTCGCGGTGGGGTGGTCGGCTGTGCCGGCGGGGCCGGAATATTCGTTGCCACGGCCACGGCGCCGACGTCCCCTTCGGTTGCTACCAGCTCGCCGGTAATCCACGCTTGCTGGCCGCCCACGCAGCAGATCTGCCACCAGCTGCCGTCGGCGTTTTTGCCCACGATGTCGTAGCGCTGGCCACTGCTGACGCGGCCGACGATGCCGTACGCAGTACTCGGCCCGCCGCGCACGTTCGCCGTCTGCGAACGCACGACCACTACCGGCTTGGCGCTCGGCGTGTTGGTGGGGGTTGCGGTGGGCGTACCTTCCGGCGTCGGCGTGGCCGTTGGCTCCGGGGTGGGCGTCTTGGTCGGCGCCAGGACCGGTGTCGCGGTGGCATCCGGCGTCGGTGTGAAGGTTGGCATGGGGGTCCGGGTGGCAACGGCCACCGGGGTAGGGGCCTGGCCACAGGCAGCCAGTAGCAAGGTGGCCACCAGGAGGGTGGGCACGAACTTCTTCACGATTCCTTCCATGTGTCAATGACCTCGTGTCTATTGCCTCGAGACTGCGGTCTCGCTCAGTCACGCCATTGTACGGCGGCGCATGCATACAAAATGCGCCTTGCGGCGCACGAGGGTCATTGTACCATCGATCGGACAAATCCCCAAGTACGCCAGGCGAGCGGCGCGGCATGGGGGTGAGGACGTTGAGGGAGGGGAGTTGGTTCCAGAGGCGCCGGGTGCCGGCGAATCACCCGTACGCCAGCACCCGCCGGTCCTCGCCCAGTGGCCCGGTTGCCGCGCCAATGCGGTAACCTTGGGCGGCGTGAGCCTGCGTATCGTACACCACGAACGTACACGGCACGTCGTTGCGCCTGACGGGATTGTAGCCCATCACCGCCCCTGGGTTGATGGTGAGTGTCCTGCCGATGGTCTCGATCTTGAAGTCGTGGTTGTGCCCGTAACAGACGACGTCGACCGTCTGGCCACGCGCGATGGCGAGGGCGATGTCGTCGTAGTGGTTGACGGCCACGCTGTGCCCGTCGAAGGTGTCGGCGTAGAAGGCGCCGTGGATCTGTACCTTGGGAAAACGGGCTGCATTCCGCGTGATGCGGAATAGGTCGGCATCGTTGTTGCCGAAGACGATGTGGATGGGGCGGTCGCTGAATCCTTCGCCGAGCTGGGTCATGATGAAGGGTGAGCACAGATCACCACAGCAGATGAGCACGTCGGCCGCCTGCACCACGGCCAGCACCGCAGCCAGCGACCAGACGTTATCGTGGATGTCGGATAACACAGCGATTTGCATGGCGGATCCTTTCTCAGCTGCGGCGTGCGCGGCCTTTGTTCGTCGTCTCATAACTGGCGGGCCGCGCCTTGCCGGCGCGGTAGGCGGGGGCGCTCATGGCGACTTCCTCGCTGCGCCGTGGATCGAACACACGTGTGTGCAGCCGCTCCTCCAGGGGTAGATTGTCCTTGGCCACCGTGATCACGGTCGGCAATTTGGCGACGTAACGGTAGTTGAGCAGCTGGAACAGCTTCTC
>CAZXQZ010000263.1:0-5640 GCA_964642445.1 uncultured Anaerolineae bacterium
GACCGTGGTGTGGGGACCCATGCGCGAAATCATTCCGATTGGTTCGATCGAACGCATCCAGCGCGGCGGGTTCGCCGACATTCGAGGACGGTGGTGGGAATGGCCCAACCCGTACCTGACGGAAGGCGCAGCCGCAGGTGTCGGACCCATCGTCAGCCTTGCGACACGCCCGGCGGCCGAACAGGTGGTGCTGGTCACGGGCCAGGCCGCCTATGCGCTCTCGCCGCGTACGCCTGATGAGTTCGTGGCGGCCCTGCAGGCGCGTCACCAGTTGGGACCGGCGCGGCTGCTCAAGCCGGAACGCCGCTGGCCAACACCCTGGCAGTGGGACATCTGGCGTGATCGCCTGGCGCTGCTTCTGCTGGGGCTGGCGGTTTTGGCCAACATGATCCTGTTTGGTTACCTGTGCTTTCGGTATCCACAGCTGCCAGCCAACCTGCCGCTGCACTTTGATGCCCAGGGCCAGCCCGACCGTTACGGGGCGCCGGTGTCGTTGTTCATTTTGCCGCTGATTGGCCTGGGTGCCCTGGTCATCAACGGTATCTGGGGTGCGGTACTCTACCAGCGCCGCCGTACTGGATCGTACTTGTTGTGGGGGGGCGCACTGGTCGTCCAGCTCCTGGTCGCCGTAGCCCTGGTCAACCTGGTGCGCGGGTCGTAATCCCGTCGCAGTATGAGAATGAAAGTGCTTTGATGTCACCTGTGTCAACGGAAACAACGCAGCCGGCCCTGACAGCAGCCGAAAACACGCCCTTCTTGTCCATCATCATCCCCGCCTACAACGAAGAACACCGACTACCAGCCTCGTTGCAGAAAATCGACGAGTTTCTGGCCCGGCAGGCGTACACCGCCGAAGTGATTGTGGTCGAAAACGGCAGCACCGATCGCACGAGCGCGCTGGTCGAGGAATTCCAGCAGACTCACCCCTACGTACGTTTGCTGCACTCGGCCAAGGGCAAGGGCTGCGCCGTCCAAACGGGCATGCTGGCCGGTGATGGGCAGTGCCTGTTGATCTGTGATGCCGACCTGGCGATGCCCATCGATGAAGTGAACAAGATGCTGCCGGCGCTGGACAAAGGGTACGACGTGGTGATTGCCAGTCGCGAGGGTGAGGGCGCCGTGCGTTTCGATGAGCCGTACTACCGTCACCTGATGGGGCGCGTGTTCAACCTGATCGTGCGCCTCCTGGCAATTCCTGGCCTGCAGGATACGCAGTGTGGCTTCAAGATGTTCCGCCGGGCCGCGGCCCGCGATGTGTTCGCCCGCCAGACCATGACCGGCTGGGCGTTCGATGTTGAAGTCCTGGCGATTGCCCTGCGTCGTAGCTACCAGGTGACCGAGGTGCCGATTCACTGGTATTTCATGAACGACAGCAAAATCAGCCCGCTGCGCGACACGTTCACGATGGTGAACGAAGTGATCAAAATCCGTGGCAACGTGCGCCGCGGCGTGTACGATGGGGCCTAGCCTCCTCACCCGCCACTCAGTCCCCGCCAGATTTGTAAGAGACCGAAACCCAGCAGTACGACCGCCGAGAGACCCAGCAGTGCCTGCACAACACGAGGCCCCAGGGTCCGGGCGCTGCCAAACAGGAAGATGATACCTGCCAGGATGGCCATCATCACCACGTAGAATCCGACCAGGAAACCAACCCCCAGGCCCGGTGCCTCGCGCCAGGCGCTGACCAGGATCGGGCCGGTGACGAGGGTCCAGAAGATCCACGGACCGGGGTTGAGCAGGTTGGTGAAGGCCGCTTTGAGGATACCGTGTTCGGTCGATTCCACCGCGGTGACGGGGTCCGCACCCCGTGCACGCCAGGTCCCCACGGCCAGGTAGATAGCAAATAAACCACCAGCGACGAAGAGCACGCGCTGAAACCAGGGCGGCACCCAACTCAATACAAACACAGCCAACAGGATGATCGGGCCATCGCTCAGTAACGGAGCCAGGGCAGCCGGCAGCGCGCGCCGCCAGCCCACGCGCAGCGCATGGGCAATCAGGTACGTTTGGAATGGTCCGGGCTGGATCGCTGCGGCAAAACCGAAGGCGGCACCCTGGAGAAAAAAGGCCAGCATGTTCGTTCCTTAAGATTAAGATCATGGTCAGACCGCTGCTGACGATGATGCCAGTTGACGTTGGTGCGATTATAGCCTCTACCAAGCCGGGTGCCTATTTCGCGCGGATGGCAGGATGATGTGCAGCTACCACGTCGCCCAAGGCTTGCCGACCACCTGGATACCGGATAAAATGAAAGTAGTCACCAGGCCAAACAAGAGAACACAGCCATGGCAGCAGATACGAGCCAGCCGCATTATGGGTATGTCCATGTGGTGCACAATCCGGCGGCGGGCCTTTCCACATCGTTCGATGCCGGTCGCGAGATCGTGCAGCACATGGCTGCGATGGCCGACTGCGTCACGCTGTGCCAGACGGCTGAACGGTCAGCGGTGGTATCCAGCGTACGGACCGCCCTGGCGGGCGGCGCGGACCTGTGTGTAGCCGTGGGTGGGGATGGAACCGTCTCCTGGACTGCCGATGCCCTGGCCCGCAGCACTGTATCGCTGGGCATCGTGCCTACCGGCACCGGCAATGTGCTGGCACGGGAGTTGGGCATTCCACTCGACATGCAGGGGGCGCTGGAACTGCTGGACGGTCCGCACACCCTGCGCCGGATCGATGCCATGCAGGTGGTAGACGCCTATTACCTGCTGAACGTCAGTGCCGGGTTCAGTGCCCAGCTGATGCACGGCACATCGCCTGGTCGCAAACGACAGCTGGGTATGCTGGCCTATGTGCTGACTGCATTGCAGCAGCTGAGTGGGCTGCGTCTGCAGCGCTTCACGCTCTATGTCAACGGTCGCCGGCTGCGGGTGCGCGCTTCTGAAGTGGCTGTCGTCAACGCCAGCACGATTGGTCGACAACGCCTGCGTTGGGCGCCGGATATAGCGCTCGATGATGGCCAGCTAGAACTCTGTATCCTACGGGCGGCCACCGCATTCGACCTGGCGCGCGTGTTTGTGCACGCATTGATGGGCCGGCAGCGCTTTGATCCTGCCCTACGCATCATTCCCATTACCGGGGGCGTGACGATCGTGACACGGCGCGATATGCCGATCCAGGCCGACGGTGATGTCATCGGGTACTCACCGGTACACGTCGTGCTGGTGCGGCGGGCGCTGAGTATCATCGTGCCGCAACCGGCAACCCATTCGGGATAGCCGCCTCGCCAGCCCAGTTCGATCACTGCTGTCGCAGCAATCCCAACGATGGCATGCACCAGACCGGGTATTGAGAAATCTCCTGGCAGCACCTATTCGTCGGGCGGCAGATCGAGAAACCGCTGCAGCTCCTGGAACAGGTCGCGCAGTTCACCAGGCACCAGCTCATGACGAACCGCGCGGCCTTGTTGGGTCGAGCGAATGAAGCCGGCGTCACGCAGGATTTTGGCGTGGATGCTCACGGTGGGCCGGGCCAACTGTAGAAAATCGGCCACCTCGGTGTTGATCATGCCAAAATTGCGAATCAAGCGCAGGATGATGAGGCGCGTGGGGTCCGAAAGGGCACTGACGCGGCTGGCCAGGCGGGCGGCGGTCGCAGTGAAGCCGGCATACAGGTCGCCCGGTTCGGCCACGCTCAGGGCAACGGTGCCAGGTAAGAGGGCCCAGTGATCGGCCAGCCCGAACGGTTCTATCCAAAAGAACACGTGCAGATTGGCACGCACCACAGCCGACTGCAGTTCCGGGTAACGCAGGAGCGGATTCTGCGTGGGCAGCCATTCCAGGGCGGGTGGGTAATCCAGGCTGTGGGCTGTGCCGAGGGCGTGAAGGGCGTGCTGCGTTGCCAGCTCCAACGCCGGCAGCCGGCTGGTACGCCAGGGCCGGTAGACCTCGTAGTAGAAGCGGTCGAGCCAGTGCCAGAAACGGGCATGCAGGTCGCCGTCATGCAAAATACGCACCACGTGCTGCACGTTGAGTCGTTCATGGCGTACCGGCAAACTCTGGCCGGGCAAATCAAAACCGATCTCCTGGTAGAGACGCCAGGTCAGGCGCGTGGCCAGGTCGACCAGGCGATCCGCCGTGGAGAGCGTGACATCCGCCACTTCACCGCGCGCGGCGGCGGCCGGCGTGATGGCGTCCAGGGCCTGTGCGGCAGTCATTGATCGTATGGCCAGGGTCACGCGGGTGTAGTCATCTCCGTGCAGCACACCCGCCCAGGGCGCGGCTTCGCTGATCAGGCTGATGGGGTAGCGGTCGGGACCCAGCAGAACGCTGCTTTCGGCGCGCCAGTCGGCCGGCACGGCCTGCCACAGCGCGCCCAGCGCGTCGGGCAGCTGGGCGGGATCGGCCGTGCCGGTGACGAGTGTCAACGCGGTATCGAGCTCCCAGGCGATCGACTGGCCGACCGTCCAGCCTGTGGTGAGAGGACTGAATTCAAGATTTGACATAAGACTACTCTGCAGAGGGGTGCTGGGTGATGCCAACCGCCGGGTGGGGTGGCTGCGCGGCGCGCGGGGCCGTGAGCCAGCCGTAACCAACAACACCCATAAGAGCCAGGAACGACAGGCCAAAATAGCTTTCCAGGTCCAGCACAGCGGGCACCAGGAGGGGGGTCACCAGGATGCCGGCCAGCTGCCCGGCAACCGCTGTGCTTTGGAAAAGGCCGCTGATGCGGCCGAGCAGCGCGGCCGGGGTCAGCAGTTGCAGCAGCGTTCCGATTTGTACCACGAGCAGGCCGTTACCCACCCCGCCGATCAAGGCCGCGATGGCCACCACCCACCGGCCCTGACTGGGATCATCGAGCCGTCCGGTGAGCCACAGGCTGGCCGGGATGAGCGCCAGCAGCATCAGCCCGGCCAATATGTCGTGCCACATGTTGACCTTGCCCCGGCGCAGCAGCAGCAGGATCGTGCTGGCGACCGTGCCCAGCCCCACCAGGCCGATCAGCAGACCAAAAAAACCTTCGTCGCCCTGCAGGACATCGCGCACGACGACCGGTGCCAGGATGTCGAAGCCTATGATCACGAAGATGCTCAGGAACATCGTCGTAAAGAGCAGTCGTAATGCCGGTGATTGTCGCAGTACCGACAGGGCTGCCGGGCTGCCGGTCGCCTGGTGTGTGATTTCGTGGTTGGCGGGGTGCGGCGGCAGTGCCGGCAGCCGGGTCAGGACCAGGGCGGCGACCGCAAAGGAGATGACGTCCAGGACGATGGCGGTATGCGGATTCATCCAGGCCAGCAGCGCGCCGGCCAGGATCGGCGCGGCAATCTTGACCAGGCCGGCCAGCTGCTGCAAGAAGGCATTGGCCTGCGTCAACTGCGCGCGCGCCACGATGTCGGGTACTGCGGCCTGCCGTGCCGGCGCCATGACCGACATCGACACCGCTTGCAGCGCCAGCAGCAGGTAGATCAGATCCAGGCGCTCGGTGAAAATGAGCCCGGCCACACACAGGCCAGAAAGCAGTTCGCTGGCGATCATCAACCGCTTACGATCGACGCGGTCGACCAACCAGCCAGCCATGGGACTGACCAGCAGCGTGGGCAGCAGCCCGGCCAGGAAAATCGCACTGCTGTGGGCCACACTCCCCGCACCACGGAACACCACCAGCGCAAAAACAGCCATCATCGTGATCCAGTTGCCGATG
>CAZXQZ010000264.1:0-3618 GCA_964642445.1 uncultured Anaerolineae bacterium
AGTCGCCACGCCCTGGTGACGATCATGCCGCAAAGCATCGAAAACTGGGACCGCGCGCTGGTCGGGTCGCACCTCGATATTCTTGGCCGCCTGGTCGAGACGGCACCGGCGTACCGGTTGTGCCTGGCGCCGGATGTCGCCGCGCTGCCGGCGCTGCTGGGTGGCCTGGTATCTTCATAGAATCTGTTCGAGCTACGCAATTGCCTCACCTGGCTTGTGTTTGTGCGTATTGTCGTTGAACGTCACTATGCGCCGCAGGGCACGGTTGCCCAGGCGCTGGAGCAGGCTGGAGCGGCGCAGCGCGTCGAAAAGTTTGGCCTTGATCCACCCTTCGACATAATAATCGAAATAGTCATGGCGCCAACGCCAGCGCAGCAGCCCGTAATAGGGAGTCAGCAGCCAGTGCCCCTGGCTGCGGCCGACGAACAGGATGTTGCACACGTCCGACATGACTTCGCCGCGTGACGTGTCGACCCAGGGTGTATTCCCCTTGTGGATGTCGAACTCGGTCCAGCCCTCCTGTGAGGCCGGCGGCTGATAGCCGCGCGCCAGCGCATCGGGCCACAGCGGTGTGCCGGGGTAGGGCATGTAAATGGCAACCGAGCAGCGCGCCCTGGGGTTGATGCGGCAGATCTCCTCGATGACGTGCAAGGTCTCGCGGCGCTCTTCGGTGCCCTCGGCCGGCAGGCCCAGGATGAAACTGAGGTTGGCCTCGATGTTGGGCGCATGCTCGGCCAGGTTGCGCACGCCCCACAGGATCCATTCGGCCTTCTGGTCTTTGTGGATCGAGTCCAACACCGCCTGGTTGCCGCTCTCGGCGCCGATGTTGACCCACTGGCAGCCGGTGTCACGCATCCAGGTGACGAACTCCGGCTTGAGCAGCTGCACGCGCACCTGCCCGCTCCAGGGCAGGCCGACCTTTTCGATCAGGCGCTGCATCTGCTTGATGCGCCCAAACAGATAGTCATCGGCATAATCGACGGCGTCGATGCCGTAATGTTCGCGCAGCCAGTTGACCTGCGCCACGATGAACTCATCCGAGTGCTGGCGCCAGGTACGTTTCATTACGACTTCGTTGTAGCAGAAACCGCAGCGGAAGGGGCAGCCGCGGCTGATGTAGACGGGTATCGCTTTCTCGTACGGTCCGGACTGCAAAAAATAGGCCGGGATATTGGGCACCAGCTCCCACCGCGGGCGAAAATCGTCCAGGTTCTGGATGAACATACGCTCGGGATTGACGACGATGTCGCCGTTGGCACGTTTCCAGGCCAGGCCAGCGATTGTTTCCCAGTTACGGTCGCCCGCCAGGGTTTGGCTGAAGGCCTGCGCCGTGAGCTCACCTTCGTTGACGATCACGAAGTCGACATACGCTTCGCGCAGCACCTCTTCAGGCATGATCGTCGCATGCACGCCGCCCCAAACGGTGGGGATGCCCAACGCGTGGACGCGCCGGGTCGCGTCGATGGTGGGCTTCAGCTGCGGACCGGTGATCGTGCTGAACCCTACCCACAGGGGGCGCGTGCGTGCGACTTCGTCGACGAATGCGTCGAGCCCGGCGGCGGTCTCGTGCCAGATGCGGGCGTCGTAGCCGGCCTGGATCAGCGCGTCGGCCACGTACATGATGCCAAACGGCGGATACATGTCACGATCGTTACGAAAGTTGATCAGAAAGATCGTCTGGTCCACGTTGTCTCCTGTCACTGGGGGTGATCGATCACCACGCGGAAGCCTGTGCCGTGGGCATGGTAACGGTCACTGGTCGTCGTGATGCTGGCCGCACTGCGCACGGAACACTTCGTATGCAGTGGGCTGTAACCCCAGGAACCGCCTTTGACCACGTGAAAGCCGGGAATGTCGGGATGATAAGGGCTGAGGGTCCATTCCCAGATATTGCCCGCCATATCGTAGCAGCCATAAGGTGACACGTTCTGTGGGATTGCTCCCACTGGCCACGGCGAGCCGGCACGAAAATACCAGCCGCTGCGGGCCCATTCGCGTTCGGGTGTGACGAACAGGTTGTACAGGTAATAACGAAGCTTGACCCAGTTACCCAGGGTGCGCAGTTCGGGCCGCGGGTGGGCTTCACCCCACGGGTAACTGCGCCCGTCGGTGCCACGGGCGGCTTTTTCCCACTGTTCCTCGTCCGGCAAGGTGCAGGTGAACCCCAGGTGTGCCGAGAGCCAGGCGCAGTACGCCAGGGCATCGGTCTGGGTGACGTCCACCATCGGATAGCGCGCCATACTGGCTGGATAGTCAGTGCACGGCGCATACCGCCGCAGCCAGCCGCGCGGCGGCCTGACCAGGTGGTACCAGCGGCCCGGCCAGCGGTAGCCCGTCTCCTGCACGAAGGTGTGCCATTCGCCAACCGTCACCGGGTATTGGGCGATCGCAAAGGCTGGCAGTGTCAGGTATCGACGCGGGCGCAGGGTTCGTGTGCCCTGCAGGCGCTCCAACACGACCTCGGGTCCATAGATGAATGGCCCCGCCGGCACGAATACGAACCCGGCTGGCAGCGTTGGCGATGCAGACGCGGCCTGGCTCATGCTGCGGGATCCGCCGATGGTGGGGTGCCTGGCCACAGGGTATCGATCGGCAGGCGCACCAGTCCCGCCGTCAGACCACTGACCGCTGCGTCGAGTGTGTCGTCCAGCGCTGGCGCACCTTGACGCAGCGGCGCCAGCAGAACCACGCTGCCCAGGGTAGCGGCGACCAGGCTCGCTGCGCGCAGTGGCCCCCGGGTGGTGGCGGCAAGAATCCCGCCGGCGGGCAGCAGCCAGCCCCATTTGGCCAGCGGCTGTGGTCCCACTGCCATCTGCAGGTCGCCGAGACGCGCCTGAAAAGCCGACAGGTGGTGGGTGTGCCCGTGCAGCGGCCGGTGGGTCCAGGGTCCGAGCAGATCGGCGGGCAGACGGCCCGTTTTGCTGAGCAGCCAGGCACCCAGCGCGGCCAGACCGGCGCCAGCGACCGCCGCCGGACGCGCGCGGTGCGGCTGCCAGGCCGTACCTGCGACGTGCCCCGCGATCAACCCCAGGGGCACGGCCCAATCCAGGTTGTAGCTGCGGAACTCCTCGACGTGCTTCAGGTAGGGTTCGCCGGCCACACTGGCGGCCAGGCCCGCCGCGCCCGCACCGTTGATCAGCGCGGCTGCCAGCAGTCCCAAGGCCGCCGCCGGACTGCGGCTCTCGCTCAACAAACCAGCGGCCGCCAGGCCCGCCACAGGGGTTGCCACCGCCAGACCGAGGCCGATCGCTTTGGGGGCGTAACTGGGCGGAAACGATTCCTCCAGCTGGCTGCGTGGCCGGTCGACCAGCGGAACGGCGACCCAGGCCGCCCCAGCCGCCGCCATCGTCAGCAGCGACGCCCACGGTTCGGGCAGCCCCAGCACCTCGGCGGCGGCCATCCCCCCAGCACCGGCGGCCGCCAGCGCAACCCACTGCAGGTCGCCTGGCGCCGGTGCCTGTTCGGCGCCTGATGACGCTCTCGTCGCCGCTGCATTGAGCAGGTCATCGGGAGATTCAGCGTCCGCCGGTGCGGCATGCGGGTGGACAGGCTCGCGTTCGTGTGGGTGCTCGTGGGCCGGTGCGTGGTCATGGGAATGCTCGTGTTCGTGGAGCGGTG
>CAZXQZ010000264.1:3718-5614 GCA_964642445.1 uncultured Anaerolineae bacterium
GCTCGTGGGCCGGTGCGTGCTCGTGTGAATGCTCATGGCCGTGCGCATGCGTATGGTGGTGGTGGCTGTGCCCATGGTGATGGTGCTGCGCGGCCGGCACGAAATCGGGTCGATCGGCCAGGCGCAGGCCACGCTCGTTGATCAGCGCATCCAACACCATGCCGACGTAGTCGCGCAGACTCAGGGGATCGGTGGCGTGCACGCCGCGCATGGTGCGCACGCTGAAGAAGCGCACGCCGCGGTCGGCCATGCGCCCCCACTTGTGCGCCATGCCGTGTTCATCTTCGAGGTCGAGCTCGCCAGGGGTGAACTCGTGCCCCAGCACGACGTGGGGGAGGCGCGCTTTGGCGATGAACCAATCCCCCTTCTGGTGACGGCTTTCGGCGAAGTAGACCGGCGTCAGCTCGTAGGTGCGCAGCGCCTCGATCGTGGCGTGCATGAACATCTCGTGTCCCAGGACGTAACTGCCGGCGAAGGCAACCAGTGGGCTGCTCAGGGCGGCGGCCTGGGACAACACGGCATCGATGGCGGCAGGGCGCGGCCAGGGATAGTGGCGCGGGCGTGCAACCGGCACCAGGCCAGCGGCGGTCGCCTTCTGAAAGGCTGCCGGCTCGAATCCCACGGTGACGCTGCGCAGGTGCTGCAGTGTGCCTGGAATAGCCAGGTAACGGCGGTCGCCGATCGTTTGGGGGACGAGGGTGCTGAGCGCGGGCACGCGCACGGCCAGGGCGGCGGCCACACGGTCGAGTAGCAGGTCGTTGTGTGACGTCATGTAGGTGCTGCTGGCCGTGGTTTGGGTCGCGGGCAGAAGCGCCACGATCAGGCTGCCCGCATCCAGCAAATCGCCCAGGGTTTGTTCGGTAATAGCGATGTGGCTGGCACCGCAGTGCCACAGCTCGTGCAGCAGGTCGCCCAAGGTAATGCCACTGCGTACGCTGATTTCCTGGCAGTCGTCGTAATCGACCGCCAATGACACCGACCGGTTGGTGGCGTCACGCTGCCGGCGCCGGCTGAGAATATGAGTCGAGCCAACCAGGCTCGCCAGCATGAGGGATGTTCCGATCCAGCGGTTGACGTTCAACGGTTCATGTCCTTGTTGAGATTCGTATGTCCGGCTGCCCACTGCGCTGTGCCGGCCACGATGCTGAGAACACCAACACCGTAGTAAGTCCAATGCCAGGGAATGACGCACAGGGCAAACCGCCAGCCCCGCTGTCGTGCAAACCAGCGATAGAGCGGCCAGCCCAACGCCAGCAAACTCAGGACCAACACGGCGTTCAGCAGCCACAGCGCTGGGAACCAGGGACTACAGATCAGGCTGCCGGCCAGCAGTGTGACCAGAACCACCGCCGCACGGGTGCGCCCATCGACGTTCAGGTCGTTGGGTAAGGTGCGTGTGTCCAGGATCAGCCGCCACCACGGAATGCCCCGGTCGATCAGGTCGGACCGCAGCCAGGTGCCCACCGTCCAGCACTTTTGATGCGTGACCTGCCAGTCCTTGTCCAGGCAAATGCGATAGCCTTGCTGCCGCAGCCGCACGCCCAACTCGATGTCCTCGACCATCGGTCGCAGATAACGATATGCGTCGAAACCACCCGTCGCCCAGAAGGCTGTGCGCCGGATGGCGCCGCAGCCGGCCCAAAACGTGTTTGCTTCGGGGTGTGCCGCCTGGTGCGTGTAGTGGTGAAACAGGTTTTTGACCTGCGACACGAAGTGCGGGCATGTCGGCGCAGCGTCGTACGAGCCAAACACGGCTGCGTAGTGGTCGTGCGTTGTCAAGAATGCCACGGCATGGCTCACCGTGGTTGGCTGCACGAGCACGTCGGCATCGAGAAAGAGCAAGATATCGCCTGCGGCGTGTTGCGCACCGAGATTCCGAGCGGCGGCCGGTCCACT
>CAZXQZ010000265.1:0-2091 GCA_964642445.1 uncultured Anaerolineae bacterium
AACAAATAGATGATGACAATAAGATCACCACGCAGAAGGGTGTCTTGTGAGAAGACCGGCAGCATGAAGGCCACTACGCCGTAAACCGCAAACAGAACGAAGGGAGTACTGGCAAACACAATGGAAGCCTGTTCCGGTCGGACGGCAGGCTTCGCCAGCAGCTTCGCCAGATCGCGATAGGGCTGGAGAATGGCCGGACCCTGCCGCCGCTGCAGGCGTGCCTCGAGCCAGCGCAGGAGGCCGACCGACAGGGGGGCAAAGAAGATCAATACAAAGCCCTGAAATAGGCCCGGCGTTATGCGGGTCAACGTGTCGAGCATGATCTCACCTCTTCAACAAGAGAAACAACGCCAGAGCCCCCAGGTTGGCGATCATGATGTACAGCAGATAGCGCCGGAGATCACCATTCTGGAAAGCAGTCTCTATCCGCCGCGCGCTGCGTAACAGACGGTCGATCAGGCGATTGTAGAAGACGCGGAAACCTTCGACGACCACCTGGGGTGCGTGAGACTCGACGCGGGTGACGCCTTCGGACATGTGCAGGTTGGCCGGTAGGTAATCGGGGCGAGCCGGGTTTTCATCAGGTGCCCAGCCGGCACCGAACAGATCACGAATCAAAAACGAGAGACCAGCACCGGTAACCTGCGTGCCCGCCGCCACATAGGGTGTACCACAATTCCAGGGATCGTCGACGTGTATGACACGCGCCTTGCCGCGCAAACATACCGTGCCGGCAAACAGAGCGCACAAGGCAAGCAAGCAGCCAACCAAAAAGATCGACAACATCGCATTATTCGGCTGCGCTGCTTGTGAAAGATTGGCCTCCAAACCAACCGTGAACTGGATAGCAGATGCATCGTCTGGCCGTCTCACTACGTCGCTGGCAATGGTGTGCAGCACTTCCACAGCGCCCATTGGGAACAATCCAATGATCAGGCAAAGACCGGCCAACAGCAGCATGGTGCCGCGCATCAGCCAGGGCACATCCGGTTTGCGACGCCACTGAGCGACAATCTCAGGCCGCGCTCGCGGACTGCCCAGCAAGGCCAACCCTGTGATCTTGACAAAACAGAACGCGGTGAGCGCAAAGGAAACAAACAGAAAGACGGTGCTCAGCACCAATATGGCGGACTGCAACGAGAGGGTTGCGCCGTGCAGACCGCGCACGAGTGCCTGGAGGGTCAACCATTCGCTAACAAAACCGTTGAATGGGGGAAACCCCGCGATCGACACAGCACCAACCAGGAACGTCATCGCGGTCCAGGGCCAGATTTTCATCAAACCGCCCAGTTTTTCGATATCGACGATCTGGTCGGTTTGACGCTCGATGGCACCGGTATTCAAGTAGAGCAGACCTTTGAAGATGGCATGGTTGAGCACATGATAGAGACCAGCCGTCAGGGCGAAAACGGCCAGTGCTGAACTACCGGCCGCCTGGTAGATCACTGCCGCCCCCACGCCGGCCACGATGATGCCTGCATTTCCGATGCCGTGGTAGTCCAGCGCCTTCTTCAGGTCATGACTGGCAATGGCATACCAGACGTTGACGACTGCGGTGATAACCGCCAACGCCAGCAGCAAAAATCCCCACCAGGCCTGCGGCGTCATGAACTGAAAGAAGAAACGAATCATCAGATAGACAGCGACCTTGATGGCGATACCCAGGGAAAATGCATGGGTGGTAGTGGGTGAGGCCGGATGGACGAGGGATACCCAGAAGTGGGCTGGCGTCAGCCCGGCGCGAATTCCCAATCCCGCAAGAACCAACAGGAATATCGACGCTGATTGCGCAGGCGCGGCGCGCAGGGCATCGAAACTGAAGCTGTTGGTGCTCCCGCCACTGACAAGCAGAAGGGATGCTACGAGAAGAAAAGCCGTACTGGTATGGCTAACGATAAGATATATCTGTGGTGCAAGGTTCGCCTCCCTCACTTTGTCGACACCAAGCGCAGGTTCTGGTGGCTTTTCCTGGTAATAGTCCTGCTTGTAAAGGGTTAGCCAGGCGAATGCCAGGGTCATGATTTCTAACACCACAATCATGGAGAAGAGATCATTGACAACGACAATCATCATTGTAGCCCATACAAACGC
>CAZXQZ010000265.1:2191-5580 GCA_964642445.1 uncultured Anaerolineae bacterium
AGGATCGACAGGTCGGTCGATCGCTGACGCCAGCTTTCGGTCGCCAGCAGGTGCCCCAGTAAGGGTGCCAGCAAACCAGCGCTGAAGATGATTGTCCAGCTGGCGACCCATAGCTTCGGGATTTCAGGTAGCATGCGTCACTCCTTGAGCCTGGTGACGAGCGCGTTCACCGCCTGGTGAGGCAAGTCTTGTTCGCGCGTGGCGACGCGTTCCAACAAACGCCGGGTCAAGGGGATCGAAAAACTCAAGTGTTGTCCCTGGTCCAACTCGAGTGTGTCGGCAATGTCGGTCAACCAGGCCAGGCGTTCATCGAATTCAGCGTAGAAGCCGCCAACATTCGTAATGGGCGCCTGCGCTTCGAACATCTGCCGGACCTGGCGGTGCAGATCGATGGTGCGCAGAGGCTGCGCGGCATGCAGCAGCTGCCAGAGCATCAGCTTGCCTAACCACTGCGCCTCGTTCCACACGAATCCCAGGTAACTGCCGGTCACACTGATTTCATCGAGCAGGTGGCTGACAGCCGCCGCCACGTCACCACTGGCAACACGGTCGCGATCCAGGGCGTTGAGGTCGTCGGTGATGCGTGCACCCAGGAGCTGGATCAGGTACGGGCGCCGGCCGGAGAGCTCCAGAAGAGCGGTGATGGCCTCTTCGCTCCAGTCGAACCCTGCCCGACCGCCGAGCTGGCGAACCAACTGAAAAGCGGCTGGCCAATCCATGGCGCGCAGTTCGATGGGCTCCAGCAAATTGAACCACGGGGACCCATAACTGCCGGCCGAGCCTTTGACCAGCATCGTGCTGGCGGTTATCCAACTGACGCGCGTCTCGGTCTCGATGATGTTGCGCAGCTGTTTGGCAGTCTCGCGGGCATCCTCGCGAAAGGCTTCATCGAGCTCATCGAGCAGGATGACCAGGCGTGTGCCGGGGCGTTGACGAAGAATGGTGTCGACCTGTTTCATGAACGCAGGGGGGACTCCAAAAGAGTCGGCGGTTCGACTGAACTCCTGAATGACCGGCGAAGCATCGATACCCAAGGCGCGGCAGATGTCTTCAAGCAGGCTGCGCAGAAAACTCTCGAATGGGCGTGACAGCGAACGGTCCAATTTCTGCAGACTCGTCAGTGCCGGGCGCACGTTGTGCAAGGCCGAGTGCACTTCGGGAGAGAGGCCTATGTCTCTGGCTTTGGATACGGGCTGTTCGAGCAACGCCGCGATTTCGCGCATCAGCGAACTTTTGCCGATCCGTCGCGGTCCCCGCAACACCAGGGGGTGGGTGTCACCCTTGGCCAGGCGCGTGAGGATTTTGGTGATCTCATGTCGGCGGCCAAAGAATGCCGTGCCGGCAACCGGCCGTCCGACCTCGAAGGGGTTGATTTTGGTACGCAAACCCGGTGTTTCGCGTCGCGCGCGCAGATTGGTTCGTTCTTCATCGCTCTGTATCTGGCCGGCGCGATCACGGTAGCGATAGCTGAAAACCAGCGTCAAGGTGGGCTCTATGGCCCGCACCTGGATGTCGAACGTTTGCCTTTCGCCCGGACCGAGTTCGGTTGGTCCAGGCGAAGCGGCGTTCGACACCAACTCAAAACCGGTGTATCGTTCCAGGCGCCATACGAAGCTGCTGGCGGGATGATTCCCGTTGTTCTGCACCTCGAATGCGACGGTTTGTTTGCTGCCCAGGCTGATTTCACTGGTACGCATGGCGAACTTGATGGCGGCCCCCTCGCCGACAGCCTGCTGCAGCCGGCGTACCTGTTCACTTTCCGCTCTGAAAGCGGCCAGCAAAGCCTGTAACTCATGATAGGGCGCAAAAGCACGGCGCTGCCAGCGGGTAAGGTCTTCCTGCAGGCGATTCAATGCGACGGCGTCGGGTCGCCGCTCTGAAGCGGCAGCCTGGATCTGCTGCCAGCGACTTTCGGCATCCAGCAGCTTGTGCGACCAATAACCAAACATGGGTGAGGGTATCGGTACCGGCTCTGCGCATTGGGTGACACTGCGGAGCAACTCAGTGACGTTGGTGATCTTCCTGGTGCCCGGTGACGTCTCCGTGGTGCCCGGCAGCAGGCAGCGTGCCGCGGCACTCAAGTGGGCAGCAGTTTGCGACTCGCTGGTCGCCCCGGCGGTGAGGTCGTCATCCCTGGAAGCCAGCAAGGATGTGTCGCTCAGTTCGATTACGCGCGAGAGGTTGCCCCGGACGTCCTCGGCCAGGGCACAGCCATACCACGAACGCAACGCGGCGTAGTAGGCGCTGTGTGAGGTGCCCGGTGCGATCTGTTCCTGTCGGGCCAGGCAGCGATCGAGGTGGGCATAACAATCGGCGACAAGCAGGCTGGAGCGCCCCTGGCGCCAGGCCCACGGGTTGCCCAGGCCGTAGATGAGGGCGGCGCGCTGTGCCAGATCGATGATAGCGGCATTCGACGCGCCAACCCGTCGCCAGTCGGCGTTGGGTGGCTCGAGCAAGTCGCGTGACAGGAGCCAGAAGGTGCGCGCCAGGTCGGCATAGCGTTCGGCCTGCCAGAGCAGTGGCCCCAGGTCGAACACGACAGTGGCGCCACGCTGGCGCAGCAGCGACTCCAGAACGGGGATGGCAAAGACAGGCCCGGCGGGCACCGATTGCTCGTCGCGCAAAATATCTTCCAGGCTGCACCAGGTGCGCTTTTCGGCTGCCCTGGACATATGCCCACGGCTGACGGCGCGAGCCTGTCCGTGGCGGGCAAATCGATCGAAATCCTGATCAGGAAAGATGGCGACCAGATCGGCGGCATCTTGATCCTCGAGCCAGGCCTCGGCAGCCAGGGCATAAGCGGCGTGTTGGAGTCTCACGTCCCCTGCGGTATTCCACAACTGCCAGCAGCGTTGTGCTAAGCCGCGACAAATAGCCGGGACAAGCTCACACTCGGCAAACTGCCGTAGGGCCGGACGGAATCGCAACAGACGGTAACTATGACGATCGAGAGCCGGCAAAATCAACAGAATTTCTTCGAGACCAGCAACCCATTCCTCGTCTTCCAAGTCCTCATGGCTCTGCATATCGTTTGGGTCACCCGGTCGATTGAAGACCGGTCTTGCCACACGGTCGATCGTGTGCAGGTTGTTCAAGTCGGTAAGATCGAAACGCAGGGCAACCAGGTCCGCATCCTGGTAGGTTGCCAGTGCCAGTGGCAGACAGAGCTGGACGATGCGATTGCCAAAGGCGCTTCTGTGCTGCTCTGTTTCACTCGCGGGCAGCTGCTGCCAGCGGCTTGCGGCGACCTGTGCGAGGCGAAATGCGGTGCGCCGGGATATTTCCCGGTTCTGGGGTTGATGAAACACTTCCGCATCTTCCAGGGGAAAAAAGCACACCCCATGGGTTGGAATGTCGTCGAGCAGAACGTCGATGGCGGCCAGGGTCAT
>CAZXQZ010000266.1:0-5522 GCA_964642445.1 uncultured Anaerolineae bacterium
CGGGGAGTTGCGTGGACGTGTTGGGGGTGAGGGTGGTTCGATTTTAGGTTGGAGGTTGGAGGTTGGAGGGTGGAGGTTGGAGGATGGAGGTTGGAGGTTGGAGGGTGGAGGATGGGGGTTGGAGGATGGATGATAAAGGTTGGGGGTTGGAGTGTGAGAATAGAGGGTGGCATTGGGCGCGCCGTAATGGTAACGTGCGGTGTTGCAGAAGATGAATTATTGGCGAAGATTGGCGTGATTGGCGGTCAAAAAAGTATTTCGTGGTGATGAAGGCACCCGGTCTTGGGGGAGAGACCGGGTGCCTGTTCGAATAGATGGGGCGTCGGCGGTCGATTGCACGGGCCGGCGCGGGTGAGTGGTTAGGGGCTGGTCAGGTTTTTGCCGGTGACAGCCAGGGCAAAGGGTTGGCTGCCCTGTGGGACGTTGTACCCCTTGACGCGCACCGTCCAGCGACCGCTGGCGGCCTGGTCGATGAACACCGTCTCGATGACGTTGACCCGGTCGGCGCTGCCGCCGTTGCCGCGGTAGACGGTGCCGGATGGCGAGACCACTTCCAGGTCCAGGTCGTTGACCAGCGTGCGTGATGCACCGGGATTGCCCGGATAGTCGGTCCACACCAGGCTGACGCGCAGCGGTCCTGTGCCGCCGCCGGTGCTGCCGAAGTTCCTGGCTGCCATGGGCAGGAAGCCGCGGCGCTGCGCCACCGGCCCGCTGCTGACGTCGAAGCTGACGTCGTCGATGTAGAAGTTGGAGAGCAGCGAGAAATCGGTCACCGTGCGGAAGCGCACGCGCACCGTCTTACCCTTGATCGCGTTGACCTGGCTGCTGGTCAGATTGTAGGTCTTGTACTGCCAGGCGTTGGTTGCCGGATAGGCATCGATGCTGAACGCGTCGACGTAATGGCTGCCGTTGACCGGATCGATGATCTGCAGGGTGAAGTAATCGTACCCCGTGCTTTGTTCCTCTGTCTGCGAGTAGACCCAGAAGCTGAGCGTGGCGGCCGTCGCACTGGATGGCACGCTGACACTTTGGAACAGCTGGTCATCGGCGTTGTGATAACCACCCAGCCAGCCACCCCAGTTGCCGCTGTGCACCGGTATCTGCGAAGAGGGATAGATGTTGGGATACGGGCCGGTGGAGGTCCACACGGTGCGTCCCAATTCGAAACCGGGGTTGCCCAACAGCTCGGTCTGCGGCTGCTCGATGGCGGGGATGACCGGGAGCAGGTGCTCGCCTTCTTCGACCTGCTTGACCGGGATTGTCGGCGCGCTATCCGGCCCGACCGGCTTGGGTGCCTGTGCCACCGTGCCCGCCTCGGCCAGCGGCGCCTCCAGCGTATTGTTGATCGTGAACTGGTAGGTTTTGGTCTGGTTGGTGTTGACACCGCCGGTGTCGTTGACCAGCTGGATGCGCAGCGGCGACTCGGGTGCGACGGCGCTGGCGACGTCGACGCGGCCCCAGCCAGTAACGTTGTTCGGCCGGCTGGTGGGGATCTCCTGCGTGCTGCCGGTGCCGTACTGACCGGGTGCGATGTTGCGGGCGCCGTTGATCAGCACCGCTTTGACGAGCGCCGCGGGTGGATTGCTGATGCTGCGCACCGACTGCAGCCACTGGCGGATGAGCGTGGTGGCGCCGGCGGTAAGCGGCGTTGCCATGCTGGTGCCGCCCTGGTAGACGTAGTTGCTGTTGTAGACCCCCCAGCCGGTGCCGGCACCGCTGCCGCGCGAACGCACGGAGACGATGTTGGTGCCTGGCGCGACCACTTCCGGCTTGATGCGGCCGTCGTCGGTGGGACCGCGGCTCGAAAAGGCGGCCAGGCCGGAGGCATTGTCCGAAAGGCGATCGTTGCGGATGGGGTCGACCGGGTAGTCGCTGGGCCAGCAGTTGCCCCACAGGTAACAGGGACCGCCCGGGTTGTAGCCGCCGCTGCTGCGCTCGTTTTCACTGGCGCCGACGGTGATCGAGTTCTTGGACGTGCCGGGTGAGCCGATCGAATCGGGGTCGATGACACCGTTGGCGTTGCGGTCGGTGCCTTCATTGCCCGCCGCAAAGAGAACGACCATGTCCTTGTGGCCCCAGGTGAACTGGTCGACCTGCTGGGCAAAGGTGGTGTAACCGCCGTACTGGTACACCCCGCCGCTGATCCCGGTCGGTCCGCCCCAGCTGTTGGTGTGCAGGCGCGCGCCATCACCGTAGGGTGGATTGAAGAGGTTGTTCAGGTTATTGGGGATACCGCCCAGGCCGCCGTTCGCATCCTCGAGGGACTGGAAAACCAGGTTTGCCTCGGGGGCCGCGCCGGCGAACGAGCTGGCGTAGTTGTGCGTGGCCGGGTTGCTGCCGGAGTTGCGGCCATTGCCCAGAACCGAGCCGGCGACGTGGGTGCCGTGCGCATCGTGATCGCTCCAGTCGCCCGGGCGACCCAGGGGATAGGTGGCGACGACGCGGCCGGCGAAGTCGATGTTGATCGTATTCAGGTTCCCGGTGTCGAGCCCGGTGTCTGCCACGGCAACGGTTTGCCCGTTACCGTAGAGATTCACCCCCTGGCTGGCCATGCGCGCCCAGGCCGTGTTGACCGTCATGATGTTGCGGCCCACGTCGTTGGCCAGTTCCATGGGATAGACCGGCTCGAACCACTGCACCGCCTCCAACTGAGCCACGGCGGCTACGGCGGTCGACGGCAGCTGCACGCGCAGCACCGGCCCCCAGCCATGGTCGGCCGCACTGGTGACGGTGGCGCCCAGGGCGGTGATCGCCTTGGCCAGGGCGTCAGCATCTTCACCGGGGAAGCCGAGCACGTCCACGATTGTGATACTGTCCGCCGCTTCGGCGTTGGCCTCGAGCAGGTAAGGGCTCACCTTGTACGCCGGGTAATACGCGCCGACCCAGCGCACGAAGGGCAGGGCTGCGGCGTTGGCCAGGTCGGTGCCGGTGGCCGCGCGCGCGATGAACGCATTGTCCGGCACGTAGATGAGCGGCTCAAGGCCAGCCACAGCCAGGCCGGCTTTCCAGCTGTCTTCGACCGGTCCAGTGAACTGGACGATCTGGTAGCGGCTGGCGGCCGGGTTGTCCAGGCCGAACTCGCCGCTGGGTGGGGTCACCGCGCCGCGGGTGGGATCGAAAGTGCCCCACTGCAAACGGAGTACCTGGGATGTCTCTGGCTCCTGCGCGTGCAGGCTGGGGGGTAAAGCCAGGGCCACCACGGCGAGCAGGCAGAGAACGAGCAGCCAGCGGGGGAGAGATGGACGACTTGAACGAACTTGCATGTGTTGCCTCCAGGGTTGGGAGTAGGGAGTACGGAGTAGGGAGTAGGGAGTAGGGAGTAGGGAGTACCCTCCTACTCGTACTCGTACTCGGTCGGAGTAAGGAGTAGGCTGATCGTTTTGACCTTACGCCTCACGACTTTCGATGTATGGCTTACGCCTTGCTTCTTACGCCGTTTCTTTGCGCCTTGTTTCCTTACGCCGTTTCTTTACACCTCACGGCTCATACCGACCGCCCGTGCGGCGTTTTCGTGCTGCGCTGCGTCTGGTTGGGGTCGGCTTCGGAAGTTGTTAATGAAATGAATGGGGACGAGTCAAGAATTACCTTTCATGGTCCATACTTCATTTTGACGCTGGTTTGGACTGGCGGTATTGGTAGTAGATGCCGATAGCGGTCAGGATAAGAACGATGATAGTGCCGCTGGTGCCGGTTAGCAGGTTGGGGAAGGCAATCAGGCCGCCGCGTGCGATGAGCATGGAACCGAGCAGAGCGGCGAAGATGATCAGGGCCCAGTCGAGGAAGCGGGCGAAGATCAGGGCAACGATGACACCGCCAATCAGGGCCAGAATCCAGGTCACTAAGACGGAATCGAGTCCCAGGAAATCCACAAAGCCTAAGGCCAGACCGCCACCGATGATGAAGCCGAGGATCATCGCGAGCAGTTTGGCGAAGGCTTTGCCGATGAAGCCGAGGACGCCGAAGAGCACGGCCATGCCGGCGACGATCAGGAAACCGGCAAAACCGTCGGCCAGGCCGGGAAACAGGCGCAGCAGGCCAAAGCCGAGCAGGGCGCCCGCGCCCGCGCCGAGGATCCACATGCGGCGGCCGAACAACCAGACGATGATTCCCAGTACAAGCAGGGTGAGACCGGTCAGGAGTGATAAGGACATGATGGGCTCCTTGGTGGGGGAGGTGGATTTTAGATTTTGGATGATTTGGGGCTATTATAATCTGGGGTGGGGAAATCGGCAAAGTGATGTGGGCAGCTGGGAGGGAGTAGATCAGGCAGGTCCCGCAGATCAGCACCGTGGTGTGAATGGTTACGGTTGCAGAGTCGATGCTGTTTTCTTCTTGCACCTGCGTCCCCAGTGTTGGGGACGCAGGTTTCAGAAGCGAAGTTTAGCGTGCCATACGGCGGCGCAGGATCAGGCCCGCGGCTGTTGCGAGACCCAAAGCCAGCGTAATGGGCAACCACGGGGTGGCGGCCGGTGCGCTGTCTTCGAAGTCGCTCATTTCGACCGCGGTCGGGGTATCAGGCTCACAGGCGGTGATGACGACGTCATCGACTTCCCACCACCAGTCCCACGTCGCGTTGGTGTAGTTCCAGCGCACAACGGTATTGGCCTGGCCGTCAGCGGCGAACGGCTGCTCGACCATGAGTGGGCCGCGGTGATCTTCGTTCCAGGAGATCAGGTTGGTCCAGGTGGAGCCACCGTCGGTGCTGAAGTCCAGGTCAGCCACGTCGCTCGTCGAGCTGATGTCGTTGTAGTCGGTGTAGTAGGTGACCAGCGGGTTGGTGAAGTTGCTCAGGTTCAGCACCGGCGACCACATCTGGGCATTCATGATGCTGGTGGAGCCGCAGGCATCGCTGTCAGCGATGGCGAAGAGGCCGCTGCCACCGGTCAGGTTGCCGCGCGCACCGGGATCGGTGTTGGTCCAGTCGGGCACACCCGGGGCCACACAGTTGGTCGTGCTGTTGGCGACGACCCAGCCGGCCGGCGGGAAGCTGCCATCGAAGCCCTCGGTGACCAGCGTCACTTCGTGGCTGCCAGCGGGGCAGCGCGGCGGGACGACGTTGACGACTGCCGTGCTGGTCGCTGTTGCCTGCGAGCCACCGGCATTGTAAGCCAGCCAGGTGCCGACGTTGGTCGTATTGGCGTTGGCGACGTACGGAATCGACAGCCCGGCCTGGACCGTGTTGACGCTGGCACCAGGGGCCAGGTTGTAGGCCAGGCCCGAGAAGATCGTGCCGAGCACGTCGTCGGTCAGGGTGTGCAGACCCAGCGCCTCGTTACCGGTGTTGGTCACGGTGTAGCAGTAGTAGACGGTGGTGCCCTGCGGGACGGTGATGTTGCTCGTGTTGGCGCAGACGCCGGCCTGCGTGCCGACCGTCTTGACCAGGGAGATCGATGCACCGCCGCCGCCACCGCAGCTGGGGAACTTGAACGCACCGATGCGCAGGCGCCAGCCTACTGACGAGGTCGTCGGTACCCACTGGTTGACGTACCAGAAGGTGCAGTCGTCCACCGGGTCGATGTTCA
>CAZXQZ010000267.1:0-2395 GCA_964642445.1 uncultured Anaerolineae bacterium
CGGCACCTGACTGGCGCGCTGCCACAGCTCGAACCCTTCGTGGTACGCCTGGCGGGCGCGCGTGAAATCGAGCATGGTGTGGTAGATCAGGCCCAGTTTCATGAGGGTGCGTGCGGCCTGTTCGACCTGGTCCTGCTCTCGCAGGTATTCCAGCGCTTGTTCGTAGGCGTGGATCGCTTCGACATAGGCAAAGAGGGCTCGTGCCCGGTCACCTGCGTGCAGCAGGTAGTCGGCGGCGCGCGCGTGGTCGCCGGCTTCGGCGAAATGCCGCCCCAACACCGGTGCCAGCTCCGCCAGCCGGTCGGGATAGAGGTGTTCCAGGGCCTGGGCGACCCGGCGGTGCAGGCGCTGCCGGCGCATCGTGCTCATGGTCTCGCGCAGCGTACCCGGAATCAGGGCATGCGCAAAAGCAAAGCTCGGCGCCTGCGCAAAGAGTCCAGCACGAACCGCGGTGACCTCGTGAATCAACTGGGCGCGCGCGGCCGCTTCCAGGGCGTCGATGAGCGTGTCCTCGTCCAGGTCGCTGACCGCAGCCAGGGCTGCATAATCGAACTCACGCCCGAAGATCGCGGCCAGGCGCAGCACATCCTGGGCCGGCAGCGGGAGTTTACTGACGCGCGCCTGAATGGCGACGCGGATACTCTGGGGAACGTGCAGTGCCTCGGGCGTGCGGCGGTGCCAATGCCCGGCATCGACGAACAGCTGGCCTTCTTCGACCAGGGCTTTGCAGACTTCCTCGACGAAGAAGGGGTTGCCCTCCGTTTCGCGGTAGATACTGTCCAGGAAGTCGGGCGAAATATCGGCGCTGAACATCGCCGCCAGCAGGCTTTGCGTCTGTTCCTGACTGAGGCGGTGCAGCTTGAGGCGCGTAGCCAGGCGGGCGCGCGTCAGATCGTGCAGAATGTCGTTCAGGGCGCGCGATTCATCGAGCTCGACTTCACGGTAGGTCAGAATGAGCAGGAGGCGCAGCCGTGGCACGTGACGGGACAGGTGACGCACCAGGTTCAAGGTGCCGCTGTCGGCCCAGTGAACGTCTTCCAGCAGCAGCAGAACCGGCGCCACGTTACACAAGGTCTCGCACAGCGTGACCATGCTGCTGAACAGGCGCTGCTGCTCGGCGCCCGGCTCGAGCGGGGGATTGGTGGGTACGTTCGGACAGCAGGTGCGCAGTGCCGGTGCCAGGGTGACCAGGTCGGCAAGCACCGTAGCGGGCAGGGGACCGGGGTCGGCGAACAAGGCCGGCTGGTGAGCGGCGGCGTTCTGCAGGAGCTGCGCGATGGGGGCGTAGGGTGCACCCCCTTCGGCGTAACATTCACCACTCAACGCCGTGGCCCGGCCAATCTCGGCACGCGCCACGAACTCGCGCGCCAGGCGCGTTTTGCCGATGCCCGGTTCGCCGCTGATCAGCAGGACCTGGCCACTGCCAGCCACCGCCAGCTGCCACAGGCGTGTGCCTTCTGCCAGCTCGTGGCTCCGTCCAATCATGCGGCCGCGGGCAATACGATCGAGCGGCGTGGTGGGGCCGGCAGCCCCAGCCGGCGCGAGCAACAACGCCTCAAGGGCGCGACCTGTGACCGTGGCCGAGGCGGGCCGGTCGGCGGGTCGTTTACTCATCAACTGAACGACCAGTGTATCCAGGGCCGCCGACACGACCGGATTGTAGGTGCTGGGGGGTACCACTGGCGCGTGCAGGTGCTGGGCGACGATGGCCAGGGGGTCATCCCCGGTGAAGGGGAGCCGGCCCGTGAGCAGCTCGTAGAGCAGGACACCGAGCGCGTACAGGTCAGCCCGTCCATCGACGGTTTCGCCCAGGGCCTGTTCGGGCGCCAGGTAGAACACGGTGCCGATCAATGCGCCTTCGCTGGAGAGCCGGCTGGTGGCCGAACGGGCCAGGCCAAAGTCCATCAGTTTGGCCGTGCCATCGGCGGTCAACAGGATGTTTTCCGGTTTGAGGTCGCGATGCACGATCCCGCGCGCGTGGGCGTGGTCCAGTGCGGCGCAGACCTGGCGCGCAACGGCGACAATCTGTTCTATTGTGCGGGGGGGCCGCTCGTGCAGCGAATGCCCGCTGATGAGCTGCATCACGATGTAGGGTGTGCCATCGGCTTCGCCGGCATCGTAGATACTGACGATGTTGGGATGATCGAGGCTGGCCGCCAGCTGGGCCTCGCGCAGCAGGCGCGCTCGTCCTGCGGTGCCGAGTTCGGAGCCACTCAATACCTTCACTGCAACATCACGTTCGAGCACGGTGTCGTGGGCACGGTAGACAGTGCCCATGCCGCCACGGCCCAGCTCGGTTTCGAGGCGGTAACGATTGGCGAGCAGTTGATCTGGCATGGTGAGTTAAGCTTACCGCATCTGGGGAGGAAGGTCAAGTCATTTTGGATTTTGGATT
>CAZXQZ010000267.1:2495-5489 GCA_964642445.1 uncultured Anaerolineae bacterium
TTTGGATTTTGGATTGGCGGGTGGGGATGGTGGTAGAATGGTGAATGCGATATGTGCAAGGAGGGGGAGCGTGATGGCACGATCGCCGGTGGGGTGGACGCGTACGCAAACGAGAGAATGAAATATGTGCAAGGAGGGGAGTGTGATGGAGCGGTTGTACGGGGGGATCGAGGGTGGGGGCACGAAGTTTGTGTGTGCGGTGGGGACGGGGCCGGGGGATGTGCGGGCCGAGGTGCGGTTGGCGACGACGACACCAGACGAAACGCTGGGGCGGGCGGTAGACTTTTTTGTGGCCCAGCGTGAATACCACTCCCTGGCGGCGCTGGGGATCGGCTGCTTTGGGCCGGTCGATCTCGACCCCTCCTCATCGACGTTTGGTTTTGTCACGACGACGGTCAAGCCGGGGTGGGAGCAGTGTGACGTGGCCGGCACGATGGCCCGCGCGCTCGGGCTCCCGGTTGGCTTCGACACCGATACCAACGCCGCCGCCCTGGGTGAGCACCGCTGGGGTGCGGCGCAGGGCCTGGACACCTTCGTCTACCTGACGGTGGGCACGGGGATTGGCGGGGGTGGGATGGTCGGTGGCCAGCTGGTGCACGGGCTCATGCACCCGGAGATGGGACACATCCCGGTACCCCACGACTGGTCGCAGGATCCTTTCCCGGGGGTGTGTCCGTTTCACGGCGACTGCCTGGAAGGCCTGGCGGCGGGGCCGGCTCTGCAGGCGCGCTGGCAGCTGCCCGCTGAGCAGCTGCCAGCCGACCATCCTGCCTGGGACCTGGAGGCGCATTACCTGGCATTGGCCCTGGTCAACTACATTTATATCGTGTCGCCGCAGCGCATCGTGCTCGGCGGCGGGGTGATGATGCAGCCGCACCTGTTCCCCCGCGTGCGCCAGGCGGTGCAGCGGGTGTCGAACGGCTACATCACCACGCCGGCCCTGCTGGACCACATCGACCAATACATCGTCCCCACCGCCCTGGGCGGCCGCGCCGGTGTGCTGGGGGCCATTGCCCTGGCCGAGCGCGTGGCCTGGGCTGCGTCTGTCCAAACTCACACACCCGCCAGCGGCTAACGCCTCACCAGGGGAAGACGCAGGACAGCACCCATGAACACCACTTTGTGCGAAGATGACAGAATCGAAAGGAACATAAGACCCACGGTTGGCGTCTAGAGTGCGCCGCACGCATCGAAGCGGCACCCAACACGCCACCGCACGAACAACGTGGATATGACCCAGGCGCTTGCCCCGCCTGGCGTCATGTGGGCAACGGCCGCGTGTGCATCGAGATCGAAAAGGGGAGAACCATGCACACCTGGAAACCGCTTGTGATGAGTCTGTTGATCGTCGCGATTCTGACGGCGGGCTGCACGACGGCTTTGCCACCCGCAACACCCACCATTCCCATGGTGCCCACAACCGTACCGATGGCCACGCAGGTCCCGACACGGGACCGGCAGGCGCTGCCGGCCGAAAAACAGGTCCAGACCGTGAACGAGGCCGCTGCACCGCTGGCGGTAAGTGGCAGTACCGTGCCCTGCTGTTCGAGCGGCGGCACGAGCAACGTCAACGATGAACCGTATGACCTGACCTTCTTCCAAAACTACGGCACCAATCCCTTCATCGATACCGAGGACGACGCCCTGTCGACCTTTGCCATGGACGTGGACACGGCGTCTTACACCGTGATCCGCCGCTTCCTGAGCGATGGCTTTTTGCCAGACCCCGATGCCGTGCGTGTGGAAGAGGTTCTCAACTACTTCAACATGAACTATCCCGACCCGGAAAAGGGTGATTTTGGCATTTACCTGGAGGGGGCACCCTCACCCTTTGGCGGCGAGAAGTACTGGCTGGTCAAGGTCGGTCTGCAGGCGCGCCGCCTGGCGGCCGAGGAACGCAAAGATGCCATCCTGACCTTCGTCGTCGACGTTTCGGGCTCGATGGACCTGGAGAACCGCCTGGGTCTCGTCAAACGCGGGCTGCGGCTCCTGGTAAATGAACTGCGTCCCACCGACCAGGTGGCCCTCGTCGTGTACGGCTCCACGGCGCACACCATTCTGAACCCCACCTCGGCGGCCGAGCCGGAAGTGATCCTGGACGCCATCGAGCGGCTGCAGCCGGAAGGCGCAACCAACGCCGAGGCGGGCCTGCAGCTGGCTTACCAGATGGCGGCGCGGGCTTTCGATCCTGATGCGATCAACCGCGTGATCCTCTGCTCCGACGGTGTGGCCAACGTCGGCAACACCGGTCCCGACTCGATCCTGCGCACGATCGAGGACTACGCGGCGCGCGACATCTACCTGTCGACGATCGGGTTTGGCATGGGCAACTTCAACGACGTGCTGATGGAGCAGCTGGCCGACAAGGGCAACGGCAACTACGCCTACGTCGACACGTTGGACGAAGCCCGCCGCGTCTTCGTGCAGAACCTGACCGGCATGCTGCAGGTGATTGCACGCGACGCCAAGGTGCAGGTCGAGTTCGATCCGGCGGTCGTCAGCCGCTACCGCCTGCTGGGCTACGAAAACCGCGACATCGCCGACGACCAGTTCCGTGACGACACCGTCGATGCGGGCGAAGTCGGTGCCGGCCACAGCGTCACGGCGCTGTACGAGGTCAAATTCCACGACGAGGCCGCCGGTGATGCCCTCACCGTGCGCATTCGTTACGCCGATCCGGAAACCGACGAGGTTACGGAACAGTCGCGGGCGCTTAGTCGTGAGGACTTCCGCAGCGCCTTCGACGCTGCCTCGTCCCACTTCCAGCTCGCCGCCACCGCCGCCGAATTCGCCGAAATCCTGCGCAACTCGTACTGGGCCAAGGACAGCAGCCTCGAGCAGGTGGCCGACCTGGCCCGCCAAATCAGCGACCGCCTGGAGGCAGACCCCGACGTCCGCGAGTTCGCCGACCTGGCCACCATCGCCGCCCGCCTGTGGGGAGTGGGGAGGACGGAGTAGGTTCTACTCAGTGAAATTCTTGCACAAAAAGCAAGA
>CAZXQZ010000268.1:0-5454 GCA_964642445.1 uncultured Anaerolineae bacterium
ACCTGGTTGCGCACACAGGTGGCCCCCCGGGCGACGTCGGCCATGAAGCAGTGGCAGCACGCCGCGGCCTTCCGCGCATCCGGCGTCGACGGTGGCACATTCGTCAACTTCGCCCTGTCATTTAGTGGGTACCAGAACCTGGGTATGGACCCGGCGGCCACACCCAACGATCCGAGCTTCCGTGGCGGCGCACGCGGCTCGATTGCCGCGCTCAACGATCCACCCATCGAACGATGGCAGCCCGAGTTTCAGAACCAGTTGGATGCGTTGTTGATTCTGGCCGATGACAACCACGACACGCTGCAAGCAACCCTCGATCGCATCATGGCAAGCATGAGAAGAACGCGTGGCGCCGTTCAGTTCGTATTCATGGAGACAGGCGCCGCACTGCGCCTGGATGCCAATGGGCAGGCCGTCGAGGATAAATCTACGGCGACGCATGAGCACTTTGGTTACGCCGATGGCGTCAGCCAGCCGCTGTTTTTCGCCAAAGACATCGAAGCATCGCGACTCAACAGCGGCGGGTTCGACCAGTATGACCCGAGTGCACCGCTCGGATTGGTCCTGGTCAAAGACCCCAACGGCGATGCCTTTGGTTACGGCAGTTACCTGGTCTACCGTAAGCTGCTGCAAGACGTGCAAGGTTACAAACAGAGCATCGCTGAGCTGGCCACCAGGCTCCTACAGGCGCGTGATCCTCAGGCCTCGCCCGGCGACGGCGACCTGGCGCTGGCCCAGGCGTACGTCATGGGCCGATTCAAGGATGGCACACCCGTGGCTCTGCAAGCGGTCGACGGCTGGACCAACGAGCCCAACAATTGGAACTACGACCAGGACGTCGATGGGCTCAAGTGCCCGTACCACGCCCACACGCGCAAGACCAATCCCCGCGGTGACAAGGCCCGCGCCTTCAGCAGTCCGCTGACCGAAGAAAGCTCGCGCCGCATCGCCCGCCGCGCCATTAGCTTTGGCCCACTCGACATCGATCCGCCCGCGAGCGAAGAGGTGGGGCTGCTTTTCATCTGCATGCAGAGCAGCATCGTCGACCAGTTCGAGTTCATCCAGGCGGCATGGTCCAACAACGAGCAGTTCCTGCACCAAGGCACGGGGTTGGATCCGGTCGTCGGGCAGGCACCCTTCGGCCAGCAGCCCACGACGCCCCAGCATTGGCCCAAGGTCTACGGGCAGCGCAACGATTTTAATGGGGCCGATCCCTTGGTACAGTACCAGTTCGCCCAATGGGTCACCCTGCGCGGTGGTGAGTACTTCTTTCTGCCGAGTCTGAGTTTCCTGATGAACCTGCGGTAAATCAACGCCAGCCGCTCATGGCCCTGTCCACTTGACCAGGTCAAAACTCTCCCCATGGCGGGGGAGTTTTGTTTTCAAATCGACCAGGCCGCCAACCTGAGCCTGTGGGCTGAATATGTCTGGCTGCCGGCGGTGCTGGTCACCGATCCACGCGTGCGCTGGGAGCCGGTGGACGAGAACACAGCACTGCTGGTTGTGCCCTTTGGCGACGGCGAGCAGACCTTCGTGGTCCGCTTCGATCCTACCAGCGGCCGGCTGCACATGCTCGAGTCGATGCGCTACAAGGACTCGAAGCGCGTCGAGAAGACCCCCTGGCTCAACGAATCGTCGAACTGGCGCACGGTGCGCGGCACCGAGATTCCGGTCACCGGTGCAGTCACCTGGTTCGACCAGGGCAAACCGTGGGCGGTGTTTACGGTCGAGGATGTGGTACTCAATGCGGATGTCAGCCAGGTCATCCGTGAAGGCGGCCAATAGTGCTCGCTGGTCCTGTGGAAGGGAAAGAATCATGAACGCCGCCCCGCTGACGCTGCACCGCTACACGTTGAACGCCCTCGGTGCGCCGGTTGGCTGGAGCTACACGAGCACGCAGCGCTGGTCGCAGCGCGTGCCGTTCGTCGAAGGCCTGTACCTGGCGGGCCATTGGGTGGGCCCGTCCGGAATCTACAATGTCGCACAATCGGGCAAAAACGCCGCAGAGCTGATCCTGAGGAATTGACTGGGGACGCAGACATTCCGGCCATGGGCAGCATCGTGACTCTGATTCTTCTAAAGTACCGGTCGGCTCACGTGCTGTTGCATGACATTATGCGGTCGACCGAGGCAGGACATGCTGCAAGTGTCATCCCACCTCGAGCGGTCAACCCGCGCCGTGCACGGGGTCTAGCAGCGTCAGTGTATTGACTCGTTCGAAGTGTGATAGGTTTAGTGTGAGCAAAGGTAAACCGTTGGCAATAGCGGTGGCCGCGATGAACAGGTCCGGCAACACAATCAGTCGATTGATGACTCTAAGGTTCTGGTAGAGATCGACTGCGACTCGAACACACTCAGAATCAAAAGGCAGGACTGGTGTGAGAGCGAGCAGGGATGCCATGAATTCCCGATTCGCAGCGGTTCCCCCAACGCGGAATTCAAATTCGGTGACGGCCGAAATCGAACAGTCAAAGCGTTGCGTTGTTCGGTAGAAGGGGCTGTGCTCTTTGTCTTTCTGCCGCAGGTGGTCGATCAAGATCGACGTGTCTACTAGTACTCGTTCACGGTCCACTGGCTCATCCATTCCCTAACTTGGGTGTATCCCTGCAGCTCGTCATCTGACAGAGTCGGAGCAGTCAATAGCAGGCGTTGAAGTTGCCCTGGTTCCTGAGCGTCCTCTTCGAGGGGAAGGACAATCACCTCCACTCGCTTACCGAGGAAATGCGCTGGAAGTTTAACAGTTACCGCCCCTGCGATCACCTCCTGTACACTCCGAACGGCTATCATAGGTGTCCTCCTTTGTCACGCATTCCGAATTCTGATTATACCGGGGTATTCTTCCAACACCAAAAGCTGCCAGACGCTCTTCACTATGGCCCATCTATCCGAGTGCTGCAGTCCAGCGGCGTTCAGCCATCCATATTCGAGTGCGACTCCCTGGGCACGCCCAATGGACAGAGTATGCTCCGGCAGTTCTATCGTATTCCCAGTAGGTGCGCTACCCGTCCCGCACAGGCATCCACTGGTTCAGATCCGCGCCTGGCGCAGATCGCGATGTCGTTTTCCCGGCATTCCGCCAGGATCGTGGCCGTGATGCATGCGTCGAATTGGAGGAATTTCTGCCACGCGGCCTCACCCCGCGGGAGCTGGCGAACCGCATCCTTCATGGGACGCCGGTCTTCGGCTTCCCAGACGGCGGCGGAAGCGCCTTCTGGGGCCGCCAGACAGACGATCTGCCGCGCCGGGATGACACGGGCAACCAGCGCCGGGTTACAAATGCCCCCATCGATCAGCACACCGACGTCAGTCGCTGTACCGGCCAGGTCCTCGACGAGCAGGTCCAGATACTCAGGCAGCGCCGCCTGGTTGAAGTTGTCGAATTCGTCCCACGTCATATCCAGAAGCCAGGCCAGGCTGTTGGCCGCCGTAGACCAGGCGTCGTTGACGGGATGCCGTTCCGGCGAAAATCGTGCGTGGTAGTCGCCGTAGATGTGGGCATCCATGTCATAAATTCCGATGCCATGCGTGGCGGACAGAACCTGGCAAACGGTGGTCTTGCCGGCACCGGCCCCACCAACCACCCAATAGAGCCGGTTTCGTGCCTGAAGGGCGGCGCGGGCTTGCGCGAGCAGGTCATGATTGATTGTGAAGCGCGATGATTTCATGTTCGTCAGAGTCCTGCCATCCGACAACCGCCGGTCATAACACGCGTTCCCACACTGTGCGCGGCAGAACGTGCACACCGGCCGGCGCCACTGCACCCGCCCCCACGATGTGCCCGATGCCCGCCGTCAGCACGGCCAGCGTCACGTCGAAGGCGTTGAGACTGTCACCCTGGCCGGCGGTCAGGTTGGCCATCGAGCCACCGGCAATGAGATACACGGTTCGTCCGCCCAGGTCGATCGCCTCGACGAACGGCATGACAGGGCGGTGGGGATGTCCGTACAGCGCGGCCACGTCGATCTCGTCGGCGTGGTGGCCCACGTTGAGCAGGAACACACCCTCCTTGAGCAGCCGCAGATGTTCCGCCTGGATCACGCCGTGCGCACCGGTGGCGGTCACGATCACGTCCGCGGCGCGGAGGGCGTCTTCCAGGTCCTGCACGTCCCAACCGGCGTAACGTGCTTCGAGGGCGCGGCCGGGATCACGCTCGACAATGCAGACCGTGCCGCCGTAGGCGCGTGCGGCGCCGGCCAGGCCACGCCCCACCGAACCGAAACCCACGATGACGACCCGCTTTTCGTGCAGGGTCAGCCGCGTGCGGGTAAAGAACATGTGCCAGGTGGTCAGGCCGACCATATGCCGGTTGTGCAGGCCCTCTTTGACCGGCAGGTCATCCCAGTTGAAGATGGGATAGTGGGGGACCAGACCCGCCAGGCGCGTGATACCCGAACCGGTCGCCTCCAGGCTTGCACGTACACCAGAGACCACTATCGGGCGTCGATGCAGTGCCACCGTCAGGTCGGCGCCCATCTCGCACAGGTGGGTCGGCTGCCAATCGAGGGCGTTGTCGATTGCCTGCTGGTAGGCGTCCACCGGCATGCCGTGCCAGGCGTCGACGGTGATGCCGGCTGCCTGCAAGTGAGCCACGACCTCATCGCGTACCGTTTGCGGGTTGCAGGTCGTTACGTAGAGCTGCGCACCCTTCTGCCGCAGGCCCTCCAGCAGCGGAACCATCTTGATGTCGAGATGTGTGCTCAACGCCATGCGCACGCCGCGCAGGTCGGGCAGGTCCGCCAGGGCACGGTGCAGTTTCGGCATGTGCGTACGCGTCCAGGCCAGTTCGCGCGCAAACTCCGCCTCTATCTCTTGCATGTTGTGACCTCTCGATTACCAGACACCGGGCAGCAGACGATAGCGTGTCCGCTGGGCGTATTCGCGGTAGCCGGGCAGCTCCTCGTGCAGCGTTCGATCCTCGAGCCTGGTGCGGATTACGATCACGACGGTCGTAAACAGCACCGGCACGAACGTCCAGGCCGATGCGAGAAAAATCGGTGTCGCCAGGTAGGTCAGCAGCGCACCGGCGTAACCGGGATGGCGCAGCCAGCGGTAGGGGCCGCTGGAAACGACGTGGTGTCCGCGATCGGTCTGGATGCGCACCATGCCGGAGAAGAAGCGGTTTTCGACCAGGGCATAGGAGGCCAGCACGTAGCCGGCCAGGACCACCAGCAGCGACAGCAGGATCGCCGCCAGGCTGACCGACCCGAACCCGTCAAAGCGTGCGTCCAGTCCGGCGACCAGCGGAATCAGCGCACCCCCGATGCCGAGCAGCAGAGCCAAACGCCTATCCCAGGGCTTGGCATCGGGCTGCTGCAGGAATCGCGCTCGCTCGGCAATCAGGTCAGGATGGCGCCGCGCCACCAGCAGGCGGCTGATAACGAAGCCAAAGATGCCGACCAGGGCATACACCCAGGCCTCCCACCAGTCCCACTGCCCCGAAATCAGCAGCGGCAG
>CAZXQZ010000269.1:0-5454 GCA_964642445.1 uncultured Anaerolineae bacterium
ACTCCCTACTCCCTACTCCCTACTCCCTACTCCCTACTCCCTACTCCCTACTCCGAAAAACGCACTCACCCGCTCATCATCACCCTGCGGATAGTCGAAAGCAAAGTGGGCAGCCACCTCAAGTGCGACCGTGCGGAAGAGGCGGCCCATCGCCGTCAGGGCTTGCCACGTGTGCTCGTAGCTCCCGTCGGCGTAGGTTTGCAGCAGCAGTGCCCACTGTGCGGGCGTGAGGTAGCGCTGGAAGTATTTGCCGAATTTGCCGGGGTTGACAGAAAAACCGGTCTGCACACCGATGGTCCAGGTCAACATCTTCATCAACTCCTCACGCACCGCCTGGTCGAGCATGTAACGGGCGTAGAGTAATTCGCCGCGCCACAACCCTTTGGCCACGTAGGGACAGACCCACCAGAACTCGTTGCAGCAGTCGGCAAAGGCTTTGGCCGTCGGCGGCTGGGGCAGGTAGTCGCGTTCGCTGGGGGGTGGCAGCGACCCGATGCAGCCATCCTTGTCCAGGAGCAGCACGCTGAGGCTGTCTTGGGCCCGCTCACGTGCTTTGTCGATCGGATAAATGCCCAGGTCGATGCGGTTACCATCCATGAACTGCATCAGGTAGGCAAACCCACCGTCGCGGCTTGGCGGCGGGTTCTGCATCTCTTCCGGCAGCTGCAGGATCATCCGCTCACCAAACCGGGCGATCCAGGCCAGGTTATGCCAGAAAGGTGCCACATCGGTCACAGCGTAGACGATGTCGAAATCCTGGAAGCGGTCGCGCGGGGCATTGGGGTTGGCGCGCGAGCCGTTCAGGATGACGGCGCGGATGCGCTCGTCGGCGCGGGCCGTGCCGATGATCAGGTCGAACATCTCCTGTTCGCTGCGCATTGCGCCTCCGCGGCAACCTTCGAGTAGAAGTAGGAGCACGAGTACGAGTACGAGTACCGTCCTACTCGTACTCGTACTCGTACTCGTACTCGATCAATCGCGACAGTCGTGGCAAGTGACCCACTAATCCTGCACCCCAAAATGGCGTGCGAACAGCTCGCGTGAGCGTCTGGCACCTTCCTCACTCAACACGAGGGTGGGCGTCTTGCGCTGGGGATCGCTGATGTACCCTTTCTGGTACAGTCGGTCCAGCACGGTCACGTCGAGGCCTTTCCAGGCTCGGGTGCCGTACTGGTCGCGCGAGCTGGTGAGGAACAGCAGCGCCAGGACGATGTCGTCGACTTTGTCTTTGTCGTATTCCATTGGGCAGATTCACACTCTCTCTGTGGCCATTTCAGCGCATGGCCGGGTCCGAACCACCCACAACCGATTTGATATCGACGACCGGGGTCCCGTCGACCGCTTCCAGCGGTACCACGTGCAGTGCGTGGGCGGTCACTTCCAGGACAGTAACCCGGTGCAGGCCGATGGGGTTGGGGCGGTTGGGCGAGCGTGTGGCGAAGACACCGGTCAAAGGCCGCGCCGGGTCACTGCGGGGATGGACTTGCAGCAGGTCCCGCTGCCCCAGGTGCAGCCAGGTCAACACGATGAGCTCGTCGCCAGCCGCAATACCGGTCAGGCCTGGTGCCACCGCGGGTCTCAGATCGAGCCAGGCGTCGGGGGCGCCTTCGTCGCCCTGTTTGGGTGCGTCCTCGCGCCGGGTCAGCGTGGAGCGAACGAAGCCAATCGGTTCGATGGTAAAGGTGGTTGTGCTCATCAGTTGTCATCTCCCGTGACCAGCACGACGGCCAGGCCATCGTACCCCTTACTGCCTACAGTCTGCAGGACCGTGGCATCCACGCGCCGATCGGCGGCCGCCCGCTCGAAAAAGGTACGCATGCTCTGGACGTTGGGGTCGCTGCTGGCCGCATCGGCGACCTTGCCCTGGCGCACCACGTTGTCGACCACAATCAGGCTGCCGCGCCGCGCCAGTTTGAGCGCCCACTCGAAGTAGGCCGGGATGTTCGGTTTGTCGGCATCGATGAAGATGAAATCGAACGGCCCGCGTCCTTCGGCGGCCAGCCGCGGCAGGGTGTCGAGGGCCGGCCCCAGGCGCAGCTCGATCAGGTGACCCAGGCCGGCACGGGCGAAGTTGGCCCGCGCCACATCGGCGTGTTTGGGGTTGGCTTCCAGCGTGACCAGGTGCCCGTCGGCCGGCAGTGCGCGTGCCAGGCAGATCGTGCTGTAACCGCCGAGGGTGCCGATCTCCAGGATGTTGCGCGCACCCAAACTGCGTGCCCACAACGACAGGAGTTTGCCCTGGCCGGGTGAGACCTGAATCGTCGGCAGGCCGGCCTCCGCACTGGCGGCGAGCGCGGCGTCGAGGATGGGGTCGGGATGGACGAACAAATCGTCGAAATAATGGTCAACCGTGGTCCAAAGCGCTTGCGTCATCTGGCTGAGACCTCCATTCGTGCGCAAGGATACCAAACAGCCGCGTATCCCACCAGCGGCCCTTAAAATACTCGTTCTCACGCAGGCGTCCTTCGGGCTGCATGCCCAACTTCTGCAAGACGTTCACCGAGGCAGCGTTCTCGGCAATGCACCAGGCCCAGATGCGGTGCAGATTGAGTTCGGTGAACCCAAAGGCGACGATCGCGCGCGCCGCTTCGGTGGCGTAGCCGTGTCCCCACTGTGCCGGCGTCAGCTCGAAGCCGATGTCACCCTCGTGGGCGTCGGCCGTCTTGCGCCGAATGCCGCAGTTGCCGATCAACTGCTGGCTGGATTTGAGAATCACCGCCAGCTGAAACCGCAAACGCGGCTGCACCTGCCGGTCGCCCACGAACATCGCCACGAAGGCCTGCACCGCTGCGGGCGTGCGTTCGGTCCAGTCGTAGTAACGCAGATAGCGCGGATCGTTTTGGTACGCCAAAACGTCGGGCCAGTCGCCCGACTCGAACTCACGCAAGATCAGTCGCTCGGTGCTCAATTCCATGAATCGGCCTATGTCCACAAAAACGGCCGGATGTCGATCAGCCGGTGCAGGTTCTGCTGATCTTCTTCGTGCCACTCATTCTCGAGCGCGGCCGATTGGTCCAAGGCCGCGTAGAATTCGGGATACTTCTCGCGATCGGGAAAAACCGCCCGGTTATCCGCGGTCAGGAAATACTCGTCATCCGGCGGCCGCTCGATGTCATCCAGGGGGTCCTTGCGTTGGGGTCGTTCTTCTTTCCACCAGCGGTACAGCTGCGTGATTTCATCCCAGGCATGGCGATGCAGCTCGTCGTGCTGCCAGTCGACGATCTCATCCGGTCGTTCCTGCTCGATGAAGTCGGCCAATACCTGGAAGGCTGCGTGCAGCAGAATCGTGTCTCGATCGTACCACTGGCCTTTGCTCAGGGTATGGATTTTGAGGTATTTCATGGTTGTGTCACGTTTTGAACGAACGTCTATGCCCTATGAGCCGGTGCGTGCGGCGAGGCTGGCCAGGCGTGCCGCTTCATTTTGCACAAACCACTCGTCCATGCTGAGCGCTTCGAAGGCCATTCCAAAATAGGGTCGCGCCGCGGCCATGCGGTCCAGCGCGGCCAGATTCTCGGCGATCTCCTCGAACACGTAGCCATCGACCGTGCCGGCCGCGGCATGTTCGGCCTCCAGGGTACGCTGGATGGCCAGCGCCTCATCGCAGCGACCCAGCGAACGCAGGCAGCGTGCCACCGACCAGCGGGCAATCTGGATTTGTTTAGGTTTGCCACGCGCCTCCCACGCGGCCTGCGCTTCCTCGAAGCGCGGCAGCGCCTCGTCGAAGCGCCCCAGGGCGTGCAGATCCCAGGCGCTGTTGTTGAGCATGGCCGGGATCAAGGCACGTGCTTTGGGGTCCTGCGACACCCGCGCGATAGTCAGCCCACGCGCATTCCAGGCCACGGCCGCCGGCGTGCCAACATAGGTGATCGCCACCATGTGTGCCGCATCAACCGCCAGTCCTTCGAGACCAGCGGCCTGGGCCTGGTCCCACGCTTCGACAAACAGCACCCGCGCCGCCTCCGGTTCGCCGCTCGAATTGAACGTGCGGCCGCGTTCGAGCAAGTAGCGCACACGGGGACGCGGTCCGGCGTTGGTAAGCTGTTGTTCTGCATCGTCCAGCAGCGCATGCGCCTCGGCGAAACGTCGCCGCAGCGAGTACGTACGTGCGACTTGTGTCAGCAGCTCCAAGCGGACGTCGCCCTGCGCAGGTTCCAGGGCAGCCCGGAAACGCGTCTCGCTCAAGGCCGGATCGCTGTATTCCCAAAATGCATCGATGTCAATCGCGTTCATCATGTCAAACTTTGGTTGTCCGACCTTCCGCAGCGATCACGCCGGCGCAGTTTGCCATTCCGACCGCGGCAGCCCATACCAGAGCATGTCCACCAGCGTGCCGTCCTTCTTGCGGTGGTGCTGGCGAAAGCGCCCCTCCTGGACGAACCCGCAGCGTTCGGCCACGCGCTGGCTGGCCGCGTTATCGGCCGCACAGCGCAGATCGACGCGCAGAACGTGCAGGTGCTCGAAGGCATAACGGATCGTCGCGCGGGCGGCTTCGGTGGCATAACCCTGGCGCGTGCTGGCCTGGACGATGAAGTACCCCACTTCGACCCGCGGCACGTCCCAATCGGCGTTGGCCAGGTAGCTCTCGCCGACGTAGGTACCGGTGGCCTTTTCCCACAGGCCAAAGATGAACAGATGGCGCAGCGTCCAGTCGGCCATGAGCCGGCGAAACACGACCTCGGCATCCTCGGCGCTGTGGATGGCCATCAGCGAGGGGGGCAGGAACTCGTACAGGTGATCCCAGTTGGCACGCAGCATCTCACAGTACATCGCGCCATCACCCGGCCGGTAGCCGCGCAGCAGCAGCCGATCGGAGGAGAATTCGGTGGGGAGATCAAGCAGCAGTGGGTTCATCGGGATAGATTATACCGACTTTGTGCAAAGTATCAAGTCGGGCAAGTGAAACCTTCATCAAACAGATTCTCGCCGCGAAGCAGCAGAATCTACAGAGCGGGCCACCGCTTCCGTGTCAGCCAAAATGCTCTCCGCCCAATGCCGGACGTCTGAGCAGTAAATTTCGGCCGTGGTCAGCTTCACACCAGCGATAGTGCAGCTCCAGGCAATGTCTTCGACGCCCGGTAGCCTGCTCCCCTTGGTGAAACGCCAGGTTCGGTGGCGGCTGTCTGCTACGACTCGGTAATGCCGCCTGGCCATAGCCGGCGTCCAACCGTCATAAACGAACTTCCCCAACAGCTTGCGCACTTCGAGCCAGCCCTCGCGGGAGTAGACATTATGCTGGAGCATGTAACAGGGAACGCTGAGGTGGTGAACGGCGTAGTAGGCTGGCTGCTCGATTTCCTTAAGCTGGCAGGTATCGAAGTAGTCCTGGCACGTCTCGCCGGTCGACAAGACCGCGCCGCACTGCGGGCATTGGTATAGCATAATTCAGCCGATCATCTGCCTATTCCCTCGCCTGAACCACCAACGGAGAAGCCGTCAGTTTGATCCCCAGCA
>CAZXQZ010000270.1:0-5432 GCA_964642445.1 uncultured Anaerolineae bacterium
TTTCCCCAGAATCCGGGTGCCCACTCATCAAACTCACATCCACCGCTCCCCCTACTCCCTACTCCCTACTCCCCACTCCCTACTCCCTACTCCCTACTCCCTACTCCCTCCGTACTCCCTACTCCCATCTTGACACCCCATATATTCCCTGCTAAACTACCCCGCTGCACGACCTGGCAGTGCCGCCAGATTGCGCACCAACAACCCAAACGGGAGGCCCGTGACGCCGTGAACCGTTATCGATTGCTGCTGAGCGTACTGCTCATGCTCACCTTGCTTGTGGCAGCCTGCACCCCCGTCGCCACACCAGCCCCCACGACCCAACCGGCCCAGGCCGAACCAGACCCTGTGCCAGAGTCGGAACCAGCGGCAACGCCCGACCCGGTGCCTGACGCAACCCGCGCCCCCGATGCCGACTCGGACGTACGCGTTGTGCTCTATTCCGGTCGCAGCGAAAGCCTGGTGGCGCCTGTACTCGAAAAGTTCGAAGCCGCCACCGGCATCGAGGTCGACGTCAAGTATGGCAGCACCGCCGAGCTGGCGGCCACACTGCTCGAAGAAGGGCCCAATAGTCCGGCCGACGTTTTTTGGGCACAGGACCCGGGTGGCCTCGGCGCCGTGGTGTCCATGCTGGCCCCACTGCCCAACGACCTGCTCGAACAGGTCGATGCCCGTTGGCGCGACCCTGACGGCCGTTGGGTCGGTCTTTCGGGACGGGCGCGCACGGTGGTCTACAACACCGAACAGGTCCAGGCAGCCAATCTTCCGACCGATCTACAGGGTTTGACCGCTCCCCAATGGAAAGGGCGTATCGGCTGGGCGCCCACCAACTCGTCCTTCCAGACCATGGTCACGGCGATGCGCGTGCTGTGGGGAGAGGAAGAGACGCGCGACTGGCTGGCCGGCATCCTGGCCAACGAACCTGTCGCCTACGAACGCAACAGCGCCATCGTGGAAGCCGTCGGCACCGGCGAAGTGGATATCGGGTTGGTTAACCACTACTACCTGTACCCCTTCCTGAAGGAACAGGGTGAGGGATTCGCGGCGCGCAATCACTTCCTGAATGACGGCGGCCCCGGCTCACTGGTGATGGTCGCGGGTGCCGGCGTCTTGAACACGGCAGCCCAGTCCGCCGCGGCCCAGGAACTGCTGCGTTATCTGCTTTCGCAAGAAGCCCAGCAGTACTTTGCCACGGAGACGTTCGAGTACCCCCTGGCCGCCGGTGTGCCCGCTGCCGAGGACCTGCCATCGTTGTCTTCGTTGAACGCACCCGCCATCGATCTGGCTAACCTGGCCGATCTGCAGGGTACGGTGCGGCTGCTGCAAGACGTGGGTGTTCTACCCTGACATGAACCATCTGCCCACGACAGCCAGGACGACAGCCAACCACGTTTTGCCGGCCCAGCCGGCAAGGCGTGGTTGGCACGCGGTCGTGACACCTCTGCGGCAGGCACCCCTGCTCTGGGGATTGTCGCTGGCTGTGGTGGCCCTGCTGCTGCTGCCGATCCTTTACCTGGTGCTGCGTGCGCTGGGAGCTGGACCAGCCACCTGGTCGATGCTGCTGCAGCCGCGCGTCCTGGTTGTCATGGTCAACAGCCTCGTGCTGGCCCTGGGTGTGACCCTGTGCAGTGCGCTGATTGCGCTGCCGTTGGCCTGGCTGACGGTGCGCAGCGACCTGCCGGGTCGCCGGTTGTGGGCCATCCTGGCTGCGCTGCCCCTCGTCATTCCCAGTTACGTCGCCGCGTACCTGCTGGTGTCGGCCCTGGGACCGCGCGGCATGCTCCAGCAGTGGCTGGAACCGCTGCTGGGCATCCAGCGCCTGCCGTCCATTTATGGGTTCCCGGGCGCGCTGTTCGTTCTGACCCTGTTGTGTTACCCGTACACCTTTCTCAGCGTGCGTGCGGCCTTGCTGCGCATGGACCCCGCGCTCGAAGAAGCCTCGCACAGCCTGGGATTGGGTGCCTGGCCCACCTTCTGGCGGGTCACCCTGCCACATCTACGACCGGCGTTGGCGGCGGGCAGCCTGTTGGTGGTGCTCTATACGCTGCGCGATTTTGGAGCTGTGTCGATTCTACGTTTCGATACGTTCACACGTGTCATCTACGTGCAGTACCAGTCAGCCTTCGACCGTACGGCGGCGGCGGTGCTGTCGATCGTGCTCGTCGTGCTGACCCTGGTGATTCTCCTGGCCGAGATGCGCACGCGGGGACGTGCCCGTTTCGATCGTGCCGGCGCTGGCGTGGCACGGCGGGTGCCGCGGGTGGCCCTCGGTCGCTGGCGCTGGCCGGCCCTCATCGCCTGTGCCAGCCTGGTAGGCCTTGCCCTGATGCTCCCGGCGATCGTACTGGGTTATTGGTTGCTGCGCGGTGTGGCGTCTGGGGTGGTCACCACGGGTCTTGGGGCAGTTACCGCCAATTCATTGGCCGCCGCGGGTCTGGCCGCCCTGGCGACGTTTGCGGCGGCGTTGCCGGTCACGTGGCTGGCGGCGCGGCGGCCCAATCGGGGCAGCCTTGTCCTCGAACAAGTCACCTACCTGGGTTATGCGCTGCCCGGCATCGTCGTTGCGCTGGCCCTGGTCTTCTTTGGCACACGCGCCGTGCCGTGGCTGTACCAGACCTGGCTGCTCCTGGTGGTGGCCTACGTCATCCTCTTTTTGCCCCAGGCCGCCGGTACCCTACGCACGTCGCTGCTGCAGGTGCACCCCAGCGTCGAAGAAGCGGCGCGCAGCCTCGGCCGCTCACCCGTGCGCGTCGCCTGGTCGATTACACTGCCCCTGGTGCGGCCTGGGGTGGCGGCTGCCCTGGCGCTCGTTTTCCTGACGACGCTCAAGGAGCTGCCGGCCACGCTGATTCTAGGCCCGCTCGGCTTCAAAACGTTGGCCACCACGATCTGGACGGCGGTCTCGGAGGCCTATTTTGCCCAGGCGGCGATCCCGGCGCTGCTGCTCATCGTTCTCTCATCCCTGCCGCTGGCGCTGCTGATGGTCGACGAGCACGGTTTTGCCCGCCGCCGGCGGGTACAGCGGCCACGACCGGCCGGGTCGGTTGGCGATTTCGAGGTAAACACGTGAGCAACCCCGCGGTGCAGTGCACCGGTTTGAACAAGTCCTTTGCCGACACCCCAGCCGTCATCGATCTGGACCTGACCGTGGCGACGGGCGAGATTGTGGCGCTGTTAGGCCCCAGCGGCTGCGGCAAAACCACGACCCTGCGCCTGATTGCGGGTTTCGAGGTGCCCGACGCCGGCAGCCTGGCCATTGCCGGCGTGGCGGTGGCGGGTGGCGGTGTCTGGGTTCCCCCCGAACGCCGCCGGGTGGGGATGGTGTTTCAGAACTACGCGCTGTTTCCCCATCTAAGCGTTGGCGACAACGTTGCGTATGGATTGCCGCGCAGCGCCGCGCGTATCACCCAAATCAAACACACGCTGGACCTGGTGGGGCTGGGTGATCTGGCCGCGCGCATGCCGCACGAGCTGTCGGGCGGCCAGCAGCAGCGGGTGGCGCTGGCGCGCGCCCTGGCACCGCAGCCCACGGTTCTGCTCATGGATGAGCCTTTCTCCAACCTGGATGCCGGCCGGCGGGTTCAGATTCGTGAAGAGGTGCGCGTCATTCTCAAAACGACCGGTGCCGCTGTCGTTTTTGTCACGCATGATCAGGAAGAGGCCCTTTTTATGGGCGACCGGGTAGCCGTGCTGAATGGCGGCCGGCTGGAGCAGATAGATACCCCCGAGCAGGTGTTCCAGGCACCGGCCACCCGGTTCGTGGCCGAGTTCCTGGGTCAGACCGATTTTCTGCCCGGCCAGATCACGGCCGCCGGCGTGGTGACCGAGATCGGCCTGCTCGACCAGCATCCTGCGTTGGCGATGGACACGTGGGTCGAGGTGGCGTTCCGCGCCGACGACGTGACGCTGTTTCCTGACGACACGGCCATGGCGCACATCGAAGCCCGTCTCTTCAAAGGGGCGTACAACGTCTACCGCGTGCGCCTGGCTTCAGGGCGCATCGTGCACAGCCTGCAGGCCCATACCATGCAGCTGACACCGGGCACACCCGTGCGCGTCGTCGCCAATCCGGGCCATGCGCTGGCCTGTTTTGGGAACGAGCGGCACATCACCTGATCCGCCTCGCCTTGCGGATTGTCGTAGGTGCTTGATACGGGCACAACCGGAAACGGCACGTTCCCAGGGCATTGCGGCACCTGCGGCGTTTCACCAATATCCGATTTGCGGTTATAATGTGCATGACCCTACCGGCCACCGCCCGTTTCGTTGATTCACAAGACAAGGAGGCCTTGACGTTGGAGATGAGCACCCAATCCACCGATTCTGATCCGCGTTCTACCACTGACCCATTGACGGCCCAAATTCTGTCGGCCGTGCCGGGTGAAGGTGAACCCGCGGCGACCACCGAGTCCGTCGTCGGTTCTTTCCCAACGACAGAGGCCGCAGCCGAGGCGACACCACCTCCGGCCACCGGTCTGGCACCGGTCGTGGCCGATCCCAATGCAGCGCTGGCGCTGCCACCCGATGGTCCGGCCCCGCCGCGTATCGTGGTGGGTGCGGTGACCACCGAACTTGCAACACCGCAAGGCATTGCCGTGGTGCCCGGGCCAACGTCAGGCCCCGACGATCCGTGGCTGATCGAGTTGCAGAAGCTGTCAGAGGAACAGCGCCGCCGCATCCTGCGCAAACTCACGTCGGATCAGGAGCGAGGACTCAACAAAGACATCGATCACCTCTACAACCGTGTCACGACCGAGCTGCCCAACGACAAAAAACGCACCCAGGGTGCATTGGCCATGCTCAACCAGGCACGCACGATCATGGTCGAGACTCCCGAAAAGTACGTCTCCGCCGAATACCAGATCCAGCGTGTCGAAGCGCTGCTCGTCTCCACCGCCAACAGCCGGCAGTGGTCGGCCCAGTACGGCCGTCGCGTCTTTGTCTACGAATCCCTGTGGATGTTTGGGTTCCTGCTGTTCTACATGCTGGCCAACGTCTTCTGGCCGATGATCAGCCGCTGGCTGATCCAGGTGAGCGGCCTGGACCCCAACTCGGTCGTGGTGGCGCAGGCGGTTCCTTTCGTCAGCACGTTGGTCTGGGGAGGCATCGGTGGTGCGGTCGGGGCGCTGTACAGCCTGTGGTATCACATCTCCGATCAGCGCGATTTCGACCGTGAATTCCTGGTCTGGTACTACACGCAACCGATCCTGGGCATGGTCCTGGGCGGCATTGTCTATCTGCTCTTCATGACCGGCATGATGGTGCTGCAGGGTGGCACAGCCACCACGGACAGCCTGGGGGCGCGCCTGCTGCCCTCGTTGATTGCCGCGATCGGCGGTTTCCGGCAGAACTTCGTCTTCGACCAGCTGGCACGCGTCATCGAGGCGTTCAGCGGCAGTCCGAAGGAGACGCCGGCCACGACGACCACGACA
>CAZXQZ010000271.1:0-5406 GCA_964642445.1 uncultured Anaerolineae bacterium
AGGGGCCGTGCAAGAAGGGAGTACGGGGTAGGGAGTAGGGAGTAGGGAGTAGGGAGTACGGAGTAGAACCTACTTGCTACTCCCTCCCCCGGCGCATCTGGCGCAGGCGCGCGGCCACGGGTGGCAGACGCATCACGAGCAGCCCCACGATCACGGCGCCAAAGGCCAGGGGCACGCGTATGTCGGATTTGACCAGCCACACGTAATGCACAACTACGAGCAGTGCAGCCACGTAGACCAGGCGGTGCAGTTGGACCCAGCGCTGGCCCAGGCGTTTGATCCAGCCGCGGGTCGAAGTCAGGGCCAGGGGGATCAGGAGCAGAAATGCAGCAAACCCCACCAGGGCGTAGCGTTTTTCGAAGATCGCTTCGCGCAGCAGAAGCGGATCGAACGCATAATCGAGGCCGACGAAGATCAGAAAGTGCAGTGTGGCGTACATGAAGGCGTACAGCCCGAAGATACGCCGCAGCGGTTTGATCGGGTGCCAGCCAAACAGGGTAATGGCAGGTGTAACGGCGAGCGACAGCACCAGCAGCACCAGGGCTGTCTTGCCGGTGCGCAGGGTGATGAACTGGATGGGGTTGGCCGTCAGGTCGTTCGCAGCGGCCTGAACGAGCAGAACGGCCAGCGGCAGCAAGGCACCCACGTGCGCCGCCGGCCGCAGCCAGCGTTTGGCACGCATCAGTAATTGGCCCGCAGGTCCATGCCCGCGTAGAGGTTCGCCACTTCCTCGGCATAACCGTTGAAAGGCAGCGTCTGCCGTCGACCCACCTCGCCGATGCGCCGTTCCGAGGCCTGCGACCAGCGCGGATGGGGAACGTCGGGATTGACGTTGGCGTAGAACCCGTATTCGTGCGGCGCCGCCGCCATCCACAGTGAGGTCGGCTGCTCCTCCACCAGGTCGATCTTGACGATCGACTTGATGCTTTTGAAGCCGTACTTCCACGGCACCACCAGGCGCAGCGGGGCACCGTTCTGCGGCAGCAGTGATTTCCCGTACAGGCCGGTGGAGAGAATCGTCAGGTCGTGCATGGCCTCGTCCAGGCGCAGCCCTTCGACGTAGGGCCACTGGTACCAGGGGCTGCGCTGCCCCGGCATCTGTTCGGGATCGAGCAGGGTCTCGAAGCGTACGTACCTGGCGTTACCCATCGGTTCCACAGCACGAAGCAGACTGGCCAGCGAAAAACCGAGCCAGGGAATCACCATCGACCATCCCTCGACACAGCGCAGGCGGTAGATGCGCTCTTCCTGGCCAAACTGGCCGATCAGTGTGTCCACATCGAACACCTGCGGTTTTTGCACCAGCCCACCCACCGAGACCGTCCACGGCTGCACGCGGAAATCCTTAGCCAGCTGAGCCACCGCACCTTTGTCGGTGGAAAACTCGTAATAATTGTTGTAGTTGGTGATCGCTTCGTACGATGTCAGCTCCGTTTTCAAGTCCGGTGTGGGAGCCGGTGTCGCACCTGGGTCCACGGTCGGCAACGGTGCGGCCGGGCCCAGCGTATTACAGGCGCTCAGCACTGCCGGCGCAATCGCCAGCGCACCGATGCCCACCATGAACTTGCGCCGGGAGAGATAGACGGGTTCGGGTGTGATGTCCGAAGCTGTGATTTTGTTCATGATTTTCCTTGCTCACGTCTGCAGGTGTTGTATTGCGGCGATCGATCTTACAATAGGACACATAAGATGCAGTTTTGGTCACGCCATTACAGCTGTGCCCCAATCATCCGTTCAATCCGTTCCCAGAATCCGTTGACAGCCATCCGTTACTCAGGCACGTTACACCCCGCGGACTTAGGGCTCGTAAAAGAATAACTTCCGCTTTTGGCATGGGAATTCCGGGCGGAAACCGGGAAGTTATTCTTTTACGATGCCTGAGTGCGCTGATCAACGATCTGCTGACCGGGCGTGTGCGGCAGTGGAAACAAACGGAGCTCGATGCGCGCCTGCGAGAAGGATACCTGGCCACCCGAGACGAACGAACGGAACTCAACGCTGACTGGCAGGCCATCGACGGCGAGGATTGGCCAGGATGACTGGACAACCGCAGCGGCATCGTGAGCGACGCGCGCATGCAGGAAGTCAACGCGGCGATCCGGCTCAGCCTGTCGGTGTGATCAATCGGGCAGAGAGAAGAGGTGACGCAGGGTTAGCTGGCGGTTGTCCAGCAGCCCCAGCGGCCGCACGCGGAAGCTAACGGCATATTCCTGTTCGGGACCGGGCAGGTAGGTATGGGTGCCGCCGCACGTCGAGTTGAACACGTCGACCTGGGGGGCGGCCTCGGCCGGCAAGATCTCCACCTGGCCGGTGGCGCGCACCGGTTGGCCGGCCGGATCGACGTTCTGGATGTGGAAATAGACGCGCACCAGGCTCCCCGGCCGCGCCTGCACCTGGGCCGGTACCGCCTCGACCTGCAGCGGCAGGCCTTCCACCACACTTTCAACGTCGACATTGACCGGCAGCAGGAAACGCCAGGCCAGCCAGAGTCCCAGGAGAAGGACGAGAACCAACAAAACGAGCGGGATCACGCGGCGTTGGGTGTCAGGCATGGGTGGGTCGACCAGTGGTCAGTGATTGGCGCAGGTAACGCAGCGTCTCGTCGAAGTCGAGAATCTCACCGCCAAACCCACGCTGGAAACGTGCTGCATCGGCCGGATCGAAGAAGGCCAGCACGGTCGGCGTACAGCACAGACGCACCGTCGGGCCGATCACGTACAGGGCCTGCTGCGCGCTGGAAATGCCACCGTAGAGAAAGTCGGTCACGAGTGTGGCGGTCACGCCTGATCCCAGGGTGACCAGGGACAGCAGACCGCAGTGGGGACAGCAGGCTGACTGCACGGCATTGTCCGCCAGGTGAAGAAGCACCTGCGTATGCGAGCCAGCGCTAATGGCGGCTTTACAGAACCAGCAGTGTGTGCCGGTTTCGTTTGCCTGATCGACCATGGCTGCACCGCCGTGCACCTTACGCAGTTTCCCCTGGCGCTCGAGCGTGGCCAGGTCGCGGTGAATCGTCATGCGTGAAACACTGAGACTCGCGGCCAGCTCGTCCACCTGCAGGTGGCTCTGCTCGTGCAGCGCGTCGAGAATGCGGCGCCGGCGTTCGAGCGCCGGCAGGTGTTTCGGCTCAGCCATGGTCGATCCTGTTAGAAATCTAATTCGCGCGAATCTCCACGTCGACGTCCATGTTGCCCGCTTTTTCGAACATCAGCGTCAGCGGGTAACTGTCGCCCTCTTTGAATTCGGCCTTTTTCTCCAGGCACATCACGTGCAGGCCGCCCGGTTTGAGTTCCACGGTGCCGCCGGCCGGCACTTCGATGAAGCCGCCGGTCACCGGCTGCATCCCCATCGTACCATCGGCCTTTTGGAATGATTCGTGCAGCTCGATCACCCCACAGGCTGAGGACTGGGCGTTGACCAGCTTGTCCGCCGCGCCGGTGTTGTTGCGAATCACCATGTAGAACGCACCGGCGGCCGCCATCATCGGTGAGGCACGCCCCCACACGTCGTCCACCTGGATGCCGGCGGTCGGTGCGGGTGTGGTCGCCGGCGTGCAGCCCGTGAGCAGCAGCGCGACCAGAACGACGGTTGTCAAAACAACTCTCATCCTATTTTCTCCCTCTTCGTCAATTTTGCAAAACGTAGCGCAGGTCGGATGCAATCTCCGGCCCGTGCATCCCAAAAGGAATCGTCACCGCCTGGTTGCCCTCGCGATCGATGACCATGACGTCGGCGGTGTGGTCGATCAAATAGCCGGTGGCGGCCGTGCCCTCGTGCTGCGTGTAACGGACGTCATAGGCAGCTACCGTCTGCGCCAGCGCGTCAGCGGTGCCTGTCAGACCCAGGAAGTCGGCCCCAAAATGTTCGAGATACGCTTGCAGCTTCTCCGGTGTGTCGCGTTCCGGGTCCACCGTCACCATGATCACCTGCACATCGTCAGCCAGGGGACCGAGCTCCTGCAGGGCCACACGAATCTCGGCCAGAGTGGTGGGACAGACATCGGGGCAGAAGGTGTAACCAAAGTAGAGCATGACAACACGCCCGCGAAAATCGCTGAGGCGCACCGTCTGGCCTGTGTCAGACTGCAGCGCAAAATCATAGGCCGGCGAACGTGGATCATGCACCAGGCCGTTGACCTGCGCTTGCTGCGACCACCACACGCCAATGGCCACAACAACCAGTGCTACCAGGGCTATGCCAATCCAGAGAATCCGTTTCCCGCGCACAACACCTCCCACTGCGTGATTTTGTGTGATATATCACAAAGATACACGCAGTGTAACAGAACCTATCGATTTCCGCAAGTCCAACACCCAATCCAAAATCCAAAATGCACTTGACTCTCCCCCCACCGGAGGGTGTATACTACGCGTGCAAGCTTGCGAACGATCTGCAGTCCAACACACCGGCCGGCGCTGCCTGGCTGGATGGAGACGACGATGTACAAGATTGGTGAGTTCTCACGCCTCAGCCGGGTCACGGTGAAGACGCTGCGGCACTACGACGAGCTGGGCCTGCTCAAGCCGGCGCAGGTCGACCGCTTCACCAGCTACCGCTATTACACTGCCGCGCAGCTGCCGCAGCTCTACCGTATCCTGGCCTTGAAGGACCTGGGGCTGTCGCTGGAGCAGGTCGGCCGCCTGCTCCGGCAGGGTGTGCCGGCAACGGAGCTGCGGGGGATGCTGCGGCTGAAGCAGGCCGAGCTGCAAGAGGTCGTCGATGCCGAACAGGGCCGGCTGGCGCGGGTCACTGCCCGTCTTGCCCAATTGGAACAGGAGGCTACGATGTCTACGATCGATGTTGTCATCCAGGAAGTACCCACCCTGCGCGTGGTTTCGCGGCGCGGGATTGTCGCCAACTACGGCAGCCAGGGTCCGTTGTGGGATGAGGCAGCCGCCTACATGCAGACGCACCACTTGCAGCCCAACGGACCGTGTCTGACTGTGTACTACGATGAGGAATACAAGGAGCAGGACGTTGACCTCGAGGTGTGTGAGCCGGTCGATGCACCCCCCGACGACCGTGGTCCGGTCAAGGTGCTCGACCTGCCCACGGTGCCGCTGATGGCCAGCACCGTGCTGCACGGCCCGTACAGTGCCCTCAACGAGACCTATAGCGCGCTGATGCAGTGGATTGCCCAAAGCGGCTATCGCATCGTTGGTCCCAACCGCGAGGTCTACCTGCGCAACCAGGCCGACCACGGCGTGAGCCCCGAAGACTGCGTGACCGAGGTGCAGTTCCCGGTTGCACGGGCATAACGAAGGATTGTGCTCCGGCGAAATCAAACCACAAAGCTGCTCGTGAGGCCAGTGGCCTCATGTTTTCTACAAGAAACTCGGCACCGAGGAGTTTCTTAGTAGACACCAAGGTTTTTAGGGCTTGTAAGAGAATAACTTCCGGCATTAT
>CAZXQZ010000272.1:0-5388 GCA_964642445.1 uncultured Anaerolineae bacterium
TGTGCAACCGCCACCGCCTGCGGAGCGGCGAATTCCAGCCATAATGCCGGAAGTTATTCTTTTACAGGCCCTATGCCGGGAATCAGCCGAGGTGAATCTTCGTGACGTCTGTCGTCACGGCCGCTTGCTGGCCCTCGATGCGCTCATCGATGGGCACATAGGGTTGGTATTCGGGCCCAATGTACTGGGCACGCGGGCGAATCAGGCGGTTGTCGGCATATTGTTCGATCAGATGGGCGGTCCAGCCAGCAATGCGGCTGGCGGCGAAGATCGTCGTAAACAGGTCGAGTGGGATTCCGGTGCAGTACAGCACCGTCGCCGAGTAGTAGTCCACGTTGGGTGCCAGCTTACGCTCGACAAAGTGGGGGTGCGACAGCGCCCGGTTCTCGATGCGCAGGGCCATTTCGTGCAGAACTTCGTGGCCGGTTTCGGCGGCCAGCTCGGCCGAGGCGCGGCGCAGCACGCGGGCCCGCGGGTCTTCGGTCTTGTAAACGCGGTGACCGATACCCATGATCCGCTTATGGCTGGACATGGCGTGATCGAACCAGGCGTCGACGTTATCGAGGCTGCCGACCTCTTCCAGCATGTCCATGACGCCCTGGTTGGCGCCACCGTGCAGGGGGCCCTTGAGGGCACCCAGGGCACCGGTGATCGAGGCGTACATGTCGGCCTCGGTGCCAGCAATCACGCGCGCCGTGAAGGTCGAGGCGTTCAGACCATGGTCGGCCAGCAGGACCAGGTAGAGGTCGAGGCCTTGCGCCAGCACCGGATTGGGTTTCTCACCGGAGAGCATGTAGAGAAAATTGGCCGCATGACCCAGGCCTGGGTCTGGCGCGATCAGGGGCAGGCCCTGGCGCGTGCGGTGAAAGCCGGCGATAATGGACGGGAACAGGGCGGTCAAACGCAGCGCTTTGCGTAGATTATCATCCTTCGTATTGTTCTCTTCATCAGGATCAGACACGGCCAGGCGAGAGACCACCGAGCGCAGCATCGTCATACCGTTGGCGTTGTCCGGAAAGAGCTTGAGGGCGGCCACGATATCGTCGGGCAGGGTGCGCTGGGCTGCCAGGGCGGTCACGAAGGTGTTTAGCTGCTCCCGCGTCGGGAGCACACCGTACCAGAGGAAATAGGCCACTTCTTCGTAAAAGGAATTTGCTGCCAGCTCTTCGATTGGAATGCCGCGGTAGGTCAGTCGACCGGCAGTCCCGTCGATGGAGCTGATGGCAGTAGCAGCCGCAATGACGCCTTCAAGGCCTTTAGCGACGGCGATTTGCGCAGCTGGGTTTTCGGGCATAACACAATCCTTTCAACCGGAAAACTGATATTCATTATGAGCCGCACACCAGTGAGGAACTCGAATTATACCTGTGCGGATAGGGGCTGTCAATTTGCCACGCAAATGAGTTTTGGATGCAGTGGTGAATAGCGGCGCGGGTTGCGGGGTGCGGTTGACCGCCAAGCGCGCACAGGACACAGAGATCGATTCCAACACGCCTTTGTGTCTTGTGTGCTCTTTGTGGTCAATTCAATGACGTGGCCACAGCCTGCGGACGCGATTTGCCGCGTGTGTGGTTCGGTGGTATAATGCCGCCCAATGGGCGAGTAGCTCAGCCGGTTAGAGCGCACGGTTCACATCCGTGAGGTCGGGGGTTCGAGCCCCTCCTCGCCCACTACCACAAAGGATAATAAGCAGGATGCGACCCACGGGACATTTTTCGTGGGTATTTTGTGCGGCTGCCGTTAAGAACTTTATAAGAATATATTCTTGACATCGTTTCAGCTGCATGCTACACTGCTAACTCCCACATCCAACGCACAGGTAGGCACGGACGGCCCACCCCGTCCGAAAGACCACCTGTCACACGACATCCCGAGATCGGACAGATTGCGGTTGGCGTTCCCCCTTGTTTAGACATTCATCGGAGCCATTTCACTGCATTGACAAGGAGACCTACATGCACACACAACGGTTGGTTCGTTTCGTCAGCGTCGTCCTGGTGCTGGTCATCGCGCTGACAGCCGCGCTGCCCGCAGCGGCCACTGCCCCCCAGGCGCCACCGCCCGCGCCCCCCGCACCCCCAAACGGCTTCCTGACCGGACCCAACCCCGGTGACGCACTCGACATCGCACTGAGCTTCCTGCGCCAGAACGCAGACGCCTACGGCCTCAACCCAGCCGACCTGACCGACGTGAAAGTAACCGACCGCTACGTCAGTGACCACAACGGCGTCACCCACCTCTACGTGCAGCAGCGCTACCAGGGCATTGGGGTGTACAACGCCGTGGCCAACGTCAACATTGCCCGCGATGGCAGTGTGATCAGCCTGGGCCAGTCGTTTGTCCCGGGCCTGGCCAAGGCTGTCAACGCCACCACGCCAACCCTGTCCGCCCAACAGGCGGTCGAGGCGGCCGCACAGAGTGTGGGACTGAAGCTGGACCAGCCGCTCGAAATCGTCGAGTCCACCACGGGTGCCGAGCAGGCGGTCGTTTTCGATGGCACCGGCATCGCCCTGGAACCGATCCCGGCGAAACTCGTTTACCAGCCCGTGACCGGCGGTGCCGTGCGCCTGGCCTGGAACGTGAACATCTACCAGCTGGACGCCCTGCATTGGTGGGACATGCGGGTGGATGCGAGCAGCGGCGCCGTGCTGGATCGGTCCGACCTGGTCATCCACGACAGCTTCGGCGCACCCGACGCCTCGCAGCCCGCCGGCCTGGCCGATGGCTGGAACACCTTCGGGGCCCAACCTGAAGTCGGTGGTGGCACGTACAACGTGTTTGCGGCGCCGGTAGAAAGTCCCAGCCATGGCAGCCGCAGTGTGGTCAGTGACCCCGCCCATGCCACCGCGTCACCGTACGGCTGGCACGATACCAACGGCGCGGCCGGCGCCGAGTTCACCACCACGCAGGGTAACAACGCCCACGCCTATACCGACACCGACAATAACAACACTGCTGACGCGGGCGGCTCGCCCTCCGGGGGTGCGTCATTAGACTTCAACTTCGCGCTCGATCTGACACAGGCCCCTTCGACCTACCGCCCGGCCGCCGTCACCAACCTGTTCTACTGGAACAACCTGATTCACGACGTCTTCTACCAGTACGGCTTCGACGAGGTCGGCGGCAACTTCCAGGAGAACAACTACGGCCGCGGCGGCGCGGCGAGTGATTACGTCTACGCCGAGGCGCAGGACGGGGGTGGCACCAACAACGCCAACTTCGCCACACCGACCGACGGCGGCAACCCGCGCATGCAGATGTACCTCTGGAACTACACCAGCCCGCAGCGCGATGGCGACTTCGACAACGGCATCATCACCCACGAGTACGGCCACGGCATCTCGATCCGCCTGACCGGTGGCCCCAACAACTCCAGCTGTCTCAACAACAACGAGCAGGGCGGTGAAGGCTGGAGCGACTATTTTGGTCTGATGATGACCATGAAGGCGGGCGATGCCGGGACCAACCGGCGCGGCGTTGGCACCTACGCCCTGGGCCAGGCGACCAACGGCACCGGCATCCGCGCCTATCCCTACAGCACCGACATGGCCATCGACCCGCGCACCTACGACAGCATCAAAACCGCCGCCATTCCGCACGGCGTCGGTTCGGTGTGGGCGGCGATGCTGTGGGAGATGACCTGGGGGCTGATCAACCAGTACGGCTTCGACGCCAACCTGTACAGCGGCACCGGTGGCAACAACATCGCCCTGCAGCTGGTGGTGGACGGGCTGAAGCTGCAGCCGTGCAGCCCCGGTTTCGTCGACGCCCGCAATGCGATCCTGCAGGCTGACCAGGTCAACAACGGCGGCGCCAACCAGTGTACGATCTGGAACGCGTTTGCCAAACGCGGCCTGGGTTACAGCGCAACCCAGGGCAGCACCTCCAGCAGCACCGATGGCGTGCAGGCCTTCGACATTCCGTCGGCCTGCCAGCAGGTGCTCCGCATCACCAAATCGGCCAGCCCGTCACCGGCGACTGCCGGTCAACCGCTGACCTACTCGCTGCTGGTGGAGAACCAGACGTCGGGCACGTTGTCCAACGTCGTGATCACCGACAACGTCCCGGCCGGGACCAGCTACAACAATGGCTCCGCCACCTGCGGCGGCAGCGAGAGCGGCGGCGTCGTGACCTTCAACCTGGGCAGCATGGCCCCCGGCGCCGGCCAGACCTGCACCTTCCAGGTAACGGTGGCTGGCGGCGGCGGCACGGTGACCTTCTTCAGCGACACCATGGAGAGCGGCAGCGCGCCCTGGACGGCGTCCGCCGGCTCGGGTTCCTACAACTGGAGCCTGGGCACGACCAACGCCCACAGCCCCACGCACGCCTGGTTTGCGCAGGACGTCGGCTCCGTCAGCGACCAGTACCTGGCCATGACGAGCCCGGTGGCGCTGAGTGGCCAGCCGGTGCTGAGCTTCTGGCACAGTTATGCCACGGAGACCGGTTACGACGGCGGTGTGGTGGAGATCTCGGCCAACGGCGGTGCGTGGACCGATCTCAGCGCCTTGATGACACTGAACGGCTACAACGGCACGCTCTCCAGCGCCTACAGCAACCCAATCGGCGGACGGTCGGCCTTCACAGGTAACAGCGGCGGTTACGTCGAAACGCGGGTGAACCTGAGCAGTTATGCCGGGCAGCCGGTGCGTATCCGCTTCCGGCTCGGGACCGATTCCAGCGTCGCCTCCACCGGCTGGTACGTGGATGACGTCGTAATCTCGGACCAGGATACGGTAAGCAACACGGCGTGTGTCAGCGCCAGCGGCGGGCAGAACGACTGTGACACCGTGGAGACCACGGTGCTGCCCGGCAGCGGGCCCACGCCTACCCCGACCAATTCGCCGGTCCCGACCAATACGCCACTGCCGACCGCCACCCCAACCGTGGTGCCAACCAATACGCCGCTACCGACCGCCACCCCAACCGTGGTGCCAACCAACACGCCAAGCCCCACGGCGACACCGCCGACCAGCAGCGACATTTTGTACCTCAGCTCCAGTACAAATGGTACCGTGGGCGGCGTCAGCTTCGCCGACGAGGACCTGCTGTCCTACAACAGGGCGACCGGAGCCTGGGCCATGGTCTTCGACGGCTCTGACGTCGGGGTGACGGTCGACCTCAACGCGTTCGAGCGCGTGTCGGACATGGTCTTCCTGATGAGCTTCGACACCGCCGCCACCATTAGCGGCCTGGGCACCGTGGACGACTCCGACATCGTGCAGTTCAACGCCACAACATTGGGCAACGACACGGTTGGCACGTTCACCATGTACTTCGACGGGTCTGACGTGGGTCTGAGCACCACGTCAGAGGACATCGACAGCCTGGATCTTCTGCCCGACGGGCGGCTGGTCATCGGTACCGACGGTAGTCTGAGCGTCACCGGTG
>CAZXQZ010000273.1:0-5381 GCA_964642445.1 uncultured Anaerolineae bacterium
CCGCACAAGGGCGTCAACCCCGACGAGGTCGTGGCTATTGGTGCCGCGCTGCAAGGGGGTGTCCTGGGTGGCCAGGTCAAGGACGTGCTGCTGCTGGACGTGACCCCGCTGAGCCTGGGGGTCGAAACGCTGGGCAGCGTCATGACGCCGCTGATCGAGCGCAATACGACGATCCCAGTGCGCAAGAGCCAGGTCTTCAGCACCGCCGAAGACAGCCAGACCGCGGTGACGATTCACGTCCTGCAGGGCGAACGTACGGTGGCGAGTGACAACATGAGCCTGGGGATGTTCAACCTGGAAGGCATTCCGCCGGCGCCGCGTGGTATGCCGCAGATCGAAGTCTCATTCGACATCGACGCCAACGGCATTCTGAACGTGACGGCGCGTGACAAGGCGACCGCCAGGGAGCAGTCGATCCGCATCACCGCCTCGACGAACCTGAAGAAGGACGACGTCGAGCGCATGGTGCGCGAGGCCGAGCGCAACGCCGCCGCCGACAAACGGCGCAAGGAGCTGATCGAGGCACGCAACAACGCCGATGCCGTGATCTATGCCACCGAAAAGGCGCTGAAGGATTTGGGTGACAAGGTGCCGGCCAACGACCGGCGGCACATCGAAGACCAGGCGTCCGAGCTGCGTAAGGTGGTCAAGGGTGAAGATATCACCGCCATCCAGCAGGCGACCGAACGGCTGCAGCAGGCGAGTTACGCCCTGTCGCAGCAGCTGTACCAGTCGCAGAGCAACGGCGGCAACGGCAGCAACGGCCACGGCCAGGCGACCCCATCCAGCGACGAAGAGGTCATCGACGGAGAGTTCCGGCCGGTGTAATAGGGTACATCGCATGTCTGGAGTACGACACAAGACCCTTCGGGTTTTTCATCCTAATCGCCGATAGCTGGTACTTCATGGCAGTGCCTCCCGGTGCTGTATCCCGGCCGTTGACGAAAACCCGAAGGGTCTGCCCCCAATCTGAGGTTCACCCGGTGTATTAGGGGAAGCCTCAGGACACAAAAGCGGGACGGCGCTGCCGTCCCGCTTTGTGTAGATGCTGTGCTAAGGGAGTTAGGCCTTGCGGCGGCGGACAGCGGCGTACCCGGCTGCCATTGCACCGCTGGCCAGCGCCAGCAGCGGCAGCAGGCTGCCACCTGACACGGCACTCACACCCGACAGCGTGACGGCCGTCGGCGGTGTGCCGGTGTAGGAGAAGGTGTCGATGCCGATGTAGTTGGAATTGGCGCCATTCGGGCCACCGTCGGTCACGAAGTAGCGGAACGCCACGCGGCCGAGCGTCGGTGCCGGCACCTGGGCCGGGGTCAGCGTAATGGTGTACTCGGTCCAGGTCTCGGGGTATCCGCCCTGCACCAGGCCCGGGTTGACTTCGGCCAGAACGGTGGTGAAGTCACCGACACTGGTGGCCGTGGCACCGACGTTGATGCTGGTGCCATTGAGGCTCATGCGCACTTCGAGGCGGTCCGGCCAGATGCTGCCGGCGGCGGTACTGGTCCAGAACTTGATCGTGTCGCCGGCTTCCAACGTCACCGCCGGGGTCATCATCCAGTTGCTGATGGTGCCCGTGCCGCTGGTGTTGTTGAAGTTGGCGCCGATGTAGGATGTCGGTGCGCCAGCCTGTGCAGGAAACACCGTGTCGTTACCCTGGAACCAATCGGTCAGGCCGAGCGGACTGCTGTTGTTCTGGAAGGCCCAGCCCATGCCCGGCAGGGTAGTGATGTCGTCGAAGCCTTCGGAGAAGCTGCCGCCCATGGGCGGAACGTTGACGGAGATCGTCGACGGCAGCTGGGCGCCGTCGCCGGCACCGGCCTTGACCGGGCCGTCGGCCGCCGCTGCACCCAATGCCGAAAGCATCAGGGCAAAAACAACGACCACCAAAACGAACGTAAAGCGAGGTCGAGCGTGCATGTAAAGCTCCTTTCGAAAAACGTTTGTTACTGGAAACAGGCGGTGCACCTGCGCCAAATGCACAGGCACATTGAACAGGAACTGGGTCACAGGACGAGGGTCGGCGGTACTGAAAAGCGAACGTGGCTATTATAATCGGTGATGCGATGTATCGCAAAATAAACGCGGCGGACTGTCAGGTAAGGTTCTGAATTCAAACAATGATGTCAGGCAATCGGGGGGCTGCCTACAGCCCACCCGCTGAACGATTTGCCATACTAAGGGCTTGAAACTGCAAAAAGGCCGGAATTCGCCGCTCCGAAGGCGGTGGCGGTTGCAAAGTTGCCATCTTTTTAGAAAGATGGCAACTCTGCAACCGCCACCGCCAAATTCGATCAAAAAGGCACGGGAAGTTATTCTTTTACAAGCCCTTACTACCATTGGTGGGCTGCTGTGGTATAATGAACGCCAGGCGTCAGCACGATCAGGACGCTGATGAAGGAGAATCCGTCATGTTTTTTTATTGGGATCCCATTTACTTCTTATTCGCAATTCCACCCCTGATCCTGGGCCTCTACGCCCAGTTCAAGGTCAAGGGTGCGTTCGGCAAATATTCCAAGGTGCCGACGGCACGCGGGCTCACCGGCGCCCAGGTGGCGCAGTCGATTCTGCACGCCAATGGCCTGTTCGACGTGGCGGTCGAAGAGACGCAGGGTCTGTTGTCGGACCATTACGACCCGCGCAGCCGGCGGCTGCGTCTGTCACCCGACGTCTACCGCAGCAACTCAGTGGCCGCGGCCGGTGTGGCAGCACACGAAACCGGCCACGCCCTGCAGCACAGCCAGGGTTACGCACCGCTGCAGCTGCGCAGTGCCCTGGTGCCCGCCGTGCAGTTTTCTTCATGGCTGGGGCCGATCCTGTTCATCGTCGGGTTTTTGATGATGCGCTGGATCGAGGGTGACTTCGGCTTCTACGTCGCACTGGGTGGCCTGGTCTTCTTTGGCCTGGCAGCCTTGTTCTCCGTGATCACCCTGCCGGTGGAGTTCGATGCCAGCAACCGCGCCAAACGTCTCCTGGTCAGCGAAATGATCCTGGATCAACGCGAAATGACCGGCGTCAACGCCATGCTCAACGCGGCCGCCCTGACCTACGTGGCCGCCGCGGTCCAGGCGGTGCTGCAAATGCTGTATTATGCGTTCATTCTGTTGGGACGACGACGTAGTTAGAGAGAAACCCTTCGGGTCTTCCAGACCCGAAGGGTTTGGGTGAGATCGAAGAAACCCTTCGGGTCTGGGAGACCCGAAGGGTTTGAGTGGATTGGTTAGAAACCCTTCGGGTCTTGGAGACCCGAAGGGTTTGGGTGAGATCCGAAGGAGACCCGAAGGGTTTGGTTGGACCTGACAAACAGGTGTGTGCGAGAAAGGCATCAAAAACGTGAATGATTCGAATCGTAATTTGTGGTTGACACTGGGTGGCGGGGCGATCCTGTTGATCGTCATTTGCCTGTGTGTGGTGGCGGTCTCCGCTGGCGTCACGGCTGTGCGTAGTGTAACGACGCGGGCTGACATCGAGCTGTCACCGGCCGTCGTTGTACCGGTGCAGGAAACCCGCGAGGTGGCCGTGCCCGAGCGGGCGACCCCCGCCGCACCGCGTGCGCCTATTCAGATCGAGCCGGGCAGCGACGTCGAGACCGAAGTCCTGATGGCTATCTACGAGCAGGTCAATCCCTCCGTCGTGAACATCACCCTCTACGGCCGGGCCGGCGATCAGACGATCCCAGGCATTCCGATGCCGACACCCGAGAACCCCGACGAGTTGGTCCCGATCGGGCAGGGTTCGGGTTTCGTATGGGATGCAGACGGTCACATCGTGACCAATGCGCACGTCGTGGCCGATGCCGATCAGGTGCAGGTCACGTTTGCCGATGGGACGTATGCCGTGGCCGAAGTGGTGGGCAGTGACCTTGATTCGGACCTGGCCGTGGTAAAAGTTGACCCCACCCTTGTCGGTCTGATCCCAATCACGCCCGGCAACATGGACGATGTACGCGTCGGCCAGCGCGCAATTGCCATCGGCAATCCCTTCGGTTATGCAAACACCATGACCCAGGGCATCATCAGCGCCATTGGACGCACGATTTCGTCCCTGACCGCTTTCAACATCCCCAGCGTCATTCAAACCGACGCACCGATCAACCCGGGCAATTCCGGTGGACCGCTGCTGAACGCGCTCGGTGAGCTGATCGGCGTCAATGCCCAGATCGAAACGGGTGGCACCAGCCGCGCCAATTCGGGCGTTGGCTTTGCGATTCCGGTTTCGATTGTGGAGCGCGTTATACCGTCCTTGATCGACACCGGTGTCTACCGCCACGCCTACCTGGGTCTGACGGGGTCGACCTTCACCCCATTCTGTGCGGATGAGCTGGGCCTCGATCCCAGCCTGCGTGGCGCGTACGTGCAGGAAGTGGCGGACGACGGCCCCTCCGGGACGGCCGGACTGCGCGGCGGCTCGACCCCCACCGATTCGAATGTGTGTCCCGCACAGGCCGGTGGTGACTTGATCATTGCTATCGAGGACCAGCCCGTCACCCGCTTCGACGATCTGTTGGTCTTTCTGGAGCTGCGCGCCAGCCCCGGTGATACGGTCAACCTGACTGTGCTGCGCGACGGTGAGGAAGTGCAGATTCCTGTGGAGCTTGGCCGCCGCCCCACGCGTACCGAGTAGGTAACGCAAGAGGCGCACGCGAAGCCGCGAAGACGCAAAGAAGGTGCGGTCCGAGAACCTGTACCTCTTCGCGGTCTTCGCGGCTTCGCGTGAGAAAATCGGCGCGGCTTCTGCCCAAACCACCTACGTGAGGCGTGAACGCAGCCAATCTACCAGGTCAGGCCGGGCCACCTGCGTTTGCTCGCTGCCGGCCAGGTCACGCACCGACACCACACCGGCGGCCAGCTCATCGTCACCCAAAATCAGGGCAAAACGGGCGTGTGCGTGGTCGGCCTGTTTGAGCTGGGCTTTCAGGCTGTTGCGGTACGGCAGCAGCGCGCCGATCCCGGCGCGACGCAGGGTCTGCTGTATGACGAACGCAGCCTCCTTGGCCGCAGGACCCCGATAGGCCAGCATGATCGGCGGTGCCGACAGCGGTGGGACAGCCACGTGCTGCGCCTCCATTGCCAGGATGATACGCTCGATGCCAGAGCCAAAACCAACCCCGGGTGTCGGTGGCCCGCCCAGCTCCTCGACCAGGCCATCGTAACGACCGCCACCGCACACGGCGGCCTGTGACCCAATGTCCTGGGCCCACACCTCGAACACCGTCTTGACGTAGTAGTCGAGGCCGCGCACCAGGCGCGGATTGACGGTGTAGGGCCGCTGCAGCGCATCGAGATAACGGCAGAGGGTCGCAAAATGGCTGCGGCAGTCATCGCACAGGAAGTCATGAATGAGTGGTGCTGCTTCCAGCAGAGGCTCCATGGCCGGCTCTTTCG
>CAZXQZ010000274.1:0-5380 GCA_964642445.1 uncultured Anaerolineae bacterium
CGCCTCCGGCTTCCTTCCGGAGGGCCGCACGGTCGTCCTGAACCTGGGTTTCGGCTTTGGTGACACCACGGCCGCCACCGAGAATACGCTGATCCTGAACGGCCGCGTGCACAAGCTGGGCCAGGTCGATTTCACCTACGATTCTCGTGACTTCCGGCGGCCGTGGCGCATGGCAACGTCAGATGGCCGGCTTGACCTGCGGTTCACCCCTTTCGTCGAGCGCGTCGCGCGCACCAACCTCCTCGTCATCGCCAGCGAGGTACACCAGCTGTTTGGCCACTACCGCGGCACCGCCCTGACCGACGACGGCGAGCAGATACGCATCGACGGGCTGATCGGTTTCGCCGAAGAACACCACGCCCGCTGGTAAAGGGCGACCTCACGTACCACAGGCACCTGTCAATCCTTGCGCACCGCGTGCCCGCCGAACTGGTTGCGCAGCGCGGCCAGCAGCTTGTCGGCAAACGGCGCCTCGGCCCGCGAGCGCAGGCGGCGCTGCAGCGCGGCAGTGATCACCGGCGCAGCCACGTCGAGGTCCACGGCCTCGAAGACCGTCCAGCGGCCCTCGCCGGAGTCAGGGACCCAGGCCCGGATACCCGCCAAATCTTCGTTCTCGGCCAGCGCATTGGCGGTCAGATCGAGCAGCCAGGAGCGTACGACACTGCCGTAGCGCCAGATCTCGGCGATCTGGCCCAGGCTGAGATTGAATTCCTGCTTGGCCTTCATGATCTCGAAGCCTTCGGCATAGGCCTGCATCAGGCCGTATTCGATGCCGTTGTGAACCATTTTTACGAAGTGCCCGGCGCCAGCCGGCCCGACGCGGCCCCAACCCTGGTCGGCGGCGGGTGCCAGCGTCTCGAAGATGGGACGCAGATACTCGCTGACCTGCGCATCGCCGCCAATCATCAGGCTGTAACCTTCGGCCAATCCCCAGACACCGCCGCTGGTGCCCACATCCACGAAGTGCAGTCCAAGTTCGCGCAGGGCCGCCGCGCGGCGCATGGTATCTTTATAGTTGCTGTTGCCACCGTCAATGATGATGTCGCCAGGGCTGAAGCGCTCGGCCAGGGCGTTGATTGTGGCCTCGGTGGGTGTGCCGGACGGCACCATCACCCAGGCGACGCGCGGAGCCGCCAGCCTGGCTGCCACCTCGTCCAGGGTGCGGGCACCGGTGGCCCCGGCCGCTTCCGCGGTCTGGATGGCAGCTTCATGCAGATCATACGCGACCACCTCATGGCCGCCGCGCAGCAAACGGGTTGCCATGTTGGCACCCATCTTGCCCAAGCCGATCATGCCAATTCTCATCTGATAGAAACCTTTCGCCAGTAGGCTGTTTGCAGTAATGATCGAATTATATCGCTATACGGTGTAACGCAAAACTCGAATCGAACTCGCGGATCGCAGGCAGGGAGAGCGCGGCGGCGAACAGCAACGCCATCGCCGCGCCGCCGATGATGAAGACGAAACCGTTCTGATGGGCGCTCACGGCGCAGGTAAGATCACGGCATTTCCTCCGCCTGCGCCAACGCCGCCCGCGCCTCTTCCGCCAGCAACGGCAGGCTCGACGCCTCGGCCACGGCCAGCGCCTCGGCGTAATGGGTGCGCGCCGCGTCGGCATCCCCCAACGCCTGCGCCGCCTGACCCAGGTAAAGCAGCGAACACACAATGTCCCAGCCGGCAACGAAGCCACGATGGACGGCCAGACTCTGGTCCAGGTACGCGCACGCCCGTTCGGCATCGCCCTGGGCCAGGGCCGCCACCCCCAGGAAACGCAGCGACGTGCCGATGCTCCAACGGTCGCCTAACTGCCGGCCCAGGACCAGGCTCTCCTGCAAGCTCGCCTCTGCCTCGGCGTAACGCCCCAGGCGAATGGCGACCGGGCTGAAGAAGTTCAGGCCCAGGGCACGCGTGTGGGGGTCGCCGACCGTCCGCCACCGGTGCAGGCTGCTGCGCATCCGTTCGTAGCCGGCCGCATGATCGCCGCGCAGATGGATCACATAGCCGTGGAGAAAGTCAGCGTAGGTCGCGCCCCAGTGGTCACCGACCTGTAAGGCGCAGGCGCGGGCCTCCACCACCGCGGCTTCGGACTCGTCCAGCTCGCCGGTCAGGTGCTGGATGATGCTGCGATAGAGCAGGGGTCGCACCAGCAGATCCGGGTCAGCCAGGGGACGAACCAGGGCCAGACTCTCGTTGGCCCGCGCCAGGGATGGCCCAAAGTGACCCTGGCGCATCAACAGCAGCGCCTGCTGCGCCAGGGCCTCGCCCACCAGCCGGCGCCCCTGCGGCTCGGCGCGACCGGTGCCGACGGCACGGATCGCCGCCTCCAACAGCTGCTCGCCCTCCTCCAGCCAGCCAGAAAGCTCGAACAGACAGCCGAAGGCACGCAGCGCGGGCACCATCACATCGAACAGACGGCGTGTAATGACCCAGTCCCAGGCCGCACGCAGATTGTCGATCTCCACGATCAGGCTACGCAGGGTTGGAAGTTGGGCGTGGCTGTGCAGGGCCGGCTCGCGGTCATTGAGCAGGGCCAGGTAGAAGCGGCTGTGACGGTCATGGGCTTCGTAATCGTCCGGCATTGCGTGCAGATGGGAAAGGGCGTACTGGCGCACCACCTCGTGCAGGTCGTAGCGGCCATTCTCGGCGCGACGAATCAAGGACTTGGAGGCCAGCGACAGCAGGATGGGCAGACTGGCTCCCGCCACCGTCTCGGCCGCGTGACGTTCGAAACCGCCCTGGAAGATGGCAAGCCGGGCCAGAACGAACCGCTCCTCGTCGGTCAACAGGCGCCAGGAGTGGTCGAAGACGGCGCGCAGGCTGCGCTGGCGCTCCGGCAGATCACGCAGGCCCGTGGTGAGGAAGTCCAGGCTGTGCTGGATCTCCTGGGCAATCTCCTGACAGCGCAGCAGTGGTGTCCACGCCGCGGCCAGTTCGATGCCCAACGGCATCCCCTCCACCATGCGGCAGACCTGCGCGGCCGCGGCCAGCTCCTCGCCCTGCAGCATCACCCCGGCCCCGGCCCGCTGTGCGACCTGGGCGAAGAGTCGAATGGCGTCGTAGTCGTGGCCGCGGTGGAGCTGGTCGGGCGGGGGTACGGGCAGCCCCTGGGTGACGAAGACGTATTCGCTCTGCAGATTCAGCCGCTCGCGCGAGGTGGCGATCAACTTGACCGCCGGCGCGTGGGCCAGGATGTCGGCCAACAGCCCGGTGACGGCTCGACTAAGCTCGCCGCACGCGGCTCGACTGACTTCGGCGAGCTCAGTCGAGCCGAGCTCGCCGTGCGCGGCTCGACTGAAATCGGCCAGCAGATGCTCCAGATTGTCCACCACAAGCAAGGCTTGTTTACCGGCCAGGTGGCCGAGCAGCTGCCGCTGCGGCTCTAGCTGACCACGCAGCGTCAGTTCCAGGGCTTCGGCCAGGGCCGGGATCACCGCGGCGGGCGTGGCAACCGGCGCCAGCGGCACGAACCAGACGCCGTCGGCGAAGCGCGCCAGGCTGCGGGCCGCCGCCTCCACCGCCAACCGCGTCTTACCGATACCCCCCGGCCCGATGAGGCTGAGCAGTCGGCAGAGGGGATCGGCCAGCAGCCGGTCCAGGCTGGCCAACTCATCTTCACGACCCACCAGCGGCGTCGGCCAGGGCGGCCAGTTGTGCAGGGCCGGTGCCGGCGCTTCGGCGCGCGTCGCGGTGAGGCCCGCAGCCATCTCGGCGGGTGTGGGGGATGGCCGCGCCGCCGGCGGCGTTGCGCGCAGTGGCGGTTCCCCCGGCAGGCGCGCGCAGTCGATCTCGCCGCGCGCGGCGCGCACGAAGGTGGCCTGCTCGGCCGGTGGAATCTCCAACGCGGTGGCCAGCAGCCCGGCCAACTGCTTCGAGGGCCGGCGCTCGCCGGTCTCGATCTTGCGCAGGGCGAAGATCGAACAACCCACGCGCGCGGCCAGCTCGGCCTGGGTCAGGTCCAGGCGTTGGCGCCGGTGCTTGAGCCACTCGTTGAAAAAGGTGGGTGTATCGAAATCGTTCATGCCATCTCCTTCTCCTCCCAGATGGCACCCGGTGTCGCTGGTCCCTATTGTACCACATCTTGGGTTATTGACAGGGTCATCGGGTCACCCCACAAAGAGCCGCAGGTGTGGTTAAATACAGCCATCGCTTGCACGCAGGCGGCATCAATCAAAAGGGGGGCCAACGGGCTCCACCACATCATCGGGAGGATCCAAATGATCATCGTCTTACTTCTGCTCCGTCTCACCCATATCGTCGCCGGTGCCTTCTGGGTCGGCGCAGCCGTCGCCTACTTCCTCTACTTCGAGCCTTCGGCCAAGGGGCTCGGCCCAGCCAGATCGAAGTTCATGGAAGAACTGATCGGCAAACATCGTTACCCGGTCTTCATGAACACCACCAGCATGCTCACCGTCCTGGCCGGGCTGGCGCTGTACGTGCTCTCCTCCAACGGCTTCAGTCTTGCCTGGATTACCTCCGGGCCGGGCCTGGGCTTCACCCTTGGCTCCCTGGCGGCGCTGGCCGCTTTCGGCATCGGCTTTTTCGGCATCCGCCCGCGTGCCGCGCGCATGGGTGCGCTGGGCGCAGCCGTCGCCGCAGCCGGCGGCCCGCCGACCCCGGAACAGGGTGCCGAACTGGGCCGGCTGGACGCAGAGATGCATACCCTCGAACGCTGGGACGTCGGCCTGCTGGTCGTCTCCCTGGGGCTGATGGCCATCTCCCGCTACTTGAGCTTTTAGTGGGTCATTTGGCTTGAACGTGGCCATCGATCAGGCCCGAGCAATGGTAAGAGTCGTGGCGAGTGACCCGCTACTGCGCGGATCTACGGAAATGATCGAGTAGGAGTACGAGTAGGAATAGGACGATGCTCACACTCACACTCGTACTCGTACTCGTACTCGACCGTTACCTCGGATCCGAGTACGAGTACGAGTACCGTTGCACTGAGTACGAGTACGAGTAGGAATAGGAATAGGACGATGTTCGTACTCGTACTCGTACTCGACCGCTACATCGGATCCGAGTACGAGTACCGTTGCACTGAGTACGAGTACGAGTAGGAATAGGACGATGCTTACACTCGTACTCGTACTCGTACTCGACCGCTACATCGGATCCGAGTACGAGTACGAGTACCGTTGCACTGAGTACGAGTACGAGTACGAGGACGAGTGCCAACTCAGGAGATATCAGATGAAAACGTTACCCACCCTCGTGATTTTGCTCCTGCTCTGCGGCCTGGCCCTGGCCGGCTGCGGGGGCCAGACCGACGAACCAGCCGACCAGGTCTTCAGCCTGCGCACCGGTGTCGTGGAGGGACACATGGCGTACATCGGCGTGGGCGGGGCGATCGACGGCCAGGTCAACCCCGACCTGACCGTGC
>CAZXQZ010000275.1:0-5295 GCA_964642445.1 uncultured Anaerolineae bacterium
TCAAAATGAGCATTTTTGAGCGATTACCGCTCTGGTTGCGCAATAGTTACGTTAGGGCTCGTAGAAGAACAACTTCCGGCATTATGGCTGGAATTCGCCGCTCCACAGGCGGTGGCGGTTGCACAGTTGCCATCTTTTTGGGAAGATGGCAACTGTGCACCAGGCACAGAATAATTCTGATAAAAATAAGAAGAATTGACAGCACCCGCTGCATATGTTAAAATCCCGCCCAGTGTGATCATGGCGCAGGTTCATTGAGGTTCGGGAGACGTCTTGTGCAATCCACCCGCCACAAAATTCTCGACATTCTGAAGACTCGTTCGCAGGCAACGGTTTCAGAACTGGCTGAGGCGCTGCAAATGGCCCCCGTCTCGGTACGGCATCACCTCGATGTCCTGCAGAGTCAGGACCTGGTAACCACTCATACGGTGCACAAGCGTACCGTGGGCCGGCCGGAACAGGTCTATTTACTTACCAACGAAGCCAGCAGGTTCTTTCCCAACAACTTCCAGGTGTTTTCGGCGGCAATGTTGGAGGAACTGAAGAATCGCCTGTCTCCGGCTGAGCTGCAGGCGATGTTTTCCAGCCTGGCGGCACGCACCGTGGCACATGCACCCACCCGCACGCCAGAACAATCCGATGAAGACTACCTGCAGCAGGTCACCGAGTTTCTGACGGCGCATGGTTACCTGGCTACGTGGGAACGCCAGGAAGACACATTGGTTTTGCATACCTGCAACTGTCCTTATGCCGGTGTGGCGGAATACCACCCGGAACTGTGCTGCATGGACATGCACCTGGTATCCGAGTTGACCGGCCAGACACCGCAGTACACGACGCGCCTGCTCAATGGGACCGGGCGCTGCACGTATTGGCTGACTGCAGACGATCGGCTAAGAACCTGCGGGCAGTCCGAACAATCGACGGTTGGAGGGGGCTGAGCGGATGCTATGAGCTTGCCGCTGGCGGCTTTGCCTGAAAAGTCTCTGGTTTCTGGTTATGCCCCTGTCATGGCGGACGCATTTGGGCGTCGTATCGACTATTTGCGCATTTCGTTGACCGACGCCTGTAATTTGCGCTGCGTCTACTGCATGCCCGAGGTGATGCAGTTCCAGCCACGGTCCGAGCTGTTGCAGGATGACGAAATCATCTTGCTCGTTCAGGCCGCGGCCCAGCTCGGCGTAAACAAAATCCGACTGACCGGTGGTGAGCCAACGGTGCGCCACAACGTGGTCGACCTGGTACGACGCATGAAGGCTGTGCCCGGTATCCGCGACCTGGCGATGACGACCAACGGCCTGCTCCTGGCCCGTCTGGCCCAGCCGTTGGCCGACGCAGGCCTCGACCGCGTCAACGTCAGCGTCGACACGCTCGATCCGGCGAGTTTCAACCGGATCACGCGTTGGGGCCATCTGAGTGATGTGTGGGCGGGCATCGCCGCGGCCGAACAGGCGGGCCTGCTGCCGATCAAAATCAACTGCGTGGTGACGCGCGGTTTCAACGATGACCAGGTCGTCGACCTGGCCCGGCTGACGCTGCAGCGCCCCTGGGAGGTTCGTTTCATCGAACTAATGCCGTTTGGGGACGTGGCACCCTTTGCGGTGGATGCCGTCGTGCCGTGCGCCGAGACGCTGGCGCGCATCGAGCAGGCGTTGGGCCCTCTGCAGACGGTACCCGGTTATGACGGTCGCAATCCATCACGACCCTACCAGCTGCCGGGTGCCCGCGGGCGCCTGGGGTTCATTAGTTCGGTGACCGACCCATTTTGTGCCGGTTGTGGGCGCATCCGCGTGACGGCAGATGGTAAGCTGCGTCTCTGCCTGCTGCGCGATCATGAGGTAGACTTGCTGTCGCTGATACGCGGCGGTTGTTCTTTGGAAGAACTAAAATCGCTGATTCGCACCGCCGTCTGGGGCAAGCCGTGGGGCCACGGATTGGCCCAGGCGGTCATCCCCGAAATGCGCGTCATGTCGCAAATTGGCGGTTGAGGGGATCGTTCAGGTATAATAGGTCACCATTCGTTACAGATCAGGATTGAACGGAGGACATGATGGTTACATTGACTGAGAGTGCGGCGCTCAAGCTGCAAAACGTCATGAACGACAAGGGCCTGTCCGGTTCGCACGGCCTGCGCGTCTTTGTCCAGGGCGGCGGCTGTGGTGGTATGCAGTACGGTATGATGTTCGACAACGACCCGCGCGAAGGCGATGAAGTGTACGAAGAGCACGGTCTCAGGGTATACGTAGACCCCACCAGTCTCTATTACATCGACGGCGCCCAGATCGACTACGTCGATAACCTGATGGGCGGCGGTTTCCACATCGAGAATCCCAACGCTGTGTCGAGCTGCGGCTGTGGCAGTTCGTTCCGTACGGCGCGTACGCATACCGGCGAGGCGAATACGGGCAGCTGCGGCCATAATTGACCGCAGGCGACCGGGTGACCGGTCCAACCTCCGGCGCGTACGTCTGAGCACACTGCCGGGTTGATGGTTGTACGCTGTGTAAAGGACGATAGACACGGGAAGAGCCTGCAATGGCGCTTTGGCGTGTGGTCTGTCGTCCTTTGTTTGTGGCACGAACCTGCCGCCGGTTCGAAGAGGACACCAGAGATGCGCGACCACTATTTCTCTGTACAAGAAGCCAACGCCTTGCTGCCGCGCCTGCGCGAGCTGCTCACCGAGCTGCAGCGCATCCGCACGGCGATCGTCGCAGCCCAGCCCGAGTTCGTACCCGTGCTCGAGGCAAGCGTTACCAACGGTGGCAGCCATGCGGCCACTGCCATGCTGCTGCGTTTTGGCCAGGTCGAGACGCTGGTGGAAGAGGTCCGCGGCATGGGCTGTCAGTTGAAGGACGTGCAGATGGGGCTGGTCGATTTTTTGCACCGCCGGCCCGATGGCCGCATCGTGCTGTTGTGTTGGCGGCTGGGTGAAGATGAAATTGGATACTGGCACGACCTGGACAGCGGCTACCAGGGCCGCCAGCCGCTCGTGTAATGAGAGGCCATGAATATGGTTGAGCGCAAAGACTTACGCCAGGTACGACCGTACGTGTACGAGATCGACCGCAACTACCGGTACGACATGCGCGCGGCGGCGCGTTTTTATGCCGACGAGCTGATCCTGGAGCAGGTCCTGGGTGAGCAATCGCTCGATCAGCTGGTCAATATCTCCACGCTGCCGGGCGTGACCAAAAACGTCTTTGCCATGCCGGACATCCACCAGGGCTACGGCTCACCCATTGGCGGTGTGGCGGCCATCGATACCACCGATGGTGTGATTTCACCCGGCATGGTTGGATTCGACATCAACTGTGGTGTGCGCCTCCTGGCATCGCACATCGACCACACGACGGCCGCACCACACATGGCCAACCTGGCCACCGAGCTCTACCGGCAGGTACCGAGCGGCGTCGGTGAAAAGGGTTTCATCAATCTTTCGTACGATGAGCTGGACGATGTGCTGCGCCACGGCAGCCGCTGGGCGCTCAAAAAGGGCTATGCACGCCAGGAAGACCTGGCACACACCGAGGAACAGGGCACGATGGCCGGTGCCGATCCGGCAGCGTGCAGCCGGCGGGCCAAGGAACGGGGCAAGACCCAGCTGGGCACCCTGGGCGCAGGCAACCACTTTGCCGAAGTCGACGAAGTGGCCGAGATTTTCGATGCCGAGGCGGCCCAGGCCATGGGGTTGTACACGGGACAGATTGTGGTGCAAATCCACTGCGGCAGCCGCGGCTTTGGCCACCAGGTGTGCACCGATTATGTCGACAGCTTCCAGAAGGTCGTGCACAAGTACGGCATCGTGCTGCCCGACCGCCAGCTCGTGTGTGCGCCGTTCGACTCGGCCGAGGGGCGCGCCTACTACGCGGCGATGTGTGCGGCGGCGAACTACGCGTTTGCCAACCGCCAGCTGCTGGCTCACCAGGTACGGGCGGCGTTCGAGCATGTGCTGGCCGGCAAAGTCAAAAACTTCGAGCTGTTCCAGGTCTACGACATCACCCACAACATGGCCAAGATCGAGTTCCACGAGGTCGATGGCCAACGTCTGAAGTTGTGCGTGCACCGCAAGGGCGCTACCCGCGCCTTTGGCCCCGATTCGGACGTCCTGCCCGCCGATTACCGTGCCATTGGGCAGCCGGTGTTGGTGCCGGGCAGTATGGGCACGGCGTCGTACGTGCTCGCCGGCACCGCTGGCAGCATGGCGCAGACTTTTGGCTCGAGCTGTCACGGCGCAGGGCGTGTACTCAGCCGCGCCGCAGCCAAACGCCAGGTCCACGGCGGCGAGCTCAAGGATCACCTGCAGGCACGCGGCATCGAGGTGCGTGCGGGCAGCCTGGCCGGCCTGGCCGAAGAGGCGCCGAGCGCGTACAAAGACGTCGATCACGTCGTCGAGGTGGTGCACAATGCCGGCATTGCGCGCAAGGTGGCACGCCTGGTGCCGCTGGCCGTGGTCAAGGGGTGAAAGCCCCACGGTCCGTGAGACCAAAGTCACAGGTGATATACGCAGAATGCAGGATCATACAGCGGTGTGGAGGTTATTATGACGTTCGAACGAATCACCGTTAACCCGAGCGTTCACTTTGGCAAACCCTGTGTCGCAGGTACGCGGATCACGGTACAGGATGTGCTCGAATTGTTTGCTGCTGGATTGGCATGTGACGTGATTGTGCGGGACTATGACCCCGAACTGACATCGGATGACACCGGTGCGTGCAGGCAGCACGCCGCTGGCAGTGAGGTTGCGCGGTGAACCTGTACGGCGCACCTGAAATCAGCGTCGAAGCGCTGCGCGAGCTGCGTACGCGGGCGCAGCCGCACCGCCTGCTCGACGTGCGCGAGGAATCGGAGTGGCGCCTGGCACGGATCGACGGCGCCGAGCTGCTGCCCCTGTCGCGCCTGGCGCGTGAGCTGGAAGCTGCCCTGCCCGCCGATCTGGAGAAAGACGCGACGATCGTGGTGGTCTGTCACCATGGTGTGCGCAGCGCCCAGGTGACTGCCTGGATGCGCCAGCAGGGATTTGCGCAGGTCTACAGCCTGGACGGCGGGCTCGAGGCCTGGTCGCAGCGCATCGATCCTTCCGTGCCGCAGTATTAATTTTGTAGACAAGTTTCATAAAAATTGACAGATGATGGGGGCAGGGCTATAATCGCCTGGTCGCCTGGACCGGTATGCCCCGCTGCCGGTTGGGCACTAAGGGCTCGCAAAAGAATGACTTCTCGTGCTTTTTTGATCAAATTTGGCGGTAGCGGTTGCACAGTTGCCATCTTTCCAAAAAGATGGCAACTGTGCAACCGC
>CAZXQZ010000276.1:0-5289 GCA_964642445.1 uncultured Anaerolineae bacterium
TCCGTTCCCCGGGGGTGGGACCGTGTCCCACCCGCGTTGACAGTAATCCGTTCCCTGCGTCCACTCATCACCCATCCTCCCCCAACGCCAGCCGCAGCGCCTGATCGCTCACCACGCCGTACACCGCGGCCAGCGCCTCCGTGATCTCCCCCGCCTTACGCTCGAAAGGCGGTTTGCCCAGACGCTTGAGCAGACCGGCCTCCACCACCGGCCGCGCAATGGGCACCTGAAAACTCTCCAACCCTTCGCCCAGCTCCCAGAAACGATCCAGCACCGCCTCCAGCGGCTCGGCAGCCTCCTCCGACACCGCCAGCGCGGCGTCATACGGCAACGTATCCTCGGCCAGGGGTCCGCCTGAGCCTGCCGAAGGCGCCAGGTCGCCGGCGCTGCGGCGCTGGCGCAGCTCAGCCAGCAACAGCTCCTTGTCCTTGCCACGCAGTTGGAAGATCAGAAAGGGGTCCTCGTCGAAGTGCTCACCCAGAAGGTAGTACACCGCGGCGACGTGCTTGCACGGGTTGGCATAGTCCGGACAGGAACAGTCCGTCTTCAGGTCGGCACGCTGCGTGGGGAACAGGCTGACGTGTGCAGCCAGGAACGCGGCCTCTACGTCCCTCGGCATCTCACCCGCCAGCAGTTTGGCGGCAAAAATCGCCTGCTCGGCCAGCACATCGACTACCTTCGACCACTCGGCCGCGGTCAGTACCTTGACCGCAATCTTGACCTTGTACGGCGCGGCACGCGACCCCTGGACGCGCGAGGTGACCAGGCCAGGACCAATGTCCAGGTTGAGCACCTGGCCGCTGCGCGCATAACTGCGGCCACGCCCCAGCCGGCCCGCATCCAACAGCGGCTCCAACGCCTTGATCCACTTGTCGGCCCACCAGCTCTCGCCGATCTTGCCGCGCTGGCTCTTGGCCCGGATGCCGTCCGCCGGCTTGGGTTTGCTGGGCTTGGGGTACCAGTCATGGTCATAATATCTTCCGCGCGGCATGGTCACTTCCTTTTCTGGTCTACAGGCCTGTGGTCTCACCAGGCGCCGTCAGGTCCTCGGTTAGGGTAATTACGCTTAGCCTAAGCGTAATTACCCTATGGCGCTCTTGCGCAGCGTCAACAGGTGACGCAGGTCCTCGGTCGATAGCTCGGTCAGCCAGCCTTCGCCCGCGCCGACCACCGCCTCAGCCAGCGCTTTCTTGCGCTCGATCAGGTCGTCGATGGCCTCCTCCAGCGTGCCGGCACAGACCAGCTTGTGCACCTGGACGTTGCGCGTCTGGCCAATGCGAAAGGCGCGGTCGGTGGCCTGGTTCTCCACCGCCGGGTTCCACCAGCGGTCGAAGTGAAAGACGTAGTTGGCCGCAGTCAAATTGAGCCCCGTGCCGCCGGCCTTGAGCGATAGCACGAACAGCGCCGGCCCGCGGCGGCTTTGAAAACGGGCCACCATCTCGTCACGCTTCTTCAAGGGCGTGCCGCCATGCAGGAAGAGCACCTCCTGGCCAATGGCCTCCTGCAGCTGGCGCTTGAGCAGCTCGCCCATCTCGGCGAACTGGGTGAAGATCAGCGCACGGTCTCCTTCGGCCAGCGCCTCCTCCAACATCTCGTTCAATCGGGCCAGCTTGCCCGAACGGTGCTCTGGTCCATCGACACCAGGCTGCACGGCCGCGCTGCCGTCGGCCAGGAACTGCGCGGGATGGTTGCACACCTGCTTCAGCTTGAGCAGCGTCGCCAGCACCAGCCCGCGGCGCTCGATGCCCTCGCTCTCCGCCACCCGCTTCAACGAGTCTTCGACCACGGCCTGGTACAGGGTGGCTTGCTCGGCGGTCAGCGTGCAGTAGGTGGTCATCTCCAGCTTTTCCGGCAGGTCCTGGATCACCGTGGGGTCGGTCTTGACGCGGCGCAGAATGAAGGGCTGGGTCAGGGAACGGAGCTGCTGGGCAGCCTCCTCGTCGCCGGCCTGCTCGATGGGCCGCGCAAAACGGCCCTGGAAGTCGCGCTGCGAGCCGAGGTAGCCCGGGTTGAGGAAGTGCATGATCGACCACAGCTCGTCGAGCCGGTTCTCCACCGGCGTACCGGTCAGCGCAATGCGGAACCCGGCGGGCAGCTTGCGGATGGTCTGGGTCTGTTTGGCGCTGGGGTTTTTGATGTTTTGCGCCTCGTCCAGGATCACGTCGCTCCAGTCGATACCTTGCAGTAACTCGGCGTCGCGGCGCGCCAGGGCGTAGCTGCTGATCACCACGTCGTGCTGCCGCGCCGCCGCGTCGAAATCTTCACCACGGCGCCGCTCCAGACCGTGATGCACCATGACCCGCAACGGCGGTGCAAAACGCTGAATCTCGCGCTGCCAGTTGCTGACCACCGAGGTGGGACAGATGACCAGCGTGGGGTTGAGTCGGCCATTGGCGGTTTCGTTGGCCGAACGCGCATCCAAAAGATATGAGATGATCTGGATGGTCTTGCCCAATCCCATATCGTCCGCCAGGCAGGCGCCAAAACCCCAGCGGCGCAGGAAGGCCAGCCAGGAGAAGCCACGCTGCTGGTAAGGACGCAGCTGGCCTTGAAACGCCGGCGGCTGCGGCAGCACGGCCAGCTGGCCGGCCGAGGTGCGCAGCCCCTCCACCAGGTCCACCAGCCAACCCTCGGCGCTGACCCCGGCCAAGCTAACGCCGGCGACCTGCTCATCCTGCGCCAGCAGCAGGCGCAGCGCCTCCGGCAGCGACAGCTCGGTAGGCGTCTTCTGCTGCGCCTCCCAGAACTTGATGGCGGCCTCGATCTGCCCTGGATCGAGCACGGCCCACTGGCCGCGGATCTGCACCAGCGGCATCTTGAGCCTGGCCAGCCGCTCCAGCTCCTCGACGGTCAAGGGCTCGTCACCCAGGGCGAGCTCCCAGTCCACCGCCACGACACGCTCGAAGCTCATGCCGCCGACGCCGCCCGTCGGCGCTTGCTTGTGTGTGGGGCGCAGCTTGAGCCGGGCACCCACGCGGTTGGCGGCCCCACGGCGGCCCCACCACTGCGGCGCCAGCACACCAAAGCCGCTCTCCTCCAGCAGCAATGCAGTCTCACGCAGGAAAGTGTAGGCCTCTTCGGTGGTGAGCGCGGCCGCCTCGGGCCGCGCTGCGTGCAGGCTCGTCTCGACCGGTGCGCAAAGCCGCGAGGCCTTACCCAATCCGGCCAGCAAATGCTCCTGCGGCTGGTCGAAGCGGCGGTCGAGGTAGGCCAACGTCTGGCCGCGCGCCCGCCAGACCTGCTCGGCCGGCACCAGCAGGCTCAGATCGTCCACAGCCTGCAGAAGGTAGCGCAGCGTCCAGGCGCGTGCCTCGCGTCGGACCGCACCAGCCTCGGGCGCCTCCAGCCGGAAGCAGAGGCGGAAAGCCGCGCCCGCCTCGGTTTGGAGCTGGGCCAGCCACTCCTGGATCTGTTTCGTCAGGGCACGCAGAGTGTGTTCGCTGTCGTCGAGCGCGGCATCGGCGCGCAGCAGCGCGTTGCGCCAGCGCAACTCCGGCCGCATGCCGGCACTGGTCGTGGGTTTGCGACCCGGCGCGGCCCATTGGCGCACGTGGCTGTCGGTGATCGTGCGGAGAAAATCGGTCAGCAGGGCGGTTGGGGCAGAGAGAGCAGCGGCCGACTCGGCCAACTTCACCGCCCGGCAAACCGGCGGCATGGCGGCCACCAACTGGGTCAGCCGCGCCCGGTCAGCCGCGTCGTCCAGCCAGGGCTGCCAGACCGCGCGATAGGCAACTGGCCGGCCCTGCCGGGCAGCACCGGTGGTCGGCACCGCGGCCAGCAGGCCGGGCACAAAGCGCTGGCGGGCCAACAGGCTGAGGGCAAAACGCGCCGCCAGCCGCCAGAAGCGGACGTCCGCCCCCAGTACCAGGCCCGGCGGCAGTTGATCGCGCGCCGGCAGGTGGATCAGCCAGCGCAGCGTTTGCTCGGCGGATAACACGCAACCGGCAACCTGCCACACAGCCAGCGCTGCCTCGCCATCGGCTGCGTCTTCGACCTCCCACAGCAGCTCCGGCGACGGCAGCGGACGGTTGTTGCGGCTGGGCAGCGCAACCGCCAGCGTAACGGCGGTGGCCGTCACGTCGACCGGCAGGCTGTGCAGAACCTGATTCAGCGCATCGGCGCCGGCCGCAAAGGGATGGCGCTCGACTTTGGGCCGGCGACCCCGGCGCGCAGGGACGGACGCGGCCGCAGTCTCGCCCCAGGTGACCAGGCCAGCGCCGGGTGATGCGGGATGATCCGCAGGAAGCCAGGTCGCGTGAAGGACAAACATGGTCACACCGGACGCCTGTTCACCGCATGCCCATCCCACGTCGACTCTTCGCGCACCTTACTCTCCTCCCACGTCAGCCCGGCATCCAGATCACGCATCAAGAACCGCACACCCTGGTTGTCATGCGGATTCAGACGCCGCATGGTGGCAAACACCTGGCGCGCGGCGGACCGCTGGCCCAGCCGCCACACACACAACCCCTTGCCATGCAGCGCCCGCACCCGCGCCAGGATTTCATCTACCGTCAGTGGGCGCTCCGCTGTGCGCAGCACCTGTGCAACTGTTTGGGTGATCGAAAGGTCCATGAATGATTAACCGCCTCCAACGCCGCAGCCAGTTCCGCTGATGGATCATCTGGGTAGGACACTCCCGTCAGTGCCAACAGCCTGGCAAAGACCAGGCACAGAGAACTTCTTCAGCTGCCCGACCGCACGCGTGAAGAACCGAGTGCCACGAAGAGGTCTCCTGCTACTGCACATGATACGACCATCCACCTGTCCTGACAAATCGCCGATTGCGAAGGCACAATCTCACCGCCTGCATGAAGTATTATGAAAATGCATTGTGCCCTGTGCGCTCTTTGTGGTAGACTATCTGGCACAAGGCACCCTATGTCGCAAAATGTGGACAATGACTGCGGGAACCTTCAGCCAATGGATGTGAGAAACCAGCCATGACCAAAATCGACACCTACCGCCAAAACCTGGAAAAACAACGGCTGGTCCGTATCGATCCTGACTGGGTCGCGGCCTGCCAGGCGCGGCTCGATCACTGAGCTGATCACGCGGAATGCCCGCGAATCTTGTGTCTACCGCAAATGGGCGCCAATTGGCGCGAATCATATGTGTGCCGCCTACATCAAGTTCGGCCTGGCCCAAAAAGTCAGCGAGCTGCTAACGGCCTGGCTGCATACATGGGAAATGATCGATCCGGAGAGACAACAATGCCAGCAGTGGCGCAGGATTGTCGGGCGCGCCTGGCGCACACGCGAGGGATGAGGCGAATTAGCGGGGGTCACT
>CAZXQZ010000277.1:0-5275 GCA_964642445.1 uncultured Anaerolineae bacterium
CGAGGTTCTCGACAAGATGCTTCATTGATAGGGTGCAGCCCACCCGGTAACGGATACCCATGACCACGGCATTTTCTCCAACACCCAATGATCTGGCCGATACGTGCGCTACCCTGGTACCCATGCTGCACACGCGCGTGTGCCGGCCCTGGTGCGATGAGTCGTTCGCTCAAAGCCACGGTCGCCTGTTTCACATCGCACTCCGCAACTTCTACGGCGGTCGTTGGCAGCGACTGTGTTCAGCCCGCCGCCCGCGCTGGGCTCCTCACGCCTGGCCACAATACGTGCACCATGTGGCCTCCTGCATCGAGGCCAACTTCGACCTGGTGGTTGCGCTACAGAGCAATGATTCGGCGGCCTGGCAGACGATTCACGCGCATATGCATGATCTGCTGCGCCGGCACCTGGCCACTTCGGGCTTTGGTTACCTGCGCCGCCAGTGGGACAGCGATGACATCACGCAGACGGCTTGCGAAAAACTGATTCGGGTTCTGCCCCGCTACCCGTGGGATGTCTCCTTCATGGCCTGGCTCAACAGCGTCGCCTGCCACCAGATGGCCGATCAGGTCTACAAGGGGCGCCAGCTCCACGATGCCACGGTCGTGTGGGAGATCGAGACCACCGACGACGTCTGGGTCAATACGCCCTGCCCTCCCAGCGCACGACGCCTGGCACTGGACGATCACAGCCATCTCCTGCTGCGTTACGAAGCCTGGGGCGAGGCTCTGGCTGCCCTGCCCACTGAGGCACAGCGTGTCGTGTTCTATCGTCGCCGTCTCTGTGGTTGGGATCTCAACTCGGTCGCCGCCTCGATTCAACGCTCGTACACGGCCACGGCCAGTATCCTGTTACGTGCCGACCGTAATATCCGCACGTTCGTCGAAATGCACCCCGATCATTTCCGGGATTGACTGACCACCCGCCAAATTTGCCCATTTGCCCTGTTCAAGGCATCATAAGCTCAAACAACCCCATGGATTGGCTTATGCAAGACCTGTTTTTGTTACGCCCGGATATCACATTCTTGAACCACGGCTCTTTTGGTGCCTGCCCACGCCCGGTGTTCGACCGTTACCAGGCCTGGCAGCGCGAGCTGGAAACGCAGCCGGTGGAGTTCCTCGGTCGCCGGTTCCCGAGTCTCATGCAGGATGCCCGCGCCGCCCTGGCCGCCTTCGTGCACGTGGCCGCCAACGACCTGGTGTTCGTGCCCAATGCGACCACCGGCGTCAACGTCGTGGCCCGCGCGCTCGATCTGCGCCCTGGTGATGAAGTGCTCAGCACCGATCACGAGTACGGGGCGATGACTCGCACCTGGCATTTCGTATGCCAGCAGCGTGGCGCGGTCCTGGTCACCCGGCCCCTGGCCCTGCCTGTGCACGACTCCGAGGCCGTGATCGAGACGCTCTGGTCAGGGGTCACCCCGCGCACACGCGTGCTGTTCCTCAGCCACATCACCTCACCGACCGCGCTCACGTTACCGGTACAGGCCTTGTGCCAGCGGGCGCGCGCGGCCGGCATCCTGACCGTGATCGACGGCGCGCACAGCCTGGGCCAGCTCGATCTGGACCTGACGGCGCTGGGTGCCGACTTCGTCAGCGGCAACTGCCACAAGTGGCTGTGTGCCCCCAAGGGTGCCGGCTACCTGTATGCGAACCCCGCAGTGCAAGACCTGGTCACACCCCTGGTGGTGAGCTGGGGCTGGCAGAGTGACAACCCCGGACCCTCGCGCTTCGTCGATTATCTGGAATGGCAGGGTACCGACGACATCTCAGCCTACCTGACCGTGCCGGCGGCCATCGAGTTTCAGCAAGCCCACGACTGGCCCCAGGTGCGCACCCGCTGTCATGCACTGGTATGCCTGGCACGGCAGACCATCCAGGAGGTGACAGGCCTGCCGCCGATTTGCCCCGCTGACCGGGCATGGTTCACGCAGATGGCCACTCTACGCCTGCCGCCGTGTGATGCACAACAGCTGCAGGCCCGCCTGTGGCACGAGGAACGCATCGAAGTTCCGGTGATCACCTGGAACGGGGAGCCTTTCATACGCGTATCGATTCAGGCCTACAACACGGAGGATGACGTGCTGCGCCTGGCCGAGGCGTTGGCCCGCCAGCTGCTGGGGGGGTGACGACGACGAAGAGACGTTGCACTGCAACGTCTCTTCGTCGTCGTCGTCGTCTCTCAATCAGACTAGCGGTTGTTCTCTTTGAACTGCGCCACGGTCGTATGCCGCGGCGCCCGTTTCTGCACCAGGCGCAAGCGCTGGATTGAGCGGCGCAGGGCTGCTTCGTACGCCTCGCGGCGGTCTGCACCACGCGGGTGGGTCGCCAGCCACTCTTCAGCGCGCTGCCGGGCTTCTTCGGCCCGCGCGACGTCGATGTCTTCGGCGGCCTCACCGGAACGGGCCAGCAGAACGACCTTGTCGGGGCGGACTTCGATGAAACCACCCCCCACGGCAAAGTAGCGGTCGGGCTGCCCCGCCTGTTTGACCACCACTTCACCGGGCTGGATGACCGCCATGAGCGGCGCATGCCGCGGCAGGATGCCAAGGATCCCATCGGCACCCGGTGCGATCACCATGTCGACATCGTCTTCGAAGACACGACCGGTTTGGGCGACAAACTCAAAGCGGATCGGAGACATTGGGGCCTCCTCAGCTGCCGGCCAACTGCCGGCCCTTCTCCACTGCCTGCTCGATGGTGCCGACCATGTAGAAGGCCTGCTCGGGCAGGGTGTCGTGTTTGCCGTCCAGGATTTCTTTGAAGCCGCGCACCGTTTCGTCGATCTTGACGTACGCGCCGGGCTGGCCGGTGAACGTCTCGGCCACGTGCATCGGCTGCGTCAGGAAACGCTGAATGCGGCGGGCACGTGCCACCACCAGCTTGTCGTCTTCGCTCAGCTCTTCCACACCCAGGATGGCGATGATGTCCTGCAGGTCGCGGTAGCGCTGCAAGGTGCGCTGCACACCGCGCGCCACGTCGTAGTGCTCATTGCCCACGATGTTCGGGTCGAGGATACGGCTGGTTGACGCCAGCGGGTCCACGGCCGGGTAAAGGCCTTGTGCCGCCAGGGCGCGTTCCAGCGAAATCGTCGCGTCCAGGTGGGCGAAGGTCGTCGCCGGTGCCGGGTCGGTGTAGTCGTCGGCCGGCACGTAAATGGCTTGCATCGACGTGATCGAGCCCACCTTAGTCGACGTGATGCGCTCCTGCAGCTCGCCCATTTCGGTACCGAGGCTGGGCTGGTAACCGACCGCGCTCGGCATACGACCCAACAGGGCCGACACCTCCGAGCCTGCCTGCACGAAACGGAAGATGTTGTCGATGAAGAGCAGTACGTCGCGTCCTTCATCCCTGAAGTACTCCGCCATCGTCACGCCGGTCAACCCCACGCGCAGGCGGGCACCGGGCGGTTCGTTCATCTGCCCGAACACCATGACCGTCTGGGGCAGCACGCCCGAGTCTTTCATTTCGTGATACAGGTCGTTGCCCTCGCGTGATCGCTCACCGACGCCCGCAAATACCGAATAACCGCTGTGGAATTTTGCGATGTTGTGGATGAGTTCCTGGATGATGACCGTCTTACCCACACCGGCACCCCCGAAGATACCGGTTTTACCACCCTTGGTAAAGGGGGCAATCAGGTCCACCACCTTCATACCTGTTTCGAAAATCTGCGTTTGGGTCGATTGTTCGACGAACAGCGGCGCCGGCCGGTGAATTGGATAATACGTGGCCGCTTCGACTTCGCCCTGCAGGTCGATGGGTTGCCCCAGGACGTTGAAAATGCGGCCCAGGGTGTTGGGACCCACCGGCACCGAGATCGGGTCTCCCGTGTTGATGGCGGTCATGCCGCGGCGCAGCCCGTCCGTACTCGACATCGCCACTGTGCGCACGCGATCCCCACCCAGGTGCTGCTGGACTTCGCACACCAGCGTACCCCCATCATCCAGGGGAATGTGGACGGCGTCGTAGATTTCAGGCAGCTCGTTGGTTGGGAACTCCACGTCTACCACAGGGCCGACGATTGCCAGCACCGTGCCCGACGCCTGCTTGCCGTTGCTTGTTTGTGCCATTACGTCTCCTCCAGATTAGATCGCCCGTGCGCAGGGCGTACCACTGTCAATGAAACCGAACACCTACGCCTTGGCTGTTGCCTGGGCGAGGGCAGATGCTCCGCCCACGATATCCATCAGCTCTTTGGTAATCTTCTCCTGGCGCGCCTTGTTGGCACTGAGCGTCAGGTCGGCGATCAGGTCGTTGGCCGCATCGGTGGCATTACGCATGGCCACCATACGGGCCGAGTGCTCGCTGGCAATCGCTTCATACATGGCCTGCAGAATCTGCACCTCGGTGAAGCGCTCCAGGACGATACCCAGAATGGCCTGAGGGTTCGGCTCGAAGATATAGTCGGTCGCGGTGGCCACGGGCGGCTCCTCCGGGACAATCGGCAAGAGCTTGCGAATGACAGGGCGCTGTACGACCGCGTTGATGAAGTCCATGTAACCGATGTACACAGCATCATGAGAGCGGCTGGTGAAGTCATCGATGATGACACGCGCAATCGGCACGACACTCGCTTCATCGGCGCCCACATGGTGGATGTCCATCGCACCGCTGGTCGGCCGATCACCCACATTGATGAATTCGGCCTCGATGCGGGGACCGTAGCGCCGCATGAAATCTCGCCCTTTGCGTCCCACCGTGACCAGCCCGACTTCTTTACCTGCGTCTTCCCAGGCGTGAATGGCGCGCATGGCTTCGCGCAGCATGTTTGCATTCAAGCCACCAGCCAGGCCACGGTCTGATGTGATCAGCATCAGCAGCACACGGTGCTCAGGACGTTCTTGCAGCAGTGGCTGCAGATCGACCTGGCTGGCGCGCAGACGTGCCAGGAAGGTCAGCATGTCCCAGGCTTTGGCGGCATAGGGCCGCGTGGCCAGGGCCTGCGCCTGTGCACGCCGCATCTTGGATGCGCTCACCGCTTCCATCGCCTTGGTAACCTGGGCGATGTTTTTTACACTCTTGATGCGCCGTCGAATCTCACGGTCGTTTGCCACGGCAGTGTCTCCCTGGCTCTACGGTGTGAAGTTGGCGTTGAAGTCGCCGATCGCCTGCCGCAGCCGGTCAGCGGTCGCGTTATCCAGGTCTTTGCTGGCCATGATGCTGCGCCCAATGTCGGGATACTGGGCGTCCATCGCGCGCACAAACTCCTGCTCCCAGCGCTGAACGCTGGTGACCGGGAATTTGTCCAGGAAGCCGTTGGTCGCGGCGAAGCT
>CAZXQZ010000278.1:0-5249 GCA_964642445.1 uncultured Anaerolineae bacterium
CCGAAGCGACAATCGCCGAACAGATCCAAGGGCTGGGCGCCAATCTGGTCTTCATCCAGTCCTCCTTCGGACGCGGCCGGCCAGGGGCTGTCGAAAATACGCCGATGCTGGTCTACGATGACGTGGCGTTGGTGGCTAACATCCCGGGCGTCGTGGGCACCGCGGTGGAAATGCCGACCAGCCAGACGATCAAAGCCGGCAGCACCAGCCTCAGCGACGTGCAGCTGCTGGGCACGACGCCCGATTATCCATCGGTGCGCGAGGTGCCTGTGGCGGACGGCCGTTTCCTGAACGAGTCTGACATGGAACGCAAGGCCAAGGTGGCCGTGCTGGGACCAGGCATCGCCGAGGAGCTGTTTGGCACCACCGATCCTATCGGACAGACGATCACCGTGGGAACATTGAAGCTGGCGGTTGTCGGTGTCACCGCCGAAAAGGGCACAGTGGGCAACACCGACTTCGACAACCGCATCTACGTGCCGATCACGCTGGTGTTCGACCGTCTGCTGCCGTCGCAGTTTGCCCGTTTCATGGGCAACCGCGTCCAGGTCATCTACGCCCAGATCGACGAAAGCGCCGAGATGGACAAAGTAATGGAGCAGATCAAGCTCAAGCTGGCGGGCACGAAGGATTTGACGGTCGACGAGCTGCCGTTCACGCTGACGACGCAGGATGACATCATCGAAACCCGCGGCGCCGCGACCGAGGCCTTCCGCAACTTGCTTGCCTGGGTGGCGGGTGTATCGTTGATCGTGGGCGGGATTGGCATCATGAACATCATGCTGGTAAGCGTCACCGAACGCACGCGCGAGATCGGGATTCGCCAGTCGGTTGGCGCCACGCCCAACGACATTCGTCTGCAGTTTCTGACCGAGGCCCTGATGTTGAGCCTGGTCGGTGGCTTGATCGGCATTGCCGCCGGGATTGGTGGCTCGATCCTATTTGGTGCCACCAGCGACATGCGCACGGTCATCGTGCCTGGCTCGATCGTGCTGGCTTTTGTATCGGCCGCCGCGATCGGGGTTTTCTTCGGCTTCTATCCGGCCAACAAAGCGGCGCAGCTCGACCCAATCGAAGCACTGCGCCACGAATAATCAGGAGAGTATCGAACATGCGCAAAACCGTACGGGTCATCGTTGGCCTGCTCAGCATCCTGGTGCTTGCGGCCTGCGGCGGGGCCACTGCCCCCAGCAGCGATCAGCCAGCCACGTCAGCTGCGGCCGCCGGCCAGTTGAATACCGGCTACACCGATGCCCTGCCTGTCGTTTCCCAGCTGATCCTGGGTTCCTTGAAGCTGGAAGAGGGCGACCAGGCCATCTCCGTCGAGCAGGCGGGCAAACTGCTGCCCCTGTGGCAGGCCTATCAGAGCCTGGGCAACAGTGATACGACCGCGCAGGCTGAGTTGGATGGGCTGCTGGCACAGATCCAACAGGCCATGACACCCGCCCAGATCGAGGCCATCCGCACCTTGCAGCTGACGGCGGACGATGTCGGCGAACTGATGCAGGCGCTTGGGCCCGGATCCTTCCGCGGCGGTGGTAATGCCAACAACGCTGACGGCACGACGGGTCGCGGGAGTGAATTCCCGGGTGCTGGTGGTGGATTCCCGGGTGGTGGTCCCGGCGGCGGGGCGCTGCCGCTCGATGGCCCGCCGGGTGGTTTTGCGGGCGGTGGTGCCGCGGGCGAGGTGAACCCCGAAGCACGCGCAACCGCCCTGGCCGAACGCCTGGCGCAGGGGGGTGACCAGGCCGCCAGTTTCGTCACGCGCGGGATTCTCAATCAGCTGATTACAGCCTTGCAGCTGAAAACGGGCGAGGTGACCGAAGAGCAGCTGCAGGCCGAACGGACCCAGCGCGCCGCACTGCGCTGGACGGGCGTGATCAGCGATACGATCGGCATTCCAGCCGAGACACTGCGCCAGGCGGTTACCGAAGGTTCGACCCTGGCCGAAGCCATCCAGGCGCAGGGGGGCGATGTCGAAGAAGTCAAAACCGCCCTGCGCGAGGTGTTCAAGAATGACCCGACCCTGGACGATGCGGCCATCGAAGCACAGATCGACGCCGTGTTGAACGGCGGGGAAACAGGTAATCCCTAATTACCGCGTTTGTCAGATGCCCAACTGAACTTGTTGGGCATTCAGGATATCATCAGGCTCGCAAGCCTGCCGAAAGGAGACATGTATCGTGTCGAGAACAGTTTTGATCGCTGCCGGTATCGTGTTGGTACTGGTCGTGGGGGTGGTTGGTTATGCCTTCTTCAAGCCTCCCGAACAGGCCAGCGGCCCGCTGCAGGCCGTTCCCCTCACCCTGGAAACTCCCACGGTGGCGGTGGCCCAGGCGACGGCAACGACCGTTCCCCCCACGGTAGCCCCCACCGCCACGACCGAGGTTGCCGAGGTGCCGGCAACGGAGCCAGCACCAACCGCCACGACCGCCGCCGAGGCAGCTGACAGCGTGCCCAGCACGAGCAATGCCTCGCCGGTGATCTTCGAGATCGTACCGGCAGAGTCGCAGGCGCGTTTCATCATCAACGAAGTGCTCAATGGCGCACCCAAGACGGTGGTGGGCACCACCAGCCAGGTCGCCGGCCAGCTGGCGGTCGACCCGGCCAACCCAACCGCCGCGCGCGTGGGAACGATCCAGGTCAATGCCCGGGATTTGACGACCGACAACGAGTTTCGTAACCGGGCGATCAAGAACCGCATCCTGGAGACCGATGCCTACGAACTGGTCACCTTCGTACCCACAGCGATCAATGGATTGCCCGAACAAGTCACGCTCGGCGAAGAGATGACCTTTCAAATCGTGGGTGATCTGACGATCCGCAACGTGACGCAGCCGGTGACCTTCGATGTGACGCTGGTGCCGGTCAATGACACACGGCTGGAAGGCAAGGCCACCACGACGCTGGCCTATGCCGATTTTAAGATCGTAATTCCGGCGGCGCGAGCGGTCAGCGCCGTGGAGGATACGGTAACGCTGCAGCTCGATTTTGTGGCAACACCGGCCTGAAAATGAAAGTAAGTACATGACGGTACACCGGGGTCCGGCCGGTAGTTCACCAGCCGGACCCCGGCGCACGACATGGCCATCAGCGAAATGGCGTGGCACATGACCCGAACGATTCTGGTAGTAGACGACAAAAAAGAACTACGCCTCCTGGTCAAGGCGTATCTCGAACAGGAAGGCTTTCGTGTGGTAACGGCCGGCGATGGGCAGGAAGCCCTCTACGTCGCGCGCCACGAAAAGCCCGATCTCATCATTCTCGATTTGATGATGCCGCACATGGGCGGTTACGAATTCTTACGCGCCCACAAGCGCGAAACCGACACGCCGACCATCATCCTGACGGCCAAACTGGAAGAGGGGGACAAAGTCCTGGGTTTGGAGCTGGGTGCCGATGACTACGTCACCAAACCGTTTGGGATGCGTGAGCTGGCCGCCAGGGTGCGGGCCATCCTGCGCCGCGCCAGTCGCGAACCGGCCGAGCCCGAAGTGCTGCGTGCGGCGGGCATCACCCTGGATCGGGGCAGCCGCCACGTGACGGTCGAGGAACGCGCGGTCGATTTGACACCCTCCGAGTTCGATCTGCTGGCGGCGTTTTTGTCGGCGCCGGGGCGGGCATTCACCCGCGCCGAGCTGTTGGACCGCCTGCAGGGGGATGCCTACGAAGGGTACGAACGCACGATCGACGTGCACGTGCGCAACCTGCGCACCAAAATCGAGCCCGATCCACGTAATCCGCGCTACGTCGAGACGGTCTTTGGGGTCGGTTACCGGTTTGCCGCCAACGAGCGCCTGGGCTAGGGATTATCATGCGTTCATTGACCTTCAAACTCACGCTGGCGTTTTTGGTCGTTGGCCTGGCGGGCACGGTTTTGATGGCGCTCCTGGTCAGCGGCCAGACGCAGCGCGAGTTTGACCAGTTCATCGCCGACCGTTACGGAACCGAGCTGCAAAAGGAGCTGACCGACTATTTCGAAACCAACGGCAGCTGGCAGGGTATTGGAACGATTCTGATGCGCAATCCCTACTACCGTCCTGGCGGTCGGGAATACGTCGTGGCACCTGTGACGCTCACCGATGCCGAGGGCCTCGTCATGCAGAGCGGCCGTCGCGATCGAATTGGCCAGCGATTGTCGGCCAAAGAAACGAATCGTGGGATTCCTGTGGAGGTCGATGGCGTGGTGGTCGGTCGTATCGTCCTGGAAAGCGCAAACGACCGTCCCACTGGACCGACATCGCCGGAGGCCGATTTCATCGATCGGGTCCGCCAGGCCATCCTGGTCAGCGCCGGCGCGGCAGTGGTGATCGCCCTGCTGCTGGGTATTCTGCTGGCGCGCACGATTGCCCGTCCGGTGCGTGAGCTAACGACCGCCACACGGGTGGTGGCCGATGGGCAGCTCGGTCACCAGGTGCCGGTGCGCACCCAGGATGAGCTGGGCAACCTGGCCCGGTCGTTCAACCAGATGAGCGCCGATTTGGCGCGTGCCAGCGAACTGCGCCGCCAGATGACGGCCGACATTGCGCACGAGCTGCGCACGCCGTTGAGCGTGATCCTGGGGTATACGGAAGCGTTGAGTGACAACAAACTCCCCGGCACACCGGACGTCTATGCGACGATGTACGGCGAGGCCCAGCTGCTCAACCACCTGATCGACGATCTGCGCACGCTGTCGTTGGCCGATGCGGGCGAACTGCCGCTGAACCGGCAGGCCTGCGCACCACGCGCCCTGTTGGAGCGTACGGCCAGCGCCCATGCCGCTCGTGCTCAGCAGAAGGGGATCGAGCTCCAGGTACAGGCCGAGGCCGATTTGCCGCCGGTGCTCGTGGACCCGGAGCGCATAGCCCAGGTGCTCGGTAACCTGGTAAGTAACGCCCTGCGCTACACGCCGGCCGGCCAGTCGGTGGTGTTGGCCGCTGAACCGGCGGCAGGTGGAGCGGGCGCGATTCTGAAAGTGCAGGACCACGGCAGTGGGATTGCCGCCGATGACCTGCCCCACATCTTCGACCGGTTCTATCGCGGGGATCAGGCCCGCCCGCAGGAAGAGGGTGAGTCGGGTCTGGGGCTGGCAATCGTCAAGTCGATCATCGAGGCGCACGGGGGCACGATCCAGGTGGAGAGTGTGCTGGGCGAGGGGACGACGTTTACGATTGGGTTGCCGGGGGAGGAGGGGGGAGTAGGTCCTGCTCAATGAAATTCTTGCACAAAAAGCAAGAATTTTGACCTGTTTGGGAGTCGTGCGGTAC
>CAZXQZ010000279.1:0-5248 GCA_964642445.1 uncultured Anaerolineae bacterium
ATGCAGCGGCCTGCAAAGCCGTGTACGCCGGTTCGATTCCGACCCTAGCCTCCAAAGTTACTTTTTCGACCCCCTCAGCCACTCGTCCGGCACCGTCCGAGCATGGCCGAAGAACGCTCGTAACACCGCGTAATTGCGGGGTTTTTTGTGCCTGCGAGGTCCGCAATCCGCCCGATTTTGCGTCCGGCGGCTTCCGAAGCGAGCCACTAGCAGCCGGGGGTAGGTGGGGGTAACGTAGGGGATAAGTCCCTTACCCCGCGAAAGGCTACCCCCGCCATGGCTCTCACGGATGCAGCAATTCTGGCCGCCAAAGCCACGGAGAAGCCCTACAAGCTCTTTGACGGCGGGGGGCTGTACTTGCTCATCAACCCCGACGGCTCGCGCTGGTGGCGCGTCAAGTACCGCTACGCGGGCAGGGAGAAGCTGGTGTCCGTCGGTGTGTATCGCCCAGGGCAGCCGGGCCACGTCGGCGCGAAGGAAGCACGGGAACAACTGGACGCCATCAAGCGCCAGTTGCGCGACGGCATCGACCCGGGCGCGGCGCGAAAGGCGGAGAAGGCGGCGCGCATCGACCGGGCCGCAGGGGCCTTTGAGCTGATCGCGCGCGAGTGGCACGCGAAGCAGACCCCGACCTGGAGCGCCGACTACGCCGACAAGGAACTGCGGCAGTTGGTGCTGCACGTATTCCCCACCATTGGCGAACGGCCGATTGCCGAGCTGACTTCCCGCGACCTGCTGGACGTTCTCCAGAAGATCGAGGCGAAGGGCCGGGCCGAGACGGCGCACCGGGTCCGGCGCAGCCTGTCCGCGATCATGCGCTATGCGGTGCTGACGCATCGCGTCGATACCGACCCGTCGGCCGCGCTGAAAGGCGCGCTGGCCCCGGTGCCGAACAATCACTTCGCGGCGATCACGGAGCCCAAGAAGGCGGGCGCGCTGCTGCGCGCGATCCGGGGCTATGACGGGACGACCGTGACCCGCTGCGCGCTGGAACTCGCCGCGCTGACGTTTGTTCGCCCCGGCGAATTGCGCGCGGCCCGGTGGGACGAATTCGCGTTCGACCTGGCGGACCCGCCGAAGGGCAAGAAGCCGCAGCACCCGGAGCCGCAATGGCGCATCCCTGCCGAGCGTATGAAGATGCGGCGGCAGCATCTCGTCCCGCTGTCGTCGCAAGCGGTTGCCGTGCTGCGCGAGCTGCACAAAGTCACGGGGCCGGACGGCTTCGTCTTTCCGTCGATCCGCAGCAAGGCGAAGTGCATGAGCGAGAACACCATTAATGCGGCGCTGCGCGGCATGGGCTATGCCCAGGACGAAATGACCGGGCACGGCTTCCGGCACATGGCGTCCACGCTGCTGCACGAACGCGGCTATCGGTCGGAGTGGATCGAACGCCAGCTAGCCCATGCCGATGCGAACGCGATCCGCGCCCGCTACAACTACGCGGAACACCTGCCCGAGCGTCGCCGCATGATGCAGGAATGGGCGGACTACCTGGACGGGCTCGCGAGCGGTGCGAAGGTCGTGAACATCAAGACGAAAACAAAGAGGGGTTGACCATGGCGCAGAGCAAACAGACGGCGCGGCGGACATTCGAGCGCGAGATGGCGGAGGCGGTGTGCGCGGCGCGTGACGGTGTGATTCATGGCGGCGATGGGTCGCGCTTGGCGGGCGACGATGACCGAAGTTGACGGAATGGGCGGCCAATCACTTTCCCGGCAGTAGCCGATAAGCTACAATGCCGTTCATTGAAGTCCGCCAATACCGAACGTCGGACGGGCGGGAGCCCTTCGGCGAGTGGCTTAGCCGGCTTCGCGACGGGCAAGCGCGGGCGCGAATCGTGGCCCGCGTTGACCGGATGCAGTCGGGCCTGCGTGGCGACTGGAAGGCGGTCGGTAAGGGCGTATACGAGCTGCGCGTCGATTGCGGACCGGGGTATCGGGTCTACTGCGCGCAGGACGGGAATACGCTTGTGCTGCTGCTTTGCGGTGGCGACAAGCGGACTCAGCAACGTGACATCGAGGCGGCACATGGCTACTGGCAGGACTACCAAGAGCGCACCGGCAAGCGCGCCGTTTCGCGCAAGCGACCATCTACGTAGCGAGGTCGAGATTGCCACGTACCTGGAAGCCATGCTGGCCGATGGGGACGCGCACGTCGTGCCGGTCGCGCTGCGAACCGTGGCGGAAGCCGTCGGCGGCATGGCAGTGCTCGCCACGCGCACGGGCCTGAGCCGCGAGACGCTGTACCGCACGCTTTCCGACAAGGGCAATCCGCGACTCGACACGCTCGCGGCGATCCTGCACGCATTCGGGCTGCGCCTGGCCGTGGCTCCGGTGCCAAAGCGACGACGACGCGTGGCCGCGCACGCGGCGGCATAGCGCGGGCACGCTCCCGCTGCGCCTAGCCCGACGGGGTGACAAGCCGGGTATCCCTTGCCCGGTTGGCGCGGCGACTCCCTCAAGGGTGCGCCAAAGGGGGCGCGGCATGAGCGACCGTCCGGTCATTGATCCGAAGGCTTGGTTGCGTCTGCCGGATAGCGAGCTTGGCTACCTTCTGCTGGCTCAGTTTGTCGAGGCGCAGGCCAGCAAGATCGGACTGCCGATTGAAAAACTATCTATCGAATTCATGGAGCGAGTGCGTCAACACGTTCTGACGCTCTCCGCAGACTCCGCGAAGCTTGCATCTGTGCCGTGCCGCGTCCGGCAAAGCTCGAATTCGGACCCTTGGAGATCTCCACCTGATCGGTGGCGAAGCTCTCGCGGATGGTCATGCCGTTCTCGCCCGTGCCGAGCGTGATGCCCGGTTGCGCGTCGAGGATCTCGCGCAGGTCCGTGTAGCCGGAATCGTCGATCTCGGTCTTGGTCAGCACCGAGATGTTGAAGGGCGTCTCGGCGAGCGGGCGCGTGATGCGCTCGTCGCCCGAGGTCTTCGCCTTGTACGGTGCGCCCGGCTCGGCGTGCGGATTCGTGTCGATCGCGCGTTCCTCGATCCGCAGCTTGTCGAGGTTGATGACATCCGCGGCTGCGACGGGGAGCGGTGCGAGCAGCACGCCGGAAACACCGAGTGCCAGCGTCGTCCGCGAACCGCCGCGGGTCGCCGCGGGCGTCGCGGGAACGTTGCGGAAACTGCGGGGGAGCCTTACGGCGTCTTTCGAAGGCGACAAGGGATCTTCTCCTGCTGGGGTTCTCTTCGGCCAGCTTCAGCGGTCGGTGATCAGCGAGTACTCGACGGGGATGGCCAGGGCCAGCTCGTCGCGATCGAGCGAATCCGGAATGGCCGGCAGCGGATTCGCGCGGGCGAGCATGTCCATGGCCGCGCGGTCGAGGTCCGCGTGGCCGGAGCTGCGTTGCACTGCGGAGACGAGCAACCGGCCATCGGCATCGATCGTGAATTCGAGGACGACCGTGCCTTCGACCTTGGCTTTCTTGAGCTCGCGCGGATAGGTCTTGTAGCGGTTGAGTTGCCGCATCAGTGCGGTGACGTACCGGCGCAGCTCGTCGGTTTCCAGCGGTGCCTGCATCGCGGCTGGGCGCGGCGCGGCGACGGGTGCGGGTTCCTCGGTCGACGGGATCGAGGCTTCGGGCTGGACGGAGGCCTCGGGCGCGGCTTCGGTGGCGGTGGGCGCGGTCGGCGGCGACGCGGCGGCGGTGACGTGCGCCACCGGCTCGGGCTCATGGTGCGGGGCCGGTCGCGGTGGTGGCTCGTCGGTCGCCGGAGTCGGCGGTGGCGTCACCGGCGCTTGCGGCACGGCATCCGGCGCCACGCCGGGCAGCACGATGTCGGCGAAGATCGGCCGGGGCGGAGGCGGGCGCTCGATCGCGGGGCGCAGGGCGACGAGGGCTGCCAGCACGGCCGCATGACCCGCGATGACGAGGCCCAGTCCACGCCCGTCGAACGATGCGGGAACGCCAGGGTAAGGCGGGTTGAGCGAATCGGGCCGTGGCATGTTCCGTTCGGTCGGGTCGTTCTGGCGGGCATGCGGCTCGCTGGGGCCGAGACCCTAACGCAAATAATAACTGTTCGTAATACTGATACGAACGCGAAGCGTTTGTGAGAATACGAGGTGAACGGCGGATATCCGTCATTCAGCGCAGCCAGCAGGCTGCGCTATGGTGAGTCCATCGCATCGACGACGACGGAGGCTGCGCACATATGGCGAAGAAGAAACGGCGAATCGACCTCGGGATCAGCGACCAGGGGCGCAAGACCATTTGCGCGGGCCTGAGCCGCCTGCTGGCGGACACGTACATGCTCTATCTCACGACGCACAATTTTCACTGGAACGTGACCGGGCCGATGTTCAACAGCCTCCATGCGATGTTCATGGAGCAGTACACGGAACTCTGGAACGCGGTCGACCCGATCGCCGAACGCATCCGTTCGCTGGGGCACGTCGCGCCGGGCTCCTATGCGGCGTTCGGCAAGCTGAGCTCGCTGCCCGACGCGCCGATGGACCCGCCCAAGGCCATGGAGATGGTGCGCATCCTGATGAAGGGGCATGAGTCGGTCGCCAGGACCGCACGCGAACTGATGCCGGCCGTGGAGGAAGCGCAGGACGAGCCGACGGCCGACCTGCTCACTCAGCGACTCACCGTGCACGAACAGACGGCATGGATGCTGCGGTCGCTGCTCGAATAGCGCGGCTCACTCCAGCCAGGCGCGCATGACGTAGAACTCGTCGGCGCGGTTGCGCCTGTTCCGGCTGAGCAGAACGAGGCCGACGTTGCGGGCGTCGACGAGCCGGGTGCCGGAGGCGGTCGTGAACCGGTCGAGCAGCACCGTGGTGGTCTCCCGCGAACGCGGCGCGACCGTGAGGCGTGTCGAGTAGCCTGCCTTGCTCGCACGGAACTGGCGCCGGTCGCGGACGCGCAGGTTCAGCACGAGCGGCGCATCGGTCGGATTTGCGATGTCCAGCACGAGACGATCGTAGCCGCGCCAGTCGGGCAGGGGTTCGGTGAGAAACAATCCCCACCATTTCGAGCCGTTCGCGATGCGCACGTGGACGCAGTGCACCGGCGCGGCGTCGCCGGCCAGCTTCCTCGGCAAGCGCTCGGGTTCGACCTCGAGCTCGTCTCTGTCGTAGTTGAGGAAGTACGCTCCGAGCGGCGAGGCGAAGTCCGCGAGCACCGGGAAGTTCCGATTGCGCTCGAGGTAGGCGGCCGCCACGACGCCGAGGGGCGCGAGCGCCGCCACCGCACAGAACACGGCCGTCAGCAGGCCGACGACTCGAACCGCCCGCGCCTCCCGC
>CAZXQZ010000280.1:0-5233 GCA_964642445.1 uncultured Anaerolineae bacterium
CTGCGTGGCCGCGGCTTGCAGGACCGCCTTAGTGCGCTCCAGGGCGAACAGCGTGACGCCTTCGCCATTCACCGTCGCGACCGTCGTCTCACCGCCAGCCAGTGGACGGCTTGCCGTACCCACGATCTGGCCCAACGAGATGCCCTGGGCACCTGTCGCCAACCCTGCTACCAGCAGCAGCAGGACCACGGCGAGCACCACCAGGCTGGGACCGCGTACTTTCTCCATGATAATACCTCCTTGTGAGTCTGCCAAATTGACCGATCCTTGATCAGGTGAGGTTGCGTGCCATTCTGCCGTAGCGGTGCCGAATGGTGACACAAGCCACCCTAACACAGCACTAGAATGTCACCGGCGTTCCATGATCGGGCCCCATGTTCGGCATGCAGCGGTTGGTGAACCACGTGCTGCTGCGAAAGCGCCCGATACATGAAGCGCACGTCAGCCAATAATCGATCTCACTGCGGTAGCTGCGGCACAGGGTGCCCGGCGAACAGACCGTACCCGTCGAATACCAACCGGTGATATCTGTCGTACCAGTAGCGTGCTGATACCGCGTGCCTCTGCGTGTCCAGTCGTGCCAGCCGCACATCGAACTGTCCAGGTAGACCGACCCCGAAAAGTCCTGCCAGAATACTACCCGGTGACTGGAATCGACCCGGTAGTAGTTCACCCGCACCCAATTGCGGTGGTTGACCGTGACCGGTACACAGACGCCACTGCCGCAGTACGTCGTCAGGTCGATCCAATTGCCGCTGCCCGTGACGTCGGAAGCTGCCGCCGTTGGCACCCCCACCGTCGTCACCGACAGTCCCAGCATGAACAACACCAACACCAACCAGATCAGCCGCTGGCTGCCTGGTCGCCCCCACTTCTGCGCTCGAACCTGGATCATCAGGCTGCTCCTTTCATGCACTATGCTGTTTCGATAGCTGCGTGTGGTGCGATCCCCGGAGATACGTCATTTATAACCGATGCCGGATACAAAATGGTCACCTTTTGCGTCGCAGATGGTGAAAAAACGGCGGCCGACGTCCCACTTTTTCAACTCAACGGTAACCGGTAGCCAAATCCCGGTTCGGTCTGAACGTAGGATGGTCGAGCCGGGTCTGGCTCGATCTTGTGGCGCAGGCGGTAGACGAGGTTCTTCAGCATGCCGGCATTGCCGCTGCCGCCGTACCCCCAAACGCGGTCGATGAGTTCTTCGGCCGACAGCACCCGACCCGGATTGCTCATCAAGACGCGCAGCAGCCGGAATTCGAGCCTGGTGAGCCTGACTGGCTGTCCCTGGCCGGCCACGACGGTACGCCGATCCTCGTGCAGCTGCAGATCGCGCACCCGCAGGCCGCGTTCCAGGCCGCGTGGCACACCAGAACGGCGCAGCCAGACGTTGACCCGCGCGGCAAACAGGGCGGGGCTGACCGGTTTGACCATGCATTCATCGACGCCGGCCCGATACGCGTCCAACAGAAATGACTCGTCACCCTGCGCCGTAAACAGCAGGATGGGCACGCTGACGTGCGACCGCAGCTCGCGGCACAGGTGCAGGTTGTCAGGCCGCGTGGCGTGCACGTCGACGACAATGAAGTTGCACGAGCGGGCCTGCTCGTGGCGCATCGCATCCTGGATCGACCCGATCAGTACCACTTCCAATCCCCGGTGGCGCAGACTGTACGTCCATACCCGCCCGGAATCGACATCATCAGTAACCAGCAATATCTGTGGCTCTTTCATCACGGCACACTCCTGATCGACAAATTCTTCTGGCCGAACACGCCGGAATATCCAGCGGACTTTCAGTTCACAGCGACACGATACCCGGCCGGTGCACAAGAAACGAGTCGCGGTTGTTATGGGGGTTAACGAATTTGGTGGTGCAAAAATGGCGCGAAAACGGACGAGTTTTCAGAAGATTTGCGGCGAGAGTGTCACACGACCGACCTCGATGCCGTCGGCCGCACGGTAGAGGATGATGAGGGGTGTCAGAGGACCCGACGTGCCCGCCGGCACCGCAACATCGTAGATGTCAACGATGCGGTCACCAGGCTGCCAGGTGACGGTGGGGCGGCTGCGGTGCACCGGCTGCGCATCAAACTGCGCCACCGGCGAGCCATCGGGTGCCAGCAGGCGCGCTGAAACCTGGAGCGGCTCGGCGACCGGCGCCGTGACCTCCCAGGTGAGGCCGATGCGCGCCAGGCGACCAGCAGCACCGGCCACCGGCCAGGCCGCGGCGTGCGTCACCTGGACGCCAGGTGCCATGGCCACCGGCTGCGCCAGCGCGGCGGGCTCGGGCGCGGCCGGCATACCGGCGGTGCGCACCCGGATGAGCGGGCCGACGGCGTCCAGCTGGTAGGAGCCTGCCAATCCATCCAGCGGCCGCAGCAGGTACACTGGCTGGCCGTTGGCCAGGGCCGTGGCCACCGCCTGGCGGCGAGCATCCTCGTCATCGGCCACAATCGTAACCAGGTCCGGTCGCAGGCCAGCGGTCTGCTGGAAATAACGCACCAGGGTCATCTCACCCAACAGCCCCACCAGCACGGCCCCCGGTTCGAGCGGCTGTTCCAGGATATCGCGCGCACAGTCGTAGGTGCTCCAGGCACCGCGGCGATTACGCTCACCCAGCGATGGGGGCCCGCCGACCGCCAGCACCTGCTCGCAGGTCTGCCGTCCCGGTACCGGCTGGCTCAGCGCGGCCAATGCACCTTGCAGCGGCAGGAAGAGCACCAGGGCTGCCAATCCCAGCTGTGTCAGCCCGCGGTAAGTCCGAAACGATCCGGGCAACGCAATGCCGCGCCGGCGCAGCTGGGCCCACCACACCAGCACCATATCCTGAACCAGGGCCAGGCCGGCGGCTGCGAATACGGCAAACAGCACCACCGCCGGCAGCATGAATACTTCGGCATCGGCCGTGGCATAGTTCATCACGAACAGCAGCTGGATGACGAAACTCAGGGCCAGCACAGCCCAGCGCCGCACCTGCAGCTGCCAGGGGAAGAGACCCAAAAAACCGAACGTGGCCCCAACCAGGCCGAACTGCTCGACCAACACCACGGCCGGGTTGACACCACTGCCCGCGGTGGGGTCTGCACTGACGAAGGACGTGTAGGCACTGGCGGTGATGTGCTCCCAAAATGCGGGCCAGGTATTCAGCCACGTACCAGCCGTAGTGGGTATGGCCTGGCCCCGCAGCCAGATCACGCCGTATAGGGCGAGCGGCAGCACGACCAGGACCAGGAGGCGTACCAGCCGCCGCGGTGACCGCAGCACCCCCGGCTCGCGCCAATAGACCCACAGCAGCAGTCCCGGCAGCAGCAGCAAGGTCAACCGGTGATGAGCCAGGCTCAAACCAACGAGCAGCGCCAGCCATTCGAGCCGAATCCCAGGACTGAATGCCACCCACCACAGCAGCACGACAAACAGGCCATGCAGCGCATACACCTCGGCCAGGGTGGCCTGTGACCACCACAGCGGTGCCAGGCCCAACAACAGTGCTGCCAGCACCGCCGGCAGGCGAGCCCCCACCGCCACCCGCGCCAGCTGAAACAGCAACCCAATACTCGCCGCGGCCGCCGCGGCCGAAAAGACGTTGGCCCGCCAGGCCGCGTCACCCAGCGGCATCAGCCGCGTGAACAGCCAGCCCAGCAGCGTATACAGCGGGTAGCCGGTGGGATGCGCAATGCCCAGGGTTGGCAGGACCAGCTGAAACTCCAGGCTGTCATCGAACACCGTCGCCACCGATGGTGCGGCCGTCGCAACGTACAGCGCAAAGAACGACCCTGCCAGCAACCAGGCGATGGCGCGATCGGAGATTTTCACCAGGGCATCCTCCTGCAGCAGCTACCCGCAGCAATTTGGCGCTGAACTATTCTCTGGTAAACTACGCTGGCGGCTACAACCCGCCGCAAGGAGGAGAGATGCGTATCCGCTGGAGCTTTCTCGCCGCACTGGTCATCCCGTTTTTCCTGTGGACCGGTCACGCGGCGGCTGCCGATGCCAACGGCGTCGATACTACAACCGTGCTGCCCCTGGTGATGACCGGCCTGGCACTGCTCGTGCCCGTGGGCCTGACGCTGCTCGTGGCGGGCGGTCTGCCCCAGGAGCAGGCGCGCCAGGCCACCCTGACCCTGCTGGCGGCGTTGGGGCTGGGCATTTTGGCCTACTGGGCGGTTGGTTTTGCCCTGCACTTCGGCGGCGTCGGCCTGATCGACAGCCGTCCCGGGTACGACGAGCTGATCTGGGAGTGGACGGCGCTCAGTGAACGCTGGGGGACCGGCTGGGGCATGGTCGGTTTGAGCGGTTTTGCCCTGCAAGGCGCCGGCGCGACCGCCGATGCGTACCTCCTCTTTGCCAGCCGTTTGCCCTGGATTGTCACCGCGACCCTGATTCCCCTCCTGGCCCTGCGCGGTCGTGCACCCGCACCCGTCACCTTGATCGCTGGCCTGCTGCTCGGTGGTTTCCTGGCCCCAGTGGCCGGCAACTGGAGCAGCGGTGGCGGCTGGCTGGCCAACCTGGGCACCAACCTCGACCTCGGCCATGGTTATGTCGATCTGGGTGACGCCGGTCCGGTGTTCCTGGTCGGTGCCGCTGCCGCGCTGGCCGGCATCCTGATCTTCGTGCCACGCCGTCCCCGTTCGGCAGCCGGTGAGCCGGTGCCGCTGCCCCCGGTTCATTTGCCTTTGCTCACCGCCACCGGTGCCGGTTTTCTGTTGATCGGTGCCGCCGGCTGGGCTTTGGCCAATCCACGCATCGACTGGCAGATGATTCCGCCGGCCCTGGTGCTGGTCAACGTGCTGCTGGCCGGTGCGGGCGGCGCCCTCGTGCCCATGGCCTACACCTGGTTTGCCACCGGCGCGGTCAGTCCGCTGTTTGCCGCACGCGGCCTGGCGGCAGGTGCGGTGCTGGGCCTGGTGGCCGCCGGTTTCATTCCTCCCTGGGCGGCCCTGCTGGCCGGGGCCCTCAGCGGTCTGTTGGCCGTGCTGACCGCCTACGTCGTCGAACACCTCGTGCGGCTGGACGATCCCACCGGCAGCGTCAGCGTCTGGGCCATTGGCACTGTGCTGGGCCTGCTGACCGTCGCCTTCCTGGCCGATGGGCGATTTGGCCAGGGCTGGAACGGCGTGGGCGCGGTGAGTTACCTGGGCGTGCCCGGTCAAGGTGTCACCGGGTTGTGGCCGGCAGCCGGTTTCCAGCCCGATTGGCCTGGCCAGATGGAAGCCCAGCTGATCGGCATCGC
>CAZXQZ010000281.1:0-5232 GCA_964642445.1 uncultured Anaerolineae bacterium
GGCGTCGTAGGTCAGGACTTGCACCCGCCCGGCCAGCGATCGCTGGATGACGTTGCCCGTACAGTCGTAGACGAAACTGCCGCTGCCCGCCTGGCGCACAGCATGGGGTTTGCTGGCCTGCGTGCCCGACGTGCAGCCGCTCACCGGCGCGTCGTAGGTGTACGTGCCTACATCCGACTTGCTCGTGATGTTTCCCGTTGCGTCGAAAGTGTAGGTCTGGCTGTACGGCGCCAGGCCGGCACTGCTGTAGGCAGTACACGTGGCATTGCCTGTGAATGCGCTGGTCAACCGGTCCAGGTCGTCGTAGCCAAAACACTGACGCTGGTCGCTGTTGGGGACGTCACGCATCGTCTTGACGTTCCCCACCACGTCGTAGGTGTACCGCCAGTCCATGAGCGTTCCCACTGCCAGGCGCTGCACCCGCCCACGCCCGTTGGCCTGGTTCCAGGGAAAATAGTCGTAGTCGGTAATCAGGCCGCTACCAAAGGTAATCGAATCCGGCCGGCCCGCGGCATCGTAGGTCGCCTGGCTGACGTAGGTGTTCCAGCCATACAGCTCCGTCGGCAAACCTTGTCCATGGTAACCGGTGGTCACCGTCTCGCCGCCCGGATAACTGGCGGTCACAACCCGGTCGGCCGCATCGTAGGTGAAGCTGGTGGTGTATGCCGTGCCATCGATGGTTTTTGTCTCCGCGCTCACCCGCCCCCGCCCATCGTACACCCAGGTTGTGCTGCCCGAACTGTCCACCATGCCCGTGCGCCGGCCAATGCCGGCATTGCCACCGGACGCGGCGTCGTAGCTGTAGCTGACGTCGAACGATGCCGGTGGGCTGCCCGGGCAGTTGATTCCAGTCCGGTAGGCTTTGCCCAACGGCCGGTTCTGGGCATCGTAATAAAAACAGACGCTCTGGTTTCGCGCATCGGTCTGCCGCGCCAGGTTGCCGGCCAGGTCATAAGCATACGTCCACCTTCCCAGGTCCGGATCATCCAGCCACAGCTTCTGTCCCAGCAGGTCGTAGCCCACGCCGGTGTGGTGACCCGCCGTGTCCCAGACGTCGGTCAGGGCATCGCGCACGTCGTAGCCGTACTGCGTCGTGGCATACAGACTGGTCGCACCACCGGTGCCGGTGAACTCCCGAACCTCGACCAGCCGGCCCAATGGGTCGGTCTCCTGCTCGCGCCGGCGGCCCCCCTCATCGATGACGGCACTGACCAACCCCTGGTAGCTCGTGCTCACCGTGCTGCCATCGGGGTGGGTGAGCAACGTTACACGACCCAAGGCATCGACCTGACTGGTCGTCGCCGGCTGGCCAGCGTCACGCACCAGCCCGGCACCCGGCGCAGCCGCTACCGCATACGGCACCGTCTCCAGCTGCACGTGCCCCGCCGGGCCGTACCAGCGGCTGACGACATTGGCGGTGGTTGCATTGTCAGACTCGGCCTGCGTCTCGATCACGCGTCCCAGGCCATCGTAGTACTCGAACGACTTGAGCACCCCGCCGCAGCCAGACCCTGGCTGGTTCTCGCGCTGCTGTTTCTCTACCACCGTCGGCGCACTATCGGTGTAGGCCATCACCACCGTTGGGCACGTCTCACTGTCACCCGGTCGCCACTGCTTGAGCAGCCGGCCCCACTGGTCGTAACGATACTGGGTCACGGTACCGTTGGGATCGCTGACGGCCTCGACCTGGCCCAACACCTTGTTCCAGGCGTAGGTTGTCGTGAAGTCCACCCCACCGACCGCCGGCAACGTCGTGGCCGTGGGATACGTGTACAGCCGTGGCCAGGCGGCCGTGGTAACGCTGGTGTCGACCGTGGTTGTGGTGGTGTTGCCCCGCGGGTCGGTCATACTCACCGGGTTACCCCAGGCATCGTAGGCAGACGCCGTATCACGCCAGCTGCCATCACACGCAGTCTGCGCGACCCGCGTCAGGGTGAGATCACCGCGCACCGGTGGGGCATAGTACGAGGCATTGCCGTCGTACAAAAAGCGCGTCTCACCGCGGCACGTCCCGCCGCTGTCGGCCAGCACCTGGCGCACCGGCCGGTCGACGATGTAGGTGCCGCTGCCCGCCACGTCGTTGGGGTAATACTCGGTGGCCTGGGTGCGGACCAGCGTGCTGCCAGCATCACGATATTCCTTGACCCGCGTCACGTTGCCGTACTGGGTACCACCCTGGCTGCCTGCCTGGTACTCGTAAGCAGTCTTTCGGCTAACCCCACCGACCGTCGCGGTCTCGTCGCGCTTGGAGACCCAGCTCGTACCTCGCGCCACGATCGTATCCCACGTCGTGGTCGTACTGGCGAGCACACTCCCACCGACCTGACTGCGCGTCTCGTTCAGATAGACCTTGCCCTTGCGCGGGTCGAGGCTGCTGCCGTTGCGCTGATGGAACGACGTCGTCACCACCTGCGCGACCGTGCCGGCGCCGTCGGCCAGCGTATACCGCACCTGGTCGAAACCGCCGAACTCGAAACCGGGACATTCCGGAAACCCCGCCTCGCTCCACGCCCAGGCACGCGTGCTGCTCGTATCGTAGGTGGTGGTCGTCAACCCGCCCAACCCGTCACTCACCGCCAGCGCCGTCACGCGGTAGCGACTGGTATTGCCGCCGCACCCCTCCATCCAGATGTTAGACACGTCGCCGTAGCTCCACGTCGCACTGCCACCGCGGCCGTTGCTGGCGGTTTGCAGCACGGTGTGATTCAGCCAGCCGTTGATCGTCGAATAATCGAAGCTCCACGCCGGCAGCGCACCGCCGTCACGCCCGCGCTCGCTGATTCCGGTCAGCAGCAGCAGTCCTTTACGCGCCGCCTGGTCCTGCCACAAATATTCCTGGCCGAGGTGAAAGCTGCGTACGGCGGTGAAATCCTCGGACCCGCTGCCGCTGCGGACCTGCATGGTGATGCTGGTCAGACGGTAGTCCGACCACAAGGCCTCGGTGTAAGGGTCACCCGCCCCCGGCACCCCGGTATCGCTGCGTCCAGTGTAAGCAAAGTCGATGCGCACGGTATTCAAGGTATCCGCACCGCTTTCGACGCGCGGGAAATACTCGATGCGCGCCGGCCGCACAGCCCTGACATACTCGCGCCGCTGCCAGATCGAGCCGTTCTCACAGCCTGCCGGGGCAAAGGTCTCCTGGCTATAGGTGATGACCACGCGGTTGCCGTGCGTATCCAGCACCTCGGTCAGCGGAAACTCACGCATGCGCTGCGAACACTCTTCCCCAGGAATCGCCAGCAGGTTCCACGCCAACCCCTCGAACGTATAGCGCGTGCCGTCCTTCGTCCAGATGACCCACGGCGCACCCACGTAGACGCTGTCCGCCGCACGCTCGATGCGCCAGAACTGCTGCGGGTCACTCTGCCAGGTCCCGTCGAAGTAACGCAGCTCGGCGCTGCCGCCGCCAAAACTGAGGTGGGCGCGGCTGCTGCTAAAGTCGACGGTCACCGCCCCCAACCCCACCAGGTTCCACCCCCAGCCCACAAATCCCGCCTGCCGGCTGAAATTCTGCCCGTTCCGCTGGTCCAGGTACACCACCGAACCCGTATTCGGATCGATGTAGGTCGTCGGACCCTGGCGGATCGAGTTGACGCCCTCGCTGGAATAACTCAGCCCCAGGCCCAGCCCCACCCCACCCGGCCCCGGCGGCACGGCCAGCGGGAAGTCGACGCGGCCGTTGCCGGTCCACTCGTCGGTGACGAAGCCGTGTACGGTGGGCAGATGCTGTACCCCGTAGCTCGGCGTGGTCTCGACCGTCACCGCATACGCGCCGCCGCGTTCGATCCACGCACCCAACCCGCTGCCCAGCACCAGCGGCGGCACTTCCTGCCACACCCCGGCAACCGCATCCCACTGCCGCAGCACGAACCGTGCGGGTGACTGCGGCGCCAGCCCCGCAGCCACCCGCAGCAGCCCCGCCCGCGCCCAAGCGCCCACCGGCTGCCCCGTTGCATCCGTTGCGCCCAGGGTGAAGGCGGCCACACTGCCCGCCGGCAGGGCCGGCCCGCTGACGGTGGGGGTGTACACAAGCTGTACGTCTGCCATCACCGCACCCGCCGGCACGCTGAGCACCACTCGCCCATCCAACGAACGTAACCATCCCCCCGCCGCCGCCGTCAGCCAGGTGCGGTCGGCGGGCGGGCCGACTACGCTGACGCCCGCGGTGGCGACCACCGGTTCGATGCCATCCCCCGCCGCGGCCAGGCTGGCAGTAATCACCTGCCCCGCGGCCACACCGCTGATCTGGGCCTGCACGCTGGCGGTGACAGCCTGCCCAGCGGCCAGCCCCGGCGCCTCCCAGGCCAGTCCCCACCCTCCAACCCCCAGCCCCACCTCGAACCCCACCGCGCTGCCCGGTATGATGACCAGGCTGGCTGGCAGCGTGCCGCTGACCGTGCTGGCTGGCGCCAGCCCGGCGCTGTGGTTGGCCAGTACAGCGGTGAGGGTGATGACGTCGCCCACTGCGGCCCAGCCGGGATCGGCCTGTAGGGCCAGGTTGCTGGATACGGTGGTCGAGAGGGGTGATGCGGGCGGTGCCAAACGCACCGTGCCGGCCGCAGGGAGAGGTGAAGCAACGACGGCGGCCGGCACGGCTTGTTCGCCGGCTGCGGGCAACGTTGCGGGCGCAGGGGCAGCCGGCCAGTTGGCAGCACCAGCTGGGACAGCCAGGGACGGAGCGGTCCCAGCCGGTGCGCTGAGTTTCCCGGTCGCAGTCGACAACGATGCGGCAGCGATGGCGACCGGTGCCATCCCGGCTTCGGTTGGGGTCGATGGCGGTGTGGCAGCAAAACCAACCGGTGCCGGGAACGGTTTCAGGATGGTAAGGCCCAGGGCAGCAATGACCAGGCAGCGTCGGACACACATCGAGGGTCGCGTGAGCATTGCAGACCTCTGGGGATCGGTTGTTGGCCCACCGACGCGAAGTGGGGCTGTGCGGACCGTAGGATGGTGCGACACCTGCCACCCCCCGGCGCAGGACGCCGGGGGCCGAAACAGCGGCGGGCTTCCGTAAACTTGCTGTTATATTATACACACCATGATGGGATTTGTGAAGCGATTTTTTCCCCAAAAAGTCCCAAGTTTTCGGCTTGGCGGTAGGGTAGAAGTCATGGGTGGGTGGGGTTGAAGTCATGGAGGAGGGGGGTCGATTTTGGATTGGGGGTTGGGGTCGGTTGGGCGTGCAGGGGGTCGGTCGCCGGCTTGGGCTGGAGTGTGGCGTCTGCGCGGTTC
>CAZXQZ010000282.1:0-5223 GCA_964642445.1 uncultured Anaerolineae bacterium
AAATTCTTGCTTTTTGTGCAAGAATTTCACTGAGTAGAACCTACTCCCTACTCCCTACCCCGTACTCCCTTCTTGCACGGCCCCTACCCCTATGCTAGAATGAAACCACGAAAACACAATATCCAGGCACGTGACCATCGTTTTGCCTGTCACCTGCCCGCATTACGTTCCACGAGGTAGGAGCTATGCAATTTCCACGTTCGAGCGGTATCTTGCTACATCCCACATCCCTGCCTGGTCGTTACGGCATTGGCGACCTGGGTGATGCTGCGTTGCGCTGGGTCGATTTCCTGGTGCGCAGTGGCCAGCAGCTCTGGCAGGTGTTCCCATTGGGTCCCACCGGTTACGGAGATTCGCCCTATCAATGTTTTTCGGCCTTTGCCGGCAATCCCCTGTTGATCAGCCCTGATCTGCTGGTACGCGATGGCCTGCTGGATGCGGCCGATGTACAGAACGTTCCGTATTTCCCCAAACAGGCCGTGGACTTCGGGGCTGTGATTCCATGGAAGACGGCACTGCTGCAAAAGGCATTCGCCAACTTCAAGGCCCATGCAACGTCCGAGCAGACAGAGGCGTTTACCGCCTGGTGCCAGGCCCAGGCCAGCTGGCTGGACGATTACGCGCTCTTCATGGCGATCAAAAAGGCGCACGGGGGCGCCAATTGGGGCTCGTGGGCGCAGGACATTGCCACCCGCCAACCGGCCGCACTCGCAGCCTGGCGCATGCGCGTGGCCGACGACGTGGCGGCCCAGAAGTTCCTGCAGTACGTCTTCTTCATGCAGTGGAATGCGGTCAAAGCCTACGCCAACGCCAACGGTATCCGCATCATCGGCGATATTCCCATTTTCGTGGCGTACGACAGTGCCGACGCGTGGGCCAACCGCGACCAGTTCTACATCGACGACACAGGACGGCCGGAAGTGGTGGCGGGCGTGCCACCGGACTACTTCAGCGAGACCGGTCAGCTGTGGGGCAATCCACTGTACCGTTGGGACGTCATGCAGCAGCAGGGGTACGCCTGGTGGATACAGCGTATCCAGGCCACCCTGGCATTGGTCGACATCATTCGCATCGACCACTTCCGCGGCTTCGAAGCCTACTGGGCGGTGCCCTTTGGGGAAGAAACGGCCATCAACGGAGAGTGGATCGAAGCACCGGGCATGGATTTTTTCACGACGGTGCGCGCCCAACTGGGCGAGCTGCCGATCATTGCCGAAGACCTGGGGGTCATCACGCCCCCTGTGCGCGCCCTGCGCGATGCGTTTGCATTCCCTGGGATGCGCATTCTGCAGTTTGCCTTCAGCAGCGGCCCCAACGATCCATTCCTGCCGCACAATTACGTGCACAACACCGTCGTCTACACCGGCACCCACGACAACGATACCACGATCGGCTGGTACCGCAACAGCTCGACAGAACCTGAACGTGATCTCGCCCGCCGCTACCTGGGACGTGACGCCAGTGATTTTGCCTGGGACATGATTCGTACCGCCTGGTCGTCCGTGGCATGTATGGCGCTGGCGCCGATGCAGGACCTGCTCAGCCTCGACTCGTGGGCACGCATGAATTACCCCGGCCGCCCCAGCGGCAACTGGAGCTGGCGCTGCCACGATCACGATCTGAACGATTACGTGGCCAACCGTCTGCACCAGGTGACGTACCTGTACGGGCGGCTGGCACCGCAGCCGGAAGACACAGAGACCGCAGAGACCGAGACGAATTGAGGCGCTGGCCATGGTCGAACTGCAGCTTGATGGGCTGATCGATCTACCAGGCGAACGTCGTTGGCGCGGCCAGACACGACCGGTGCCAGGGATCCTGGCCCTGGTGCGCCGCGACCACGAACTACTGCTCATCCGCCGCGTGGCACCGCCGTACACCGGGCAGTGGGCCCTGGTCGGCGGTGCCTGGGATTTTGGTGAGACACTGGCGCGTGGTGCTGTGCGCGAAGTCCACGAGGAAACCGGCCTGGACACCGAGTTCGTCGCTCTGTGCGGCGTGGTCGACGAACGCCTGCATCCACTGGGTGAATCGGATGCGGGCGGGCATTGGCTGTTGTTCGTGTGCGAAGTGCGCATCGTCGGCGGAGATGCTACCGAGCAAGCCGAAGGGCCGGTGGCCTGGTTCGATTCACCGGGGCTGGAGCGGCTGCATACCACGGGGCAGATCGTGCCCAGCGATTACGTGATGATTCGGGAGTTCCTGTGTGCACCCGCACAGCCCCTGTGGCACGCGGAACTGACTGCGCACGCCGGTGAGCACGGTTTGCACTTCTTTGGGCGTGGTGCCTGAGGACGTCGTGCATGGACAGGCGCATGGTGCGCACGTGACGCACGATAGGGCGCATTTCTAATCGGGAAGCGTCAAAACCACGCACGCCGGCTCCCCATCGCGGCTGCCCACGATGTGAAACTCGATCGGCCCGTGATCGCCGGCAACGGTCCAGTGCCCGGCGCGGTGGATGTGCCCGCTGACGACGTGCGTCACCTTGGGCTGCTGGCGTACCAGCTGGCCCAGGGTGAAGTTGCCCATGTAGGCGCTGAGTAGATTCCAAAACGCACTCTGCGGCCGTGGCGGTACCGATTCCTCGAAGATCGGCCAGTGGGTCACGACCACCACCTGCCGCACATCGGGTGACTGCTGCACGGCGTGCAGGCGGCTGGCAAACCCACGCGCCAGGTAACGCGCCATGGCCACGTCACTCCACGGCCAGTCGACGTAATCGGCGTCGTGGTTGACCAGCCCCTTGAACTGGCGGTATTCGGCGGGGCCATACGGCAGCTGCGGGGTGCGCGACGAATAGTCGTACCAAGCCATCGTGCCACAGATGCCGGTTGCTCCCAACACGAGCGTTTCGGTCTCCAACCAGCCAAACCCCTCGTCGCGCGCCACCTGCGGCAGCCAGTGCTGCCACAGGTCCTGGCTGCTGTAGGTGTTGCGGTAGACGTCATGGTTGCCGGCGATGAGGAGGCGTGGGCAGGGCAGGTCATGGAACAGCTGCAGACCGCGCTGAAATAAGCGCAGCGGGTGTCCCACGTCGCCGGCAATGACAAAACAGTCCGGCTGCTGGTCCTGCACCCACTGCGCAAAGTCGAGGAACGAATCGCGCTGCGCCGGCCGGTAATGCAGGTCGGCTGTCACGAGAAGGCGCACAGCTGTTCAGTCCTGCGGTCTAGCCCATACCATTGACGTGTTCGGGCAGGATTTTGTACGTCACACGCACTTCGCCGGGCCGCCGGTTGCCGTATACGGCGGCGCCGGTGTATTTTTGGGACAAGGCATCGATGTGGGCATCGCCGCCTTCGGTCGTGATTTCCACCACCGGGCCGCGGATCTGCACGTAGCGGTACGGGTTGTCCGGATCGAGAATCGACAGCGCCACGTAGGGACGCGCCGTCATGTTACGATCCTTGAGCCGGCCGCGCGCCGAGTTGACGCGCACATGGTCACCGTCGAAATCGTACCACACCGGCGTCACCTGCGGCGTGCCGTCGGCCATGATCGTGGCCAGGTGGGCAAAGGCGCGTTTGTCGAACAGGTCCTTGTATTTTTCCAGGGTTGGGTGCATGGTCGTTATTCTCCGTGAGATGGTACATTTTGGCAAATAGATTGGACACGATTGGTGCCGTGATGGTCACAGAGCGTTCTTCCATTGCTCTGTGTCTCTCCGCCCGCAAGAGAAATGGACCGCTGTAGCGCCAACGATGTCGAAACCTGCCTGTTGATTGGTTGCAGCATACTACCCCTCTAATCGAATGTGTGGTATCATCATGCAGGCAATTTCAGCGATACCAAAAACAGTTGGCAGACCAAATGCCCTATCGCAATGGGGCAATCATGACCATCTACCTCGACATCTCCCCCGCCATCAATGGCAAAGCCGGCCTGGGACGCTATGCCGCCAGCCTGGCGACCGCATTGGCACCGCAGCTGGGGGAGCGCCTCGGCCTTTTCTACAACCAGGCGGGCTCACCAGCATCCGCAGCCGACTGGACCGCCCGCGGCCTGCCTTCATCAGCCGGACCGGTGCGCAGCGTGCGTGCCGGCTACAAGCCGTGGCGTATGGCGGTTTGGCTGGGACAGCTGGCCCACGTCGGGTTCGACCGCCTCCTGCCCGGCGCCGAGCTCTATCACGCCACCGAACACCTGCTCCTGCCGCTGCGTGACGTGCCCACCGTGCTCACCGTGCACGACCTGATCTACCGCCACCTGCCGCAGCACCACAAAAAACTCAACTACTGGTTCCTCAACGCCGCCATGCCGCTGTTCTGCCAGCGCGCCGCGGCCATCATCACGATCTCCGAATCGAGCCGGCAGGACCTGCTGCGGGCCTATACCGTCGATCCGGCCAGGGTGCACGTCATCTACGAAGCGGCGGCACCCCATTTTGTGCCCCAGCCGGCGGCACGCATCGCCGAGGTGCGCGCCCGCTACGGCCTGCCAGAACACTTCCTGCTGACGGTGGGCACCATCGAGCCGCGCAAAAATCTGGAGCGCCTGCTCGATGCCCTGCTCATCCTGCGCCAGGCGGGTCACGACACCCACCTGGTGATCGTCGGCAGCCGCGGCTGGCTGACCGAAGGATTCGAGCGCAAGCTGGCCACCTTCCCGGCCCGCGAGGCGGTTCACCTGCCCGGTTACGTAGCCGACGCCGATCTGCCGGCGGTCTATGGTGCGGCGCGCATCACCGTGCTCGCCTCGGTGTACGAAGGCTTTGGCCTGCCGGTGCTGGAAGGCATGGCCTGCGGCTCACCAGTAGTGTGCAGCCACACCTCCAGCCTGCCCGAGCTGGGCGGCCAGGCCGCGCGCTACTTCGACCCCTACAACGTCGACGATGTGGCTACCACCCTGGCTGCCGTCTGGCAGGACGACACCCTGCGCGCCGAAATGCGCACCCAGGGCCTGGCCCAGGCCGCCCAGTTTTCCTGGTCCCGCACCGCCACCCAAACCCTGGCCGTCTACCAGTCTCTCCTCCCCACCCCCGCGCCGCGCCCGGGCTAGTGGGCCACCTGGCTTGAGCATAGCCCTCGATTAAGCTGGCGCAGTGGCTCCAGTCGTGGCAAGTGACCCACTCCTACTCAGATCCGCGGCAACGATCGAGTAGGAGTACGAGTACGAGTACGAGTACGAGTACGAGTAGGAGTAGGAGTACGAGTACGAGTAGGATGGTACTCGTACTCGTACTCAGCGCAGCGGTACTCGTACTCGTACTCGGATGTGCGG
>CAZXQZ010000283.1:0-5200 GCA_964642445.1 uncultured Anaerolineae bacterium
CGCCTTCGGAGCGGCGAATTCCGGCCACAATACCGGAAGTTATTCTTGTACGCTGCCTAAAATCGACCCGGATCACGCCGGCTGTTTGCGGCACAGCACTTGCCATGTTATAATGCCCCCACTTCTTGCCCGGTAACTGCCGCTTGGTTCACAGCGCGGCGATTTTCCCGCATCAATCGCATGTTCGCCCTGAGGATGGCATGACCGAATCGACGTCTCGCACCGAAGCCGGTCTGAAGCTTTTTCTACAGAAAATCGGCCAGGATCATCCCGACTATACGACACTGCTGGTTTACCAGGGCCGGTTGCGGGATAACGCAGCGCAGCAGAAGTACGGCGACACCGAGATACTGCGCGCCGAGCGTAATCAGATACGCGATGCGCTCAACGAGCTGGCCCTGCGACTGTTGGCGGTTTCGTTCGAGGACCTGTGCATTCAAGCCACCGTGCTGGGTCAGGCACCCGTAGCACCGGCCGCCGATCGCTTCTTTCCCGGCCTGGTTCCCTACAGCATCGAAGATGCCGGTATCTTTTTTGGCCGTGCACGCGAAATCGAACTGCTGGTCGCGCAGATCAAACGCGATCCGGTGGTGGTGGTCAATGGTCTCTCCGGTTCGGGCAAGTCGTCACTGATCCGCGCTGGCGTCATTCCCCAGCTGATGAACGAGGGACAGCTGGTCATTTACGCCCAGGTGTACGAACGGCTCACCGATGACGTGGCGCGCGAGGTCCGGCGCACCTTCGACCTCCAGGACCGCGCGGCCACCTTTCTGGATACGTTAGCTGCCCTGTACGATCGCGCCGCCGGGCGCCAGTTTGTCATCATCGTCGACCAGTTCGAACAGGCCTTGAGCACACCAGGCGATGCGGCTGCCCTTGAGACGTTCCTCAAAGGTATTGCCTGGCTGAGCAACCAGGCGCGCCGGCGCTCGACGGTAGTCATCGTGCTGCGCGCCGACTGGCTGTATTTCCTCGAATCGTTCTTGCGCCGCAGCAATACCAACCTGAACCTCTATTCTTTCGTCTTTACGGTCGATCCGCTGACGCGCGACACCGCACGCGAGGCGATCGTGCGTACGGTGGAGGCGCGCGGTTACCCCTACGATCCCACGGTGGTCGATAGTATCGTTGAAGCCCTGGGCCGGCACGATGCTTCACCGCTCGCGGTCGGACCGTATGTCCAGCCCGTGCAGCTGCAGCTGGTCCTGCGTTACCTGCTGACCCTGGCCGAGCGCCTGGGCAAGCCGGAGATGATGCTGTCGGCCGACGTCTTCCGTCAGGCGGGTGGCGTCGAAAACATCCTCCGTCATTACCTGGACGAAGTCCTGCGCAACCGTCCCGAGGCCTGGCGGCTGCTGGCCAGGTTCATTGGGCCAGATGGCCGCACCGGCCGCACCTTGCCGCGCAGCGAGCTGCTGTCGGTACCGGCCGCCGCCGACATCGAGCTGGAGATCGAGTTCCTGCTCGACCAGGGCCTGGTAGAAGTGTTCGAGGCCGACGATGGTGCCACCTTCTGCCGGCTGTCACACGACTACCTGGCCAGTGCCGTGGCCGACTACCTGCGCGAGAACCCTGATCAGCAGGGTTGGAAACTGGCCGAGGACTGGCTGGCGCGCGCCACGCTCGATTGGCAGGAGGCGCGCCAGTTCAACCCAGACAGCGAGCCGCTGCTGGAGCGTCACCGCTATCAGCAGATCTACCAGTACCGCGACCAACTACGGCTGACGGTGGAGGCGCGGCAGGTGCTGGTGTGGACCGCGCTGCACGCGGGCCACCCCGGCTTGCACGACTGGCTGGCGCGCGGTGGTTACCAGGCATCCGACCTGGCAATCGTCAATAGCCAACTGCTGGCCGCAGAGCCGGTCCGCCAGGCCGCAGCCCGCCGCGCCGCCAGTGCATCACCAGCGCCGGCCGACCGTGCCGCTGACGGACCTGGTCCTGCAGCCATCAACGCGGAACAGGGTGCGGCCGCGTTTCGCCAGGCGGTGGGGAGCCAGCTGCGCGCCGCGTTTGCCCAGCCGGCGAGTGCCGCACAGCAGCTGGCGGCGGCGCGCGCCCTGTGGTCGCTCAAGTTGATCGATGGCCCGGGCGAGCGCACGCGGATAGGCACTGTGCTGTTCGATCATTGGGCCCGCACGCACACGCGGCAGCTGATCCTGTATGTGCTGACATTCGCAGCGTTTCTACTGCTCAGCGGGCTGGTCTATGCACGTAACCGCCCGGCGGGTACCTGGACGACGGTGGATACCCTCAATGCCGGCCTGCGCACCCCCCTGGTAATGGCAGACCCGGAGGTGCTCGACACGGTCTATGCCATGACGATGAGCGAAGCGGGTTCGCGCACCGGCAGTTCCCTGTACGTCTGGCAGGCCGGCAGCTGGCAGCTGCGCAGCGCAAACTTCAGCAACACCGAACCGACCGCCATGACCGTAGTGCGCAACGCCGGCCAGACCCACCTGTACGCCACGCTCTATTCTGAAGGGGTGCTGCACAGTGCCGACAGCGGCCAGACGTGGGAACTGGTCAATGCCGGCTTGCCGTCGCATGGCCTGACCTCGATTGCCTCCGATCCCGATCAACCAGGCACGCTGTTCGTGGGCACCAATGACTGGCGCGGCGTCCTGCGCAGCACCGATGGCGGCATTTCGTGGGACTATTACGATTATCACGGCGAAATGCCGGGTGCTATGATCACCAGCCTGGCCTTTACTCGTGCGGCTGATGGCAACCTGGTCGCCGGCACACAGGATGGGCGCATCCTCGTGCATCCGCGTGCGTCGGATGCCTGGATTTTACGTTACGGACTGCCCAAAGGCGTCGTGACGGCCCTTGTCACAGCACCGGGTGACGAGGCGGTGCTCTACGCTGGCACCAGTCGCGGCATCATTCTGCGTTCGTTGGATGGCAGCGCCACCTGGGAAGCAGTGGGGCAGATTGCCAACCAGTTCAACATCACGTCACTGGCGGTTGCACCGGACAACGCGCAGGACGTCTATGCCAGCACCTACGGCAATGGCGGCTACACGGTCTGGCGTAGCCAGGACGGGGGCGTGCAGTGGGCAGCGGTCGCTGGTCAAGGCATTGGGCGGGCGCCCATCTACAGCCTGGCGATGGGTGGACCGGGCGGCCTGTATGCCGGTACGCAGGACGGACTCTTTCTGTCGATGGATGCGGGCGCGCAATGGGCCAAATCACCTTTGAACACGTCCCTGGTGGGGGTGCAGGTGGTAGCGGCGCGCGGCGATTACCCGGCGCCGGTGTATGCCGGAATTGGTGGGGCGATCTACGTTAATGCCGATGGTACATCTGGCGAGTGGACCTACAGCCAGGGGGTCGAAGCCGAGACCGTACGGACTATCGCTGTCGACCCCGGTAATCCGTCGAGCGCGTATGCCGGTGTGCTGCGGCTGGGTGAATGGTCGGTACTGGTGACCGAAGACAGCGGCCAGTCGTGGGTGCTGAGCAATCCGCCTCCCATCGAGCCCATCGTGCCCGACACGATGGCGTTGGCCATTGCGCAGCGCAGCAACGGTCAGACCGTGGTGTATGCGGGCACGATCGGCTGCGGTGTCCTGCGTAGTACGGACCGCGGCCGCTCGTGGGACACCCTGGGTCGCACACGCTGCGCTGAAACCGCCCAACGCGGCATGCCGACCGACGTGTATGCCCTGGCGGTCGATGCGGGCAGCGCCGACACGGTCTATGCGGCCGCCAGCCAGCACGTCTACCGCTCGACCGATGGCGGCCTGACCTGGCAGGAGATTGGGCCCGACTTGACGAACCCCGTGGCGGAGCTGGTGACCGACCCTGTGCAGCCTGGCAAGGTGCACCTGGTCGCCGGCCTGGCCGGCCTGTGGACCAGCAACGACGGCGGTTCGACGTGGCTCCAGCAGGGCACCGCATCCTTTGCGACGGCCAGCCTGACCGCATTGGCGGCCGTGCCCAACGTGGGTGGACACCTGGTGGCGGGCTCGTCCAGCGGCGAGGTGTGGCGATCGACCGACGGTGGTGCGAGCTGGCAGGATATTCGTGAGAACCTGGCCGTTGGCCCCATCACGACCCTGGCGGCGACCAACGCCCCCGACAGCCGCATCCTGCTGGGCAGCCGGAAGGACGGCATTACCGTGTTTACGCCGACAAGGTAACACGTCAATCACTGACGCGTGAGGAGAGGGGACATGCCTGAAAGTAGATTCGGCCCGACGCGGGGACTTTGGATTGTGCTGTTGGTATTGACGGCCATTGCGGCCGGGGCGCTGCTGCAGGAACCTGCCCTGTCGTCTTCGCCATTACAGTCGGGTCTGCCAACGCCACCGTTTGTGCGGACGACGGCCGGTGGCCGGATCTTCTGCGGCCCGCAGCAGGGACCGGCATGGCTCGACCTGCCGAGCGGCTTCACCAATGATCCGGGCGCGGAGGTGTACTGTGACCCCACCGCTTCACTGGCCCAGACGCTGGGAACGCCCGATGCATGGAACGATCGCGGTTACCTGTTGGGTGTCTATCCCCAGGCCACGCTGGTCAAGCCACTGGTCGTCGTGCTGGAGGTCGACCCGGCGCGTACGACCGACATTTGCCCGACTTGTTTTGTGGGAAGGGCCTACGATGCTGGTACACGCAGCTGGCGCGATCTGCCCACGACGTACGATCGTAACAATGCGCGGGTGAGCATCCAGATTGCTGCCTACCCGCCCCCTTCCGGGTATCCCGGGTTTGCCGACCGTGGGCTGGTGGCATTGTTCACGCGCGCGGCGCCGCAGCCCACAGCGGTGCCTACCCGGGTGCCTACGGCAACACCGGTGCCACCCACCGCAGTGCCACCCACGGCGACACCCACCGCAGTGCCGCCCACGTCAACACCCGAGCTACCCACAGCAACGCCACCGGCGAACACGCCCACGACACCCGCCGAGGTGGCGACGGTGGTGCAGACCCCGGAGCCCGCTGACAGCGGCACGAACAACAACGGCATACTGGGGCCGGCCACGGCGGGGCTGGCCGTGCTGGTGGTGGTGTTGGTGATTGCCGTGGTGGTGATGGCGCGCCGGCTGCGGCGGTCGTAGGGAACCACAAAGACGCACAAGACACAAAGGATTACTTTGTTTGTGTGCAGAGGGATCTGCACCTGCGGTTCCAGCGCTGAGGCAGCCTACAAGAATAACTTCCGGCATTATGGCTGGAATTCGCCGCTCTGAAGGCG
>CAZXQZ010000284.1:0-5191 GCA_964642445.1 uncultured Anaerolineae bacterium
GGAAAGATGGCAACTGTGCACCCGCCACCGCCTTTGGAACGGCCCATTCAGCCATTATACCGGAAGCTATTCTTTTACAAGCCCTTAGAGCCTATCCGAATAACCCGATTTTGGCCTCAATAAGGCGGCTGAGGGGAGTTATTCGGATAGGCTCTTAGCTGATCGATCTGCGCCTGCTGGGCGGCATTCTGCGCAGCCAGGACATGGTTGGCTTCCTGTGCTTCGTGCAGCAGCTGGTATAACCCCTGGATTGCGGCCAACGCAATCCCGTTCAGGTCGAGCGCACTGACCGACTGATCATCGACCCCTACACCAAAGACAGTGGAGACATCCTGCGCCAGCGGCCCGATGTGGCGCACGGACTGTCCTTCGTGGGTGGTGCTCCAGGTTGAAATGGGTATCTGACTCAAGCGCTGCAGGATGTCAACGCCATCGACGGTCTCCTGGTTGTCTGGCCTGGGTCTAAGGTCTGCGCAGGTCCAGCCACTGCTGTTGGCGTGGACAAAGCAGTAGACCGTCGCCGCGCCGATGTTGTCGACCGCAACGGCAAAATCCACGACTCCGGTTGCGCGCACCCAGAAGCCATTCGGGTTAGCGACACCATAGTCATAGGGCAGACTGTCTGACCAGACAAACAGCCCTGGCGCCGCCGCTTCGGCGCGATATCCGGCGGCGAAACTGTAGTTGCCGGTGGCATCGTTGTAGGCGCCGCCGGGAACCACGGCATTCGTCCCGCTTGCCGTATTGAACGCGCCACCGCCCACGACCGAACTGATGCCTGAGGTCGTGTTGCCTTCCCCACCACCAATGAACGATTTGTCCCCGGTCGCATAATTGTGCACGCCGCCGCCCACCGCAGTGTGTGTGGCGCTCGCCGCATTTCCATAGCCACCAGCCACCGCGGCGTAGCTCCCGCTGGCCACGTTGCCATAACCGCCGGCGACCGTGGCATAGGGGCGGTCGTCATTCGCGCCGCTGGCGTTGCCGGCGCGGTTGTTGCCGCCGCCGCCCACGCTCCCGTAGTCGTCGGTCACGCGGTTTCCCGTCGCCGGATCGGCCGGGTTGCTGCGCCCACCGCCGGCAATCGTCGTGTAGGCGGCTGCTACCGTGTTCCCGAAGCCGCCACCGACACTGGCAAAGCTGCCGCTGGCCAGATTGGTCGAGCCGCCGAGCACGTTCGCCGCAAGACCGCTGGCCACGTTGCCGGTGCCCCCACCGACGACGGACCAACCTCCACTGGCGTTGTTCTGTTCGCCGCCGCCGACGTGCGACATACCGCCGGTGGCGTAGTTTCCATTGCCGCCCGTGACACTGGAAAAATCGCTGTTTGCCCAGTTGTTCTGACCGCCGCCAATGATCGAGTATTCGCCCTGCGCAAGGTTGCCATGACCGCCGCCCACTGTGGCGTAGAGACCGTTGGCCGTGTTGATCGACCCGCCGCCGACGGTGGTCCAGGCGACGGGCGCCGAGTTGATGTAGCCGCCGCCGATGGTCGCGTACGGTCCGCCGGCGCCGTTGGCGTACCCGCCGCCCACCACGCCATGCGTGCCGCCGACGGTGTTGGGGCCGGCCGCCGAACCACCGCCGCCGATGGTTGCGCCGTAAATGCCGGGGGTGACGGTGTTGCTGCTGTGGCCGCCGACCACGTTGGGGCTGGTGGCGTGCGGTTCCAGGCGCAGGGCGCGCTGGCTGTTGACTTTCAGCTCCAGCGGCTGGCTGTCGGTGGTGCCCAGGAAGTTGGTGCCGGGCGTCGTGCCGGCGTTGCCGGTGAGGTCCCAGCTGCTGCTGCTCCAGGGGCCAGCATGGCCCCAATGCCCGGCGGCGAGCTGGATGTCGAGGACGTCGATGGCGCCGTCGTGGTTGACGTCACAGGTGGGATCGTAGACGGCACCGGGCAAGCAGGGGCCGGCCAGGGTCCCGGCCGGTGACGCCTGCGCGCTGGCCGGACCGATGACGAGGACAGTGGCGATCAAGGCGATGGGCAACAGAAAATGGTTATGGGTAAGATTCATGATGTGTCTCCCGAAGATCGATAGGTGAGGTCAACCACGAGTCCCGTCGTACTCGTACTCGTACTCGTACTCGTACTCGGTAATCGCCGCAGATCTGAGTCGTAGCGGGTCACTTGCCACGACGGCAGCCACTGATCGAGTACGAGTACGAGTACCGTTGCACTGAGTACGAGTACGAGTCCCGTCCTACTCCTACTCGTACTCCTACTCGTACTCGTACTCGATAGCCGCCGCAGACCTGAGTCGTAGCGGGTCACTTGCCACGACGGCAGCCACTGATCGCGCATAAGCGATGGCTCTGCTCACGCCAGGTGACCCACCAGGACAAAGCGGCAGTCCGGGGCGATCGCCGCCAGCATCGAGGCTTGTGATCGCCCCCTTCGGCGACCGCCCCGGACTGCCGTACTCCGAAGCGGCGATTCGTTTATTCGTTATCCCCATTCGTTGACGGCATTCGCTGCAACCGGCAAACCGGCGTCGATCCAGGCTTGTACGCCGCCCGCCAGGATTCTGACGTTGGTGAAGCCCATGTCGTGCAGCAGCTTGCCGCCCAATGCCCCCAGGGGACCCAGAATACAGGTGGTGATGATCGGCCGGTCGTGGTCGGCCAGCTGGGGGGCGCGCCAGGCTTCCGGTGCCTGGTGGTCGGCCTGGTAGGTCAACGCACCGTATGAGATGTTCAGCGCACCGGGAAGGGTGCCGGTGGTGGCGATTTCGGCGGCATCACGCACGTCGATCACCAGGGTATCTGGATCGGTCGTGAGCTGGCGCTGTGCTTCGACCGGGCCAATGGCCGGCACAACCGCCTGCGCCTCCGCCGCCAAACCGTCGAAGGTGCACGGATAGGATGGCAGCCCGCGCGTGATGCGTGAATGCGCCTCCAGCACGTCGAACTGTTTGATGCGGACGTCGGCAAACGCGTGCAGCATGTCCGCCGCGGCGAGCGCAAAATCGTGGGCCGCATCGCCGCAGTCGAAAAGATAGATGCCACCGGCCTCCTGGTTGGCTTCGTCCAGCAGCCATACTTTCCAGGCCAGGCCGGCGGTTTCGGCCAGGGGGCCGGCCATGGGCAGGGTCAGCGCTTCGTAGTCGGCGCGCGACATGTCGAGACAGAAGTTGATCTGTAAAATCGTGGGTGACATCGAACACCTCCGGATGCCTTAAGAGCCTATCCGAATAACCCGATTTTGGCCTCAATAAGGCGGCTGAGGGGAGTTATTCGGATAGGCTCTAAAACCGATTGACAGTACGTTCATTTAAGCATACAATACGCCGCAATGGGTATCGTTTTGCGATACAAATGTGATACAAAAACCGTCCCCCGCCGTGCCGGTGCACACCACAGCCGTGCCCCAGCCAGCCCGGCGACTGCAGCAGGCGACCATGGAAACAGTCGATTCATTTGGCTATTGGATACGGCGGCAACGCAAAGCCCTTGACATGACCCAGGACGAGCTCGCCCGCCGCGTGGGCTGTGCGACCGTCACGCTGCGCAAAATCGAGGCCGATGAGCGTCGCCCCTCGATGCTCATGGCACGCCGCCTGGCAGAATGCCTGGCCTTGCCCGTCGAGGAACAGACGCTGTTCATCGCGGCCGCGGTTGGCCAGCAGGCACCGGCGCGGCTGTCACGGATGGCCGCATCCAACCCACGCCGGCTCGCCGGTAATCTACCGGCCCCGCTGACCGCCCTGATCGGCCGCAGCGATGAGATCGCCACGATCAGCGGGTGTTTGCAGCGAGACGACGTGCGCCTTGTGACACTGACCGGACCGGTGGGTGTGGGTAAGACGCGCCTGGCACTCGAGGTTGGCTGGCGGTTGGGCACGGACTACCAGGATGGTGTCTTCCTGGTGGCGCTGGCTCCCGTGCAGGACCCTGCCCTGGTCCCGTCTGCAACGGCAACGGCCCTGGGGGTGCGCGAAGCACGGGACTGCGACCTGGCCCAGTCGCTGCTCAGCTTTCTGGCCGACCGGCAAATCCTGCTGATCTTCGACAACTTCGAGCACCTGCTGCCCGCGGCCCAGTTCCTGTCCGAGCTCCTGACGGAGTGTCCCCGCTTACAGCTTTTGGTTACCAGCCGCGCCCGCCTGCACCTCTACGGTGAGCACGAGCACGTGGTGCTGCCCCTCCCCCTGCCGGCGCGTGATGATCCCCTGGGTGCAGCCAACACCGCTGCCGTGCGGCTCTTCTGTGCCCGCGCGCAGGCGGCGCGTACCGACTTTCAGCTCACCCCATCGCTGACGCCGGTCGTGGCCGAGATCTGCCGGCGGCTGGATGGTCTGCCGCTGGCGATCGAGCTGGCCGCCGCACGGCTCAAGCTGCTGTCACTGCCGGAATTACGCGTACGCCTGGAGCACCCGCTGCCCCTGCTGAGCCATACGGTCGTTGGCTCACCCTACCGCCGGCAGGGATTGGAGGACGCGATCGCCTGGAGTTATGGGTTGTTGTCGCCAGCCGAGCGCGCCTTACTGGCGCGGCTGGCGGTCTTCGTGGGGGGGTTCAGTCTGACGGCGGTCGAAGCAGTGGCCGATTCGATCGAAGGCCCTGCGCGTGCGGACACACCCGACGTCACCGACGGCATTCAGACCCTGCTCGATCAGAGCCTGCTCGTGCGTGCGGGCAGCGATGTGGCGGCTAACTTCTCGACCGTCGGCTGCTGCGGTCGTTGTCCGCTGCGCATGTTGCGCGACACCGCCGAAGCTGCCTCGCGTTTCTCCATGCTCGAGATCATCCGCGAGTTTGCGTTGGTGCAGTTGGCAGCCAGCGGCGAGGCGCAGTCAATGCCACGCCACCATGCGGCATACTTTGCGGCCTGGGCGATGCAGGCCGCGGCCCAGCTGAACGGTCCGGACCAGGCGACCTGGCTGGCGCGCCTGGAGGCCGACGCCGACAACCTGCGTGCGGCTTTGGCCTGGCTGCTGGCGCATGGCCCACTCGCCACCGCCGCCAGCATGGCCTGTGCATTGGGCGCCTTCTGGCAGCGCCACGGCCACTACACCGAAGGCCGGCGCTGGCTGGAGCAGGTACTGGCACAGATGGCGCACACCGCGGTGCCCGACACGCTGCGCGCCCATGTCCTGCAGACCGTAGCCAGCCTGGCCTACCGCCAGGGCGATTGGCTGACTGCGCAGCGCTGGCTGGGCGAGAGCCTGGCCATCTACCGCGCGGCGGACGAACC
>CAZXQZ010000285.1:0-5181 GCA_964642445.1 uncultured Anaerolineae bacterium
CGTCCACACCCTGGGTGATCTTAATCGCGATGGCTGCGCCGATGCCGTCATCGGCGGCCCCGAATGGGACGGCGACAGCCTGGACAACGTTGGCAAGGTCTGGGTCTACCTGGGCTCTTCGGCCGGCCTGGCCGGCACGGCAGCATGGACCACCGACAGCGGTCAGGCCAACGCGACGCTGGGCGTTGCCGTTGGAACCAGTGACGTCAACGGCGATGGCACGCCCGACCTGTTGGCCGGCGCCCACCAGTACGACCAGGCCTACGACGACGGCGGCGCGGTCTTCGTCTACCACGGGACCAACCACCCGCCCGTCGCCGAGGCAAACGGCCCCTACAGCGTAGCCGAAGGCAGCAGCGTCACCCTCGATGGCACGGCCAGCTACGACCCCGACCCCGGCGACACCCTGACCTACGCCTGGGACCTGGACAACGACGGGGTCTACGAGACACCGGGCGCCACCCCCAGCTTCAGCGGACTCGACGGCCCCGCCAGCCATCCGCTGGCCGTGCAGGTGTGCGATGCCCAGGCGGCGTGCGACAGCGACACGGCCACGGTGGACGTGACCAACGTCGCACCCACGCCCGATGCCGGCGCGGCGGTGACGGTCTACCGCAACGAGCCGGTTGCCCTGGCCGGCACCTGGACCGACCCGGCTGCCAGCCTCGATGAACCCTTCACCTGGACCTGGGACCTCGACGGCGATGGCACCGCCGACGTCAGCGGAACCGCCGCCTATGGCACGACGGCATCTGCCACCGCAGCCTTCGCCACCGAGGGTGTTTACGACCTGGCCTTCACCGTGACCGATGCGGATGGCGACACTGGCCAGGACAGCGTGCGCGTCACCGTGCACAACCACGCGCCCGACTGCAGCGCAGCTGCGGCCAGCCGGACTGTGCTCTGGCCGCCCGACAACAGGTTCGTGCGGGTGAATATCGGCGGCGTCAGCGATGCAGACGGCGACCCGCTGACCTTGACCGTCACCGGCATCCGCCAGGATGAGCCGGTGGGCACGGGCAATTCGGCGCCGGATGGCAAACGAATCGGCGCCTCCTTCGCCAGACTGCGGGCCGAGCGGCTCGGCCGCGGGGATGGCCGCGTTTATCACGTCTACTTCACGGCCAGCGACGGGCATGGCGGAACCTGCACGGGCGAGGTGCGCGCAAGCGTGCCGCACGACCAGGCCACGCCCGCGGTGGATGGCGGCCCGCTCTACGACTCGACGGTGCCGACGCCGTAACGCACTGCGCAGCACCTGGACGGAAACACGAACTCCCCAACCGACCCGGGTCGGTTGGGGAGTTCGCGTTCTCAATCCTTGCGCACCAGGTCGCGCAGTCGGTTGGCGCACATCAGGAGGATGCTTTTGTGTCCAAGAACAGATCGCGCCGCACCCGCCCGTCCGGCGCGGGGATGGCCTGCGTGAAGCTCTCCGTGCTGTTCATGCGCCGCACGACGAAGCCTGGCAGCCAGCGGAACATCCCCCCCGGACCCACCTGGCTGCGGTGGCAGGCCGACGCCCGCAGTTTGACCTCCAGGTAGCGGCCGACGTCGATGCGTGCGTGCACCGGCGCCTCCCAGCTGATCACCTGCAGCAGGTCGATGTCGTGGTTGCGTCCAAAACGCCGCGGGTCACGACCAAACAGCGGCATCAGGCGGACGATCACCTTCAAAAAGCCGGCGGTGAACGCCGGGTGATACACGCCGTCGGCGCGGTGCGGCGGGCCGGCCTCTGGATAGCGCGCGCCATCCGCCGCCGCCTCGAAGGCCAGCATCGTCGCCTGGTGCAGCTTGATGTGATCGGGGTGCCCGTAGCCGCCGTGGCGGTTGTCACACAGGATCACCTGGGGCCGATGCCGGCGAATCGACGTCACGAGCTGGCCCACCACTTTGTCCATGGGCGCTTGCACCAGGCTCTCCGGGTGCTCGTTCTCGGGCGCACCCGCCATGCCGCTGTCGCGGTACCCCAGCCAGTCCACGCCGGCCAGACCCAACGCCTGCGCCGCGCAGCACAATTCGGCTGCACGCAGCTGCGACGTGCTGGCATAGCCTTCCAGCATCGCCGCATCGACGGTACCGGCGTTGCCATCGGTGCCACATACCAGCCACACCGAAGCACCCTCGGCGGCGTAACGCGCCAGCGTGCCGCCCGGCCCAAACGACTCATCGTCGGGGTGCGCAAAGACTGCCAGTAGCACACGCTGCCCTGGCGGTGGGGGTGCTGCAACGGGTGCCCAAATTGGATCGTAGCCCATTCCCGTATCTCCTCGTAGAACTGCCGTGACTGCAAACCAGGTCGCGGGCACACCCCACGATCTGGACGCGGATCGAGTGTCAGAAGTATAACGGCCACACGGCGAATGTCAAGCCGCCGACTTTTGACACTTTTTTGACACCCCTGCGCGACACTATGGGTGTGAGGACGTTTGTGCGGACCCTGCGCCAGTGCAGCCGGTTCAGAGCGCAAACGAAACGACGCATGGGCCTCACGTGTTTTCTGGTCCCTGATTGCACCATAAGGAGACATCCAATGAAACGCCTGTCGATGATCCTGCTGCTGGTGGTGGTGTTGAGCCTGACTGCGGCCGCGGTCAGCGCCGACATGCCCACTTCGACCTATCTGGCGTCGCTGGGTATGGCATGCCGCCTGCCAGATGCCAGGGGAGTTCCCCAAGAGGCAGTGGCGTCCAAGGTCGCCATGTACGAAGTGGGCGACTATTTCATCCAGATGGACTGCCTCGGCGCGCTGCCAGCCGGCTCAGAAGTTCCCAAGGCGCCGATCAAACTGGTTTACGGCGACACCAAGGTCTACTGTGCCACCTGGTACGGCGACCAGTTCTTGCTCACCAAGGCCTACACTGCCATCGTGATGCCCAACCGGACGTCCCAAATCAGTTGTGTGTTCACCATCTTCTAACAACATAACACCGATTGCGCCGGGCAGATAGATCTCCCATCTGCCCGGCAAAGATTTCCCCCGCCGGCGCGCGCGAAATTTTGCGCGCGTTTTTCGTTAACCCCTACAGACAACAGCCGGGTGCACACGCGCCATGATCTCTGGCGCACAGGACCAGAAAGCAGCCACGCCATACCCGCGGGTCCAGGCGCCACAGAACCTGGTGCCTGGGAGCCTTGGTGGTGATAGATGCCCGTTCAAGGTGAAGACGATGACGAACCCAATGCACGAAGCCGAAACGTTGTACAACGCTGGCGCCTATGCCGAAGCGGGTGCGCTGTTCCATGACCTGTGGGACCAGGGCCATACCGACGCCGGCGTGCGCTACGCCGCCTGCCTGCGCAAGGCCGGCCATGGCGCGCAGGCGCTCTCCGTCAGCCGGCGGGTGGCCCGCCAGGCACCCGGCGACGCACGGGGACGGGTGGAGCTGGCCTGGACCCTATTCGAGACCCTGGTCAAACCGGCACAGGCTGCCCACGACCTGCACCGCCTGGAAACGATCGCCGAAGAAGCCCTGCGCGACGGTCAGGGTGCCGCCGTGGCCGAGATCGTGCTGGCCGTCGTCGACGAAGCGACGCGCCAGTCGAACTGGGAAGCCGCCAATGCCTGGTGTGACCGCCTGAACCCGGCCCAGCTCGATGCCACACCGACCTTCGTCGAGGGCCAGCGCCAGCCATCCCTGCGCGAACGCTGGTACTCGGCCAAAATCCGCACCCTGCTGCGCCTGCACCGCTGGCACCTGGCCCGCAGCATTGCCCTGCAAGCCCTGGGCCTGCGGCCGGAATCGGTCGAGTATGCGCGCCTGGCGGCCAAGGCCCTCGCCGGTCAGGGCGAGCTGCTGCAGGCCCAGGCCGACCTGCAGGCCCTGCACGCCCGCCGGCCGCTCGATTGGGCGACCCTCTACGAGCTGGCCAGGGTCGACTTCCAGCTCGGCCACGGGCGCGCCGCCGCCTACCACGCCGCGCGCGCCGCCCTCGTGCCTGGCGACGAGCGCTACCGTGTCGAGCTCTTCGCCCTGCTGGCCGAGATCCTGGCCGACCAGGGACAGTTCGAGGTGGCCGCCTGCCATGTGGTGCTGGCCCGTTCGTGGGGAACACGCCAGCAGCAGGCACCCTCCGGCCGGCTCAAAAAACTCGAAGGCCGCCTGCGCGCTGCCCTGGCCTTGAGCAACCAGCGCTTCCCCGACGTAACGCCATCCGGCCTGCCGGGGATTCGCCAGCGCTGCCAGCAGGAATGGCAGGCTATGGCCGCGCACTTACCCATCGGCCAATAGCAGGCATCGCTACTGACAGCCGCGGGCGGGCGCGTTAAAACGTGGCAGGTCGTTTTTCGGCCTGGAAGTTGTGTGAAGCGTTCACGCGAGGGCGCGAAGACGCGAAAAAGGCAGGCAAGCCGGCGCGTCGTTTTTCGCGTCTTCGCGCCTTCGCGTGAGCCAAGATAGACCAGAAGACCATAGTTATGTCAACTATTTCTCACCCAGGCCGCACGCGCGACCAGTCGATGCACACGGCAGCGGTGGCCGCCCCGGTCGCACAACCGGTGCGGCGGCACCGTCTGCGCGCCGTGGTCGTGCTGGCGTTGGTGCTGCTTTTCCTGCGTGGCGACTTCATCACGCCTGCGCTGGCATTTCGCCTGCAGGTCGGCAGCATCGTGCGTCCGTTTGCCTTCGACCTGCCGACCTGGGAAATCGATGCCATCATGGCCAAGGTGCGTGACAGCGTACGCTCGCCCGTGCGCGGCATCTCCGAGGAGGAACAATCGGCCCTGGTAAGGGCCTACATCGCCAACGTGGCGCGCATCCAGGAACGGCAGCGTTTCGTCGAGCGGCAGGTCAGCGCCGGACAAACCGACGCCGCAGAGACGCGTGACGCAACGACCGAGCTGGAAACCCTGCGCCGGCAGCAGGTCTACTGGCGCCCCCAGGTCGAGGCCACGATCGAGCGGCAGGTGCGCAGCGTGCTGCACGAGGCTGACCTGGCCACCGCCGGGCTTGTCTGGCCACCGGTGCGTTTTCACTTCAGCGAGCTGCCGCGGTACCTGGTGGTATCACCGCGCGCCGAAATTCGCCGTACCCTGGGCGGTTACTTGCAGCCAGACGTACCGGTCGTGCAGATGGACGCCATCGAAACGGCGGTCGACCAGGCGGGGGCAACGATCGATCAGAACCGCGGCGTGCGTGCGTTGGTGGACGACATCGGTGGCTTCTCGACCTGGCCCACCAT
>CAZXQZ010000286.1:0-5172 GCA_964642445.1 uncultured Anaerolineae bacterium
GTGCCGTCGTCGTCGGCCACCCTGACCCGGATGTCGACGCTGAGACCCGGGACCAGCGGACCCAGCACGAGCACGCCTTCTTCGTCGTCCGCGCCGTTGGTGTCGTCACCGTTGGCCGCCAGGTTGGGCTGGCCGTTGGTTTCGGCGTCCGGGGCAACGGAGCCCAGGTAGGTGGCACCGGCAATGACGTGGCGGGGCCCGTTGTTGGCGGCCAACGTCGGATACGGGCCGTCCGGCAGGTCGCCCCAGTCCACCGGGGCAAGCGCCGGCCGGTAATCCTCCACCTCGCCGTTTTGGGCCACGCCGGTGGCAAGACTGCCGCCCTGGCTGCATTCATCGGTGAGGCGGAAGCGGAAAGCGACCCGCGGCGAGGCTACCAGCGGGACGGCGACCGTAATCGTATGTGGCCCGGACGTCAGGCTCACGTCGCTGAGCACACCGCCAGGCCCGCCGCCGTCGATGGCCGTGTAGGCCAGGGTGGACAGCGTGAAGTTGTTGTTCCAGTCCACAAAACCGCTGAGGCAGGCGCTGCCGTCGCTGTCGGTGACCGTGACCTGGATATCGGCGCTGTTGCCGGGCACCAGGGTCGGGAAGACCACGCCGTCTTCATCATCCGGCGTACCCGAATTGTCGTCGCCATCGGCATTGGTGGAGTAGATGCCGTCGGCTTCGATGTCCGGCGTCACCGCACCCAGCCAGGCCAGGGCGCCGTTCTCGATCAGGTGACGCGCCCCGTTGGCCGACTTCAGCACCGGATACGAGAAGTCCAGATCACCGTAGTCGTAGATCAGTTCGAGATCGTAGAAGTAGTCCTCGACCTCACCCGAGGCGACCAGGCCGTCCGGCGCAATGCCGCCGGCGCCGGTCCACGAGAGGTCTTTGGCAATGCGGCAGCGGGCGTAGACAGGACCACTGGTGAACTGGTCGAGGTCGTAGGTGAACGTCTCCGTGGACAAGGGCGACGCGCAGTTCGTCCCGCTGAGAACGGCTGCTGTCCGCCGCTCGGTGGCATTGTTGTCGAAAGCGCCGTTGCCGTCGACGTCGACCCAGCAGGCGAGAGTCGCCGGGCCGGGCGAACAGTTGGTGGGGTTCGTGCGCAGCTCGACTTGCCGGAACAGGGAGGAGACGAAGACAAGCACACCGTCCTCGTCATCGTTGCCGTCCAGGTCGTCGCCGTCCGCATTGGCGCCAGGCAGTCCGTCGGGTTCGACATCAGGCCCCAGGCGCAGCGTTGGCCCGGTCGCCACATGGCGCGCCCCGCCGGCCGCCAGGGTCGTCTTGTAGCCGTCGGGCGCGTCGCCGAAGTCCAGGTCCGTGGGAACCTCCACCTCCACCGCGCCGATGTCGTCGGCTGCGCCCCGGGGCCGGCTGATGCCGCGCTGGTCGGCGGTCAACGTGGTGGCGCCGGCGTCGATAGCGGGTGAGCTGGCGCCGGGCAGGTGGGTCTGCGTGGGGCCGCCGTTGTCGGCCAGCGGGCCGAGATTGGCCGGCAGGCCGACGATGTTGCCGTTCACGCCGTTGGTTATGTTGCAGTTGACAGAAGCATCGAGCACCAGACTGTAGCTGAAGGTGGCGGAGGTGGACAGACCGCAGCGCACATTGGCGGCGCCGCCGCTGTTGCGGTCCACGACGGTGTTGCCGATCTGCGCCGTGGCGTTGTCGCCAACGTTGACGCCGCTCCCGAAGGTCCCGCCCGTGTTATCGGCAACAGTAACGCTGTCGAGAATGGCTGCGCCTTCGAAGATCTCCAGGCCGCCGGCGCCCAGGGTTGCCGAGTTGCCGGAGACGGTGCTGTTGCGCAGCGTCAGATTGGGTGAAACGGAGTAGAGTCCGCCGCCGAAGCCGCCGCTGGCCGCCGGCTCCGTCGATGCGTTGTTGGAGAGGGTCGAGGCGTCGATGGTCACCGTGGACTGATCACCGGCGGCGATGCCACCGCCCGGACCTTCGGCCGTATTGCCGTCGATGGTGCTGCGGTTGAGCGTGAGATTGCCGTCGGCCAGGATACCGCCGCCGGCCTCGCCGGTCACGTTGCCGCCGGTGATGGTGATCTCGTTCATCGTCACCGTCGTACCGGCGGCAACCTCAAACGGCCGCACGCCGGCCGTGTCCTGGCCGTCCACGGCGTAGCCGCTGCCCTGGATCACCAGGTCGACCCCGGCGGTGGTGTTGTCGATGGCGATGGTGCTGGCCGTCAGGGTGATGTTCTGGGTCACGGTGATGGTGGAGGTTCCGGCCGCGGTCCGGGCGTTGAAGCAGGCGATGGCCGCGTTCAGCTCGGCCTCGTTGCTCACCGTGGCGTCGCTGGGGCAGGTTTCCACTTCGACGGCGCCGATGTCGTCGGCCGCGCCCTGGGGCCGGGAGACGCCGCGCTGGTCGGTCGCCAGCGGGGTGTCGCCAGTGTCGATGGCGGGCGAGCCGGCCTGCGGCAGATGGGTCTGTGTCGGGCCGCCGTTGTTCGCCAGCGGGCCGAGATTTGGATCGGGGCCGTCCGGCAGAAAACAGCTTCCACCAGGCGTCTCGACGATGTTGTCGCCGCCGTCCACCAGGGTACCAAACCCAACTTCGCAGTCGTCGGCGCCTGCGGTGTTGGCCAGGATGCTGTTGCTCACCGTCGTCGTGCCACCGCTGAGATACAGGGCAGCGCTGGCTGAGTTGTCCGAGATGGTTGTGCTGTGGATGGTCACGCTTTTCCAGGTGAAGAGCGCGCTGCCGTGCGTCCCCGCGCTGTTGCCCGAGAGGGTGCTGTTGCTCACCAGCGTCTCCGTCGCGCCGCCATGGACCATGATGCCGCCGCCGTTGTTGCCGCCGCCGCCCGTAGCGGAGTTGCCGGAGATGGTGCTGTACGCCACGCGCAGCTTGCCCCAGGTGGACACGCCGCCGCCGTCGTCCTGGACCGTGTTGCCCGAGACTGTGCACTCGAACAGCGACAGATCGCCGCGGTTCTCGATGCCGCCGCCATAGTTGCCGCTGCCGGTCACGTTGCCGCCGGTCACGGTCAGGTTGCTCATTTTCACCAGCGTGCCAGCGGCAATCGTGAACGGCCGCACCCCGGCCGTCCCCTGCCCGTCCACGGTGTGCGAGTCGCCCAGGATCTGCAGCTCCAGCCCCGTGTTGGCGTTGTTGATGGCCGTGGTGCTGGCCGTCAGGGTGATGTTCTGGGTGACGTTGATGGTGTACACGCCGGGAACGGTCTGCGCGTTGTAGCAGCCGATGGCGAAGTTCAGCTCCGCCTCGCTGGCCACATCCCACGGCGAGGTGGGACACGTGTCATCTGCTTCGACCGCGCCGATGTCGTCGGCCGCGCCCTGGGGCCGGGCGACGCCGCGCTGGTCGAAGGCCAGCGTCGTGTCGCCGGCGTCGATGGCGGGCGAGCCGGCATGGGGCAGGTGGGTCCGTGTCGGGCCGCCGTTGTCGACCAGCGGGCCGAGATCGGGGTCAACACCCACGATATTTCCCGTCGAGGCTGGAAATTGCGCGGCGCACCCGGCGCTGGCGGATTCGATCAGGTTGTGCCCGTCGTCGGTGAAGGTGCCAAGTGCGTCGTAACAGTCGGGCGTGCTGTTGTCAGCCACCAACGTATTTCTGAGCGCCATATCGCCAAGTATGGCGCTGACGACGCCGCCGCCTTCCGAACCGGAGGTATTGTTGGCAATCGTGGAGCTGTCGATGGTGGCCGATCCGGACGCGCCAGCGTGGTAGACGCCGCCGCCCCGCTGCGCCGCGGTATTGCCCGACACGGTGCTGTTCGTCAGCGACATCGCGCTGCCAGCGCCATTGCTGATGCCGCCCCCGTCATCACCGGCCTGGTTCGCGTTGATCGTGCACTCATCGACGGTCAGGGCGCCGCCCTGACTACGAATGCCTCCCCCGCCGCCACCGGCCTGGTTGCCGGCGATGGTGCAACGACTGAGTGACAGGTTGCCATTGTTGAGGATGCCGCCGCCTGCTTCGGCGCCGGTCACATTGCCGCCGGTCACGGTCAGGCTGCCGATCTTCACCAGGGTGTCGGCGGCGATCTCGAAGGGCCGCACGCCAGCCGTGCCCTGCCCGTCCACGGTGTTGCCCGCGCCCAGGATCTGCAGCTCCAGCCCGGCCGTGGCGTTGTCGATGACCGTCGTGCTGGCCGTCAGGGTGATGTTCTGGGTGACGTTGATGGTGTACACACCGGGCGCAGTCACAGCGTTGTAGCAGGCGATGGCCTCATTCAGCTCCGCCTCTGTGCCCACGTTCCACGGCGAGGTGGGGCACGTATCATCCGCTTCCACCGCGCCGATGTCGTCGGCCGAACCGAAGGGCCGGGCGACTCCCCGCTGGTCCACGGTCAGGGTCGTGTCGCCGGCGTCGATGGCGGGCGAACCGGCGTTGGGCAGATGCGTTTGCGTCGGGCCACCGTTGTCGGCCAGCGCGCCGAGGGCCGGGTCCTGACCGGTGATGGTGCCTGGGCCGGTGAGGCTGGCGGCGCAGTTGCCCGGCGTTTCGACCAGGTTATGGCCGCCGTCAGTGAAAGTGGGCGGCCCGCCAGCGCCAGAGTTAATGTTACAGTCTGCTGCGCCACCGGCGCTATTGGCGAGGATGCTATTGCGCACCGTAATTGTGGATGTGTTTACTACCATTACGAGGGCGCCGCCCAAAGTCCCGTTCGTGTTGTTGACCAGCGTACTGCTGTCGATGGTCACCGTGCCCACCGCATAGATGGCGCCGCCTGCTGTCCCGGCACTATTGCCGCTGATGGTGCTGTTTTGCACGGTCAGGATGCAGGAGGGTCCATTGCAATTCGCCATGCCACCACCGAACACAGCCGCATTGCCAGTGATGGTGCTGTTGGTGACGGTCAGGCTCCCCACTTGGGTAGCAGTTATGCCGCCGCCGGCGTCTCCGCCACTATTCCTATTGCCGCCGGTGATCGTGATCTGGTTGATCGTCACCTGGCCGAAGTTCTTTGTAAAGGGCCGGACGCCGGGCGTGCCCTGCCCGTCCACGGTGTGGCCGGCGCCCTCGATCACCAGGCTCACCCCGGACGTGTTGTTGTTGATCGTGGTTGTGCTGGCCGTCAGGTCGATGTCGGCGCCCAACTGGATGGTGAAGACGCAGGGACCCGCGTTCACCGCATTGTAGGCGGCAATCGCAGCGTTGAGTTTGCTCTCATTGATAACATTGGTCGTTCCGCCGCAG
>CAZXQZ010000287.1:0-5168 GCA_964642445.1 uncultured Anaerolineae bacterium
GCTGGCCTATTTCACGACGGGCCGGCCCCAGGAGCAGTACCTGCAGCGCGAAACGGCCTGGCACGCCTACAACCTGCTGTCGGCCACGGTGCAGCACGATTATTACGGTGTGAGTTTCGTGCCGCAGGGCTCGGCCTATCTCTACCTGCACGGTGCCGATGGTGCCCCGCGAGACCAGGGGCTCTTCGTCGTGCCATTGACCTACCTGCGCCCGCAGCTGGCGCGCGATACGCTGCGCCTGATCATGCGTCTGACCCACGCCGACACGGGGGCCATCCCCTATTCATTCAGCGGCTACGGCGTGCACGACGGTGCGATCGTTCACACCGACCCTTCCGACCTCGATCTTTTTTTCCTGCTGGCTGTGGTCGAGTATCTTGCGGCCACCGGTGACGTCGCCTTTTTGGACGAAGAGGAGCCGTTTTACCCACGCGACGCCATACCGGCGGCGGGTGGCCAGACCGTACTCAACCACATCCGGGTTGCGGTGCGTCATTTGCTGCACGACATCGGCGTCGGTGAGCATGGTCTGCTCCGAATTGGTGATGGCGACTGGTCGGACTCGATCGTATTGGAGACCGTGCTCAAAAATCCGTTCACGGTGTCGTTCAGCCAATCGAAAGCCCATGGTGAATCGATTCCCAATACGCAGATGGCGCTCTACGTACTGCCGCGGGTGGCGGCCCTCGTCGCGGCGCGTGATCCGGCATTGGCGGCTGAGCTGCGCACGGCCACCGGCAGCTTCAGGGATGCCCTCACTGCGCAGTGGAGTCTCCAGGGCAACTGGTACAACCGTGCCATTCTGCGCAATCACTTCAACCGGCCGGTGGTTTGGGACAGTGATCACATCAATCTCGAAGCGCAGGTGTGGGCGCTCATCAGCGGGCTGGCCGCCGACACCGGCCGTGAAACCGACCTGATCGAAGCGATCACGGCACGTCTCGACGATCCCTCGCCGATTGGGGCCATGTTACGCGAGGGGGGCATGGTGTGGCCGGCGGTGTCGCAGCTGTTGACCTGGGGGTACGCGCGCAGTTGTCCCGGCCTGGCGTGGCGTTCCGTACAGCGGCACACGTTCACCGCCCATTCCAGGGCCTACCCGCGGGTGTGGATCAACACCTGGTCGGGGCCGGACGGTATCAACGGGCCGGACGGCGAGAATCCGGGTGGCACCTGGCGCAGCCCGCTGACGCCGATGACCGATTTTCCGGTGATGAATGCCAACCAGGATGCGATGGCGCTGTTGGGTTTGCTGCGCGTGTGCGGCATCGAGCCGGCGCCGGCGGGGGATGGTCTGCTGATTGCCCCGCAGGCGCCGCCCGCGCGGTTCGTGCTCGATCTGCCGCTGCTGCGGCTGGAGGTATTGCCGGGGCGGATTGCCGGCGAGTATCGGGCGTGCGTCGATGGGAGCCGGGTGCTGTATGTGGAGGTGCCGCGCAATGTCCAAGGGTTGAGCGCTACCATCGCTGGGCAACCGGTCCCAACCGTACACAGCGACCCGGCGAGCATTGCCCTGCGGCTTAGCTTCCGGCTGGGGGATCGGGTGGCGTTTGTGGTGGAGTGGAATGTATGACCACCACAGCACTGTGCGCGCTGCGTTGGTGTACAGCCCAGCCTGAAAATGTTGCCATAGAGGCCTGTCGGGATCCAGGCATACGGATCGCGCCTTCTTGGTGCGTGCCAAGGTTGAGGTGTACCGATCACTTTCTGAAATGATCGGTACTTCGAGCGTCTGCAATCCTGCAGTTAAGGATTACAGTTCGTATGACTGCCGCCTGGTGGAGAATCTCTGTAGTTGCGGTACCAGCGACCGGACATGCGGTATCTGCTGGCTTTCTGTTTGCCGACGACACCCAAATCATAACTGGTACTGCTGGTGCTGCTCGAATTAGAAAGGGTAGCCTTCTTTGTGCCATTGCGGTTCACGGTCCTGGTCATAAAAGGCGTTGAACTGCTGTTCTTGCATAGACCGGCTCTGACTTTGCCGGCGCCGCTGTTACCTGCCACGGAAACGGTCGTCAATACGGATTTCTGCCGGTATTCGCGGTATTGATGACGCACCCCATTATTGATGGAAGGGTCAATGATAAAATCGAGGACCGCATCGGGGTTGCTCTTTGCCGCCTCGTCTGTAGGAACATATTGAAGTTGATAGTCCTCCGACACGCGGTTGTTCAATATCAATTTCCAGCGTGCCGCATCTTCCAAGACTGTATCTTTCAGAATCGTCCCAAGCTCATCGTACGAAAGGTCGCCTCCTGTTATGGAACCCCAGCTCTCAATCTCAATAATCAGGCTCTCCGCGGTCACCTGTTCTGGGTCGGGTAGTTCCTCAAAGCCAATTACAATCTCTTCACCCTCTGCCGGCACTATCTCTGTGTCTGCAACGATTTTGTCGCTGATCCCGTCATCCAAAATCAGATCCAGGCACACTCGGACAGCACCAGAATAGGCCAGGATTGCATCCTCGCCAGCCTGTGAATTGTTGCCTACCACTTTGATGGTGAAAATTTCGTCTTGCTCGTTGGCATAGAGTCCTTGCTGCGCTCGTACAGTTTTGTCGCCCAGTTGTTGCTGGCCAATTACCTGTTGAAAAAACGGTTGCTGCAGGTGTTCTTCTATCGTCTTATCATCCATCACTGGCGGACAGAGTTCGGGCTGCACAATGTCATATCCACCGCGCCAACCTTCGACCATTTCTGTGGTCCCTTTTCCTTCTGCCGGAGCTGCGGTAGGTGTAGGAACCGCTGAGGCTGGCACGCAGCTCGTTACGATCAGAACCATCACTACGCACGCACCGATCCACATGCGTGTCTTATCACCCTTTCGCATAGATTCCTCCTTGCCGCTCTGCGGCCATTTCAATCCTCGACGCAACGAAAGCCGAACTGCACATCACTATTTCCCGCTCCCGACGCGGTCACATCCGACAAACTATCCAGGTCCCAATCATATGCTCCACCCGCAATACCAAAGACATCGGCTGCGCCATCCCAGGGCTGCTGGCAATCTACAGCCAAGCAGTTGGCAGGAACTTTCACCACCCATTCAGCTACATTCCCCACGAGATGATAGATGCCATCAGGCGTTGCGCCATCGGGCATGGAATCCACGGGCACCGCATCATCATATTGTACTTCGGGGTAGTCCGGCAGATAGGTTTGCACCTGGCCTGGTCTGGGCGGTGTGTCTCCCCAGGGCCACAGGCGCCCCTCTGTTCCCCGTCCAGCCCGCTCCCACTCCACCTGTGTCGGCAGCCGTCGCCTCAGCCAGCGGCAGTAGGTGTTCGCCTGGTTTGCGTCTATGCCCACTACTGGATAATTGGCGCGCGCTGGATTGTCGAACAATTTCTTGGCCTGGGGGTCGTCCGACGTGCTGCATGGGCCGGCATCTACACAGCGCTCATACTCACGATTGCTCACCTCATACTGTTCGATTCGGAATTCAGCAAGCACAACGTTTCGCCAGGTGTCGGTTGATAAGTTGTACAACCGTGCCGGTCCTGCGGCAACCAGCACGGTCGGTGTTCCGGTAGTGCGCCGGATCCACTCTCGCCAGGCTGTATTTGCCGTCCATATAAGGAGAGCGACGATGCCTGCTGCTGCCACCCCGATCAGCGCCCAACGGGCCAGGTACTGGCGCTTGCGCTGCACGCGACTTTGCTCGAGCAGCGCAGACAGAGTCGCGCTGCTGCCCGTTGTGATGCTGTCCGAGTTCTTGAGCCACGCTTCCGCTTCCTGCAACTCAACAGGGTCGAGCAAGCCACCCCCGGCTTTTCCGAGGCGTGCCCATTCTGCGGCCTTGATCTCCAGAAGACGCCGGGTCGACTCGGATACCTCGTATTCCATGATCCACTGACGTAACAACGGCCACCCCGTCAGCATCGCCTCGTGCGCCAGATCAACACTGGGCTCCTTTCCCTCTTCACCGCTCAAAACCAGGAGCCGGTTCACGACGAGGAAATTCAGCGTGCGATCAAATAACAGGGGGTCGTCACCAACCGCGACCAACGCCGAAACTGGTTGCTGGCGCCGTGTGGGATCACGTCCCTCACCGAACTGCACCAACCGAAGCAGAATACGCTGGGCAATTCGCTGCTGCTCTGGATCAAGGCTGTGGATTATCTCATCGGCAAGCTGCGCCATCGCTGCCTGGATGCCTGTCCGCTCACTGCCACTGTAGCCAGCCAGTGGCAAAACCAATGCTTCATAGGCACGAAGTGGCAGATACCGCCGCTCCAACTTCTCCCAGAGCCGCACCATCACTTCTTGCACGAAGGGCAGGAGTCCTGGTTGTCCTGCACTACCCGCTACCAGCCGCTCCACCAGAGCGCTTTCAATGAAAACGCCGACTTTTTCGGCCGGTTTTACGATAGCATCATGCAGTCCGCGCGCATCCAAAGGCGCAATCTCCAGGCGATGGGCCTGGATCGAGGTCCAAAGCGTCGACGCCAGAAGATCGCTGAAAAAATCGGCGCGTACGGTAACAACGACATAACAATCTCTTAGTGCGCTGAGTCGCTGAATTGCATCAAAAAACACCTCCTTCTGTGCGCTTCCTTGGGTGAAGACCTCTTCCAACTGATCAACCACCACCAGCAAGTGGGTCGCATTCTGTTCGGTGGCCAGGAGAGCGGCCGGCACGAACTGCTGAACGTCGTTTGTATCTAGCGCCCACGCGAGCGCTGCCATGGGGTGTGCGCCTGGACGCGTTGTTCGCACCAGCCAGGTACCCGGCCCGAAGAGTGTACTGCTGCGCAAAGCCGGGATCAGACCGGCGTTGACCAGCGAGGACTTGCCGCTGCCCGATGGACCGATGACAGCCAAGAAGGGATGCCGGCGCAGGCGCTGCAGAAGCTCTTCGATCTCTGCCTCACGCCCGTAGAAATGGGTTGCATCTTGCTCCCGAAATGCGCGCATGCCAGGATAGGGGCACTGTGGTCTGGCCGTCGGCATGGGCAATGCCGCGTGCAGCGTACTGCAGAGGCGGGTGACGGCGTTGGTCCAGTTCTGTGGATCGGTCGCGTCCAGCGCAACGAGAAACGCCAACCGTGGCGGCAGTTCCACCGGCTTCAGCAGCAAGGGGATCACCGGCCAGGTGCCGGACTCGAGCCCGAAGTGCTGCACCATGATGTCGACAAACTGCAGAGCGACCTCGGCCATGTACGC
>CAZXQZ010000288.1:0-5146 GCA_964642445.1 uncultured Anaerolineae bacterium
CTGTGCCACTTGGTATCCTGGTGGTTCAAAATACCACTACCTGGCTGACGGCGTTGCGGGGGGAAGGTGGCACTCGGTGCATTCCTCCAGCGCCATCGTATCGTGATCGCCGGGCATCTCCAGGCGCCGTGGCGCGTGGCAGAGCGTGCAATCCTCGCGACCCGCCAGTGGATGCGCCATCGACTGCGGGGTCAGGGTCACGGTTGGTGTCACCTCGACCGCCGGACGGTGGCAGCCCAGGCAGCGGTCGACCGTGTACAGCGCATGGTTGGCCGGTATTGGCATGCTGCCCTGCGGGCTGTGGCAGATCAGGCAGTCATCGAAGCCGGCGACGGCGTGCGGAATGCGCGGCCGGCCCGAGGCTTCCGGGGTGGGAAAACTGTCGGTTGGCGGCATCGTCGGTGTCGCTAGCGGATCGACGCCCGGAGCGCCCGCGGCCACGCAGGCCACCACCAGCAGCGCGACGGCTACCAACGTTGTCGTTCTTACCGTTATTCGCAGCATGGTTGACATGGATCTCCTTCATGCATGGGCTTCCGGTGTCTGCGAGAGCGGAAGCCGGCGCATTCTATCATTCCTGCTGGTGATGCGCAATCGGGTGAAGGCCGGCAACGAAGAAAGGATCGCTGCTGGCCGCCTGGGTGGCATAAATAACACGCACCGCACGCCTGGCGTTCAAACGCCAGGCTGACAGCTCAAGCACGCCTGGCGTTCAAACGCCAGGCTGACAGCTCAAGTCCGCTCAAGCGGACTGACCTCTGAGCATCAGCCTCCCTGCGCTCACCTCCGTACTCCCTACTCCGTACTCCCTACTCCCTACTCCCTACTCCCTACTCCCCACCCCATTTTGCCTCCCCCCTCAAACCAAGTATAATATCCACAACAAGTCTAGCCCACACAGATTGGACGATCGCATGGGAAGAGAGGCGAGCAGCGGGATGCGCGACAAAATTGGGTACCTTTCCGACATCGAGATTTTTCAGGATCTGTCACCGCGCGAAATGCAGGAGTTGGACCGCATCACGACCATGAGCAACGTCCAAAAAGGCAAGGTCTTTTATCGTCCCGAAGACGTGACCGAGGTGCTCTTCATTATCAAGGAAGGGCGCGTGCAGCTGTACCGCATCTCGGCCGAAGGCAAAAAGCTGGTGATCACCACCCTGGGGCCGGGCAACCTCTTCGGCGAAATGGCGTTGGTCGGCGAACAGATGCACAACACCTTTGCCGAAGCCATCGAAGACTGCCTGATCTGCGTCATGAGCCGGACCGACCTGGAGCGGCTGATCCTTAACAAACCCCAGGTGGCTCTGCGGGTGCTGGACATCACCGGCCGGCGCCTGCACGAAGCCGAGGAGCGCCTGGAAGACATGGCCTTCAAAGGTATCCCCGCCCGCCTGGCCTCGCTGCTGCTGCGCGTGCGCGAGGAGCAGGGCAGCAACGAGATCAAAGGCCTGACCCACCAGGACCTGGCCGAAATGGTCGGCACCTACCGCGAAACCGCCACCCAGGTCCTCAACGACCTTAAAAATGACGGTCTGATCGACATCGGCCGCAAACGCATCATCATCCTGGATCCCGAAGGGCTGGAGGCAAGAGCGGAGTCCGTGTAGACCGCGAATAGAGTGACCGTGAATGCACGCGAATGAACGCTAATCTTTTTGGGTTGTGTGTGGCGTTGGTTTGTGTTCCTGGCACGCGACACGCTTCACGCACTATCGTCGCCCAAGCACACACATCGTTCTCGACCACACAACCCCACATTGAAAACCATCAAAACCATTCGCGCAGATTCGCGCCATTCGCGGTAAAAAAATCCTCAGTAACCCGCACCTTTTGCGGTTTTGCGTGCGCTTGACAACACCCACAAACTGTGCCATAATCAGCCCAGTAGTTTTATCGTGTTTGCCTCGTGCCAGTTTCCTACCCCCGCACTGGCGCACTGGACCACTTCCCAAGGTGGAATCCACGGACATCGCACCGAACCTGCCATCGCCCAATAAGGAGGTGTCCCGCGTAGTGAACAGCGACCCGATACGTCTTGCAACCCCCGATCCACGCTTTCGTCCGCAAGAAATCTAGAGGAGGATTTCGTTCCATGAAAAAAGCGACTCTGCATGTTCTGCTTGTGGTGTTGGTGTTGGCCCTGATGGTGCCAGCCCTGGTCAGTGCCAGCAGCAGCGGCCCCGCCGCTGACGTGGCCGCGCCAGCCGCCAAGTCCGATGCACCGGCTACCGGTGGTTACAACATCCCGCTCGAACCGGTTGTGCCCGGCGCCGTGCTGTATGACAACGGCCCGCTGGTGACGCATCCGGGTGGTGGGTTCGGTGGCGCTGACGCCAGCGCACTGCAGACGGCGATCGGGTTGAACGTCTATGGATTCGGCCACGCCGTTTCCAGTGGCTTCCGCGTGGCGGACGACTTCACCGTCCCGGCCGGCGGCTGGAACATCAGCACGATCACCTTCTACGCCTACCAGACCGGCTCGACGACCACCTCGACAATCAACAACGTCAACCTGGTGATCTGGGACGGCCAGCCGGGCGCCAGCAACATCGTCTTCGGTGACACCACGACCAACCGCCTGGCCAGCTCGACCTTCACCAACATCTATCGTTCGATCGACACCGGTCTCCTGGCCAACAATCGCCCGATCATGGCCAATGTGGTGACGGTCAACACGGCACTGCCCGCCGGCACGTACTGGCTCGACTGGCAGGCGGGTGGCACGCTGAGCTCCGGACCGTGGGTCCCGCCGGTTTCGATCCTGGGTCAGACCAACCCGCCCGGTGCCAATGCCCAGCAGTACAACCTGACGTCATGGGTTCCGCTGATCGACAGTGGCACCGCTGCGGCACCGCAGGACCTGCCCTTCCTCATCGAAGGCCAGGGCGCCACTGGCCCGTCGATCTCGCTGTCCAAGACCGTCGGTGAGACGGCCGGTGTCTGTGCGAATACGAGCGCCATCACCGTCGCGCAGGGTACCACCGTCTACTACTGCTATACGGTGACCAACACCGGCGACGAGACACTGACTGTGCACTCGCTGACCGACGATGTGCTGGGCACGATCTTCACCGGCTTCGGTTATTCGCTGGCCCCTGGCGCCAGCGTCAACACCGTGCAGGCCGGGCTGTCGATCCCGTACGTCGCCAATGCGACCACCACCAACACCGCCACCTGGACGGCCACGAATACGGCCGGTTCGCAGGCGACGGCCACCGATACCGCGACGGTCACCGTCATCCCGCCGCGCTGCCCGGCCAACTACCATGAAGTGACGCTGGTCAGCGAGGCCTTCGAGGGCAACTTCCCGCCCGCTGGCTGGGTCGTCGCCAACAGCACGACCAACTGTGCTTCCCCGGGTGTGCCCGATTGGACCAACACCGATCCCGGTGTGCGCGGTAACCTGACCGGCGGCAGCGGCCTCTTCGCCGTGGCTGACAGCGATGCCTGCGGCAGCGGCGTGGCGATGAACGCCCAGATGTGGTCGCCGGTGCTGAACCTGACCAACTTCATGACACCACGCGTCAGCTTCAAGTACGACTACAACGACCTCGGCTCGGCCGACACGGGTGCGCTGGACTTCAGCACCGACGGTGGCTCGACCTGGGCCAACATCAACACCTGGACGACCGATGCGCGTGGCCCGGCCACCTACGAGAACACCTTCGCCGCTGATGGCCAGGCCAACACCGTTGTGCGCTGGCACTACATCGCCGGTTGGGACTGGTGGTGGGAGGTCGATGATGTGACCATCACCGCCTGTGAGCCGGACACCCCGACCGCCGTCAGCATGAGCAGTGTGGAAGCCAGCCCTGTGGCCCCGCTCAGCGCTCTGCCGCTCGCCGCCATCCCGGCCGCCCTGGCCGCCGTGGCCGGTGCGGTTTGGGTCGCACGCAAGCGCCGTTAATTCTTTCGGAGTAGGGAGTACGGAGAAAGGAGTACGGAGTAAGGGTTCGATACAGTGCCCGCTCCCTACTCCTAACCCCTACTTCCTACTCCCTACTCCGTACTCCGAGTTCGCCCATTTGGAATCCAGAGGAGGATTTCGTTCCAATGAAAAAAGTAACTCTGCTTGTCGTGATGGCGTTGGTGCTGCTGGTGCCGGCGCTGGTGAGTGCTGCGCCCGTGCCACCGGTGGTTTCTGGGCCGGGTGGTGGTGTGGCGGCGCCCTACGAGGGACCCTACGCCGTGCTGTACGACCAGACCGACAACGCCGGTACGAACGGTTTCCCGTCGCAGGACTTCGAGGCCGCCTTCGACGCCTATGACAACCAGGGCGCCGACGATTTTGTGATCCCAGCCGGTGACGGTTCGTGGACCATCAACGAGGTCTACATCATGGGCTCGTACAGCACAGCCGGGCCGGCGGCGGCCGTCAACGTTTACTTCTACCAGGACGCAGCCGGCCTGCCGGGCGCCCAGGTGTTCAGTGCCCTCGGCGTGGTGCCAACCGACGTCGGTGGTGATCTCACCATCGCCCTTGCACCGGCGGCCGTGCTGCCGGCGGGCACCTACTGGGTCTCGGTCCAAGCGGTGATGGACTTCAACCCGTTTGGCCAGTGGTTCTGGAGCACCCGAACCGTGCAGTCGAACAGCCCCTACGCCTGGCAGAACCCAGGCGGCGGCTTTGGTACACCCTGCACCACCTGGGGACCTGGCGCAGCCACCTGCGGTGTCGGCGGCGGTGTCGATCCGGATTCGCTCTTCCGGCTCAGCGGCACCGTCACCCCACCCACCGCGGTCAACGTAAGCGCCATCGACGCCAGCCCGGCCGCGCCGCTCAGCGCCGTCCCGCTGGCCGCCATCCCCGCCGCCCTGGCCGCCGTGGCCGGCGCCGCCTGGGTTGCGCGCAAGCGTCGTTGATTTTTTCGGAGTAAGGAGTACGGAGTAAGGAGTACGGAGTAGGGAGTAGGGGTTCGACATAGTCATGACCTCTACTCCCTACCTGTTTGTTACTCCCATTTCCCATTCCTGTGTCCTGTCTGCCCCCCCTCCCACCACCTCCTCGCCATCTCCCTCACCGTCTCCCATCCCCATGCTCCGTGCCTGCCCCTCCTCCCACCACCTCCTCGCCATCTCCTCCAACAATCCCTACTCCCTAGTATAAACACAATAGGCCACCCCTGTGGCACTCGCCATGCGG
>CAZXQZ010000289.1:0-5141 GCA_964642445.1 uncultured Anaerolineae bacterium
GCCATGGCGATGGCTTCGTCGTTGCTGACGCGGACGATCTCGTCGATCAGGGTGGTGTCCAGGATCGCCGGTACGAAACCGGCGCCGATGCCCTGGATCTTGTGCGGTCCCGCTTTGCCGCCCGACAGCACCGGTGAATCGCTCGGTTCGACCGCAATCAGCTTGAGGGACGGGCGCCGCGGGCGCAGCACTTGACCCACCCCGGTGATCGTGCCACCCGTGCCGACACCCGACACAAAGATATCGATCGTGCCACCGGTGTCGGCCCAGATCTCCTCGGCGGTCGTACGCGCGTGGATATCGGGGTTGGCCGGGTTCTCGAACTGCTGCGGCATAAAATACTTCGTGTCCGACTCGGCCAGCTCGCGCGCCCGCCGCACTGCGCCCGGCATGCCTTCACTGCCCGGCGTAAGCACCAGATCGGCGCCAAAGGCGCGCAGCAGCTTGCGTCGCTCGATGCTCATGGTCTCGGGCATGACGAGCACGCACTTGTAGCCGCGCGCTGCCGCCACCATGGCCAGGCCAATCCCCGTGTTGCCGCTGGTCGGCTCGACCATGACGGTGTCGGGGCCAATCTTCCCCGCCGCTTCGGCCGCTTCGATCATGCTCAGGGCGATGCGGTCCTTGACGCTGGCGCCGGGGTTACGAAATTCCAACTTGGCCAGCACTTCGGCCCCCGCGCCCGCCGTGACACGGTTCAGGCGCAGCAGGGGGGTGTTGCCAATCAGTTCAGTGACGTTGTTTGCAATGGTCGACATCGGTCATTTCTCCTTTGGGTATCGAAAATAAAAAGGCTCACCGGGCAGCTGCTGCCTCCCAATGAGCCTGACGTCTGGACTATACCACATCGTGTCCCCGGGGACAGATGGCGTGTCAAACTAACGGCAAGTGATGGTCAAACCCGTGTCTCCCGGACCTGACCGACCCATCGTGGGCAGCAGTGCACCGCGGGTGTCGCCGGCAGCCAGCCGCCGCACACCCGCCCGCAACACGAGCAGGTTGGGAGATTCCAGGTCATCATCATATCGGTCGTCGCTTTCACGCGATGCGGAGTGTAACCCATGGTGGCCATCTTGTCAAGCCGGTGGTAAAATGAAAACAGACAACCGACCAGGAGCCAACCATGCCGCGTGAACTGACCGCCGAACAGCTGCGCCGTCGCGCACCCCTCGATCACCTGCCCTATACTTCGACCGCCGAAGCGCCCGAACTCGACGAGATCATCGGTCAGGAACGGGCGACCCGCGCGATCGAGTTTGGTATCGAGATCCCTTACTTCGGCTACAACATCTTTGCCATGGGTCCTGTGGGCACCGGCAAAACCAGCACCATCACGCGCTTCTTGCAGCACAAGGCACGCACGCGCCTCACCCCGCCCGACTGGGGCTACGTGCACAATTTTGGCGACCCCGACCGGCCGCGCGCGCTCCGGCTGCCGCCCGGTGGTGGTGCCCGGCTGCGCGACCAGGTCAACCACCTCCTGGAACAGATGGCGGATGCCCTGCTGAAAGCCTTTGCCAGTGATACCTACGCCGAACACCGCCACCGCATCGAGCGCGAAGTCGAGCAGCAGCAGCACGAGCGCCTGCGCGACCTGGAGCGGGGCGCGCGCGAGCAGGGGTTCGGTCTGCTCGAATCGGACAGCGGCCTGATAGTCACGCCGGTGCACGAGGGCGAGCCGCTGACGCCCGAACAGTTCATGGCCCTGACCGACGACGAGCAGCGTGCGCTCACCGAAACAGAGGCCGCCCTGCAAGAAGCCCTCGAACGAACCCTGCGCCAGATCGAGGAGTTTGCCGAGGAAGCGCAGCTGCGCCTGGCACACATCGACGTGGAGCTGGCGCGAGCCACGATCGAGCCGCTCTTCTCCCGCCTGGCGCAGGAGTACCCGGACTGGCCAGACGTGACGACCTATCTGCAGGGGGTGGCGGAAAACGTCGCCACACACACCGGCGAGCTGCGCAAAAAATCGAACGACGAAACCGAGGAAAACAACGTCGATGCCTACGGCGTTCCAAAATGGCTGCGTCCCTCGGTGACGTCGTTCTACGACCGTTACCGCCTCAACGTAATCGTGGATAACCAGGGCATGACGGGGGCACCGGTGGTCCTGGAAACGAACCCCACTTATACCAACCTGGTGGGGCGCGTGGAACTGCGGGCCGAGCTGGGAACGCTCGTCACCGACTACCGGCACATCAAAGCCGGTGCGCTGCACAAGGCCAACGGCGGTTACCTGGTGCTCGATGCACGCGTCCTCCTGGAGCAGCCGCTGGCCTGGGAAGCGCTCAAACAGGCCCTGCGCAATGAACGAATCCGCATCGAAGAGATGAGCCAGCAGGTAGGGGTCCTGGCCACCACCACCCTCTCACCCGAACCGATCCCGCTGCAGGTCAAGGTCGTCCTGATCGGCGATCCCCAGACCTACTACTTGCTGTATGAGCTGGACGAGCAGTTCGAGAAGCTGTTCAAAGTGCGGGCCGATTTTGCCGGTGACATGAACTGGACCGCCGACAACGAGCGCAAGATCGCCCAATTCATCCGCGCCCGCAGCCTGGAATCGGATCTCCCCAATTTCGACCTGGGTGCGGTCAGCCGGGTGGTCGAATACAGCGGGCGCCTGGTCGAGGACCAGCGCAAGCTGACCACCCAGTTCGCCCTGGTCAGCGACATCGTGTACGAGGCCGCCTTCTGGGCGCAGCGCCGCCGCGCGGGTGAGGTGCCGGGCAGCGAACTGGTCACGGCGGCCGACGTCGAGCGCGCCATCGCCGAGCGCATCTACCGCTCCAACCTGATCGAGGAACGGCTGCGCGAGCTGATCGCCGACGGCACGATCATGATCGACACCACTGGCAGTGACGTCGGCCAGGTCAACGGCCTGGCGGTGCTGGAGCTGGGCGACTACGCCTTCGGTAAACCAGGACGGGTGACGGCGCGCACCTACCTGGGCCGTGCCGGGGTGGTCAACATCGAGCGCGAAGCGCGCCTGAGTGGGAGCCTGCACGACAAGGGGGTGCTCATCCTGGGCGGCTTTTTGGGTGGACGCTTCGCCCAGGAACGGCCGCTGAGCCTCTCGGCCACGATTGCCTTCGAACAGTCGTACGACCTGGTCGACGGCGACAGCGCCTCGTCGACCGAGCTGTACGCCCTGCTCTCCAGCCTGGCGGGCCTGCCGATCCGCCAGGGAATTGCCGTCACCGGTTCGGTCAACCAGCACGGCGACATCCAGGCCATTGGCGGTGCGACGTTGAAGATTGAGGGTTTCTTCGACGTATGCCGCATGCTGCCGGCGGGCCTGACCGGCGGCCAGGGCGTCATCGTGCCCGCAAGCAACGTGCCGAACCTGATGCTGCGCACCGACATCGTCGATGCCGTGGCTGCGGGCCAGTTCCACATCTACCCCGTGCGTTCGGTCGATGAAGGGATCGCAATCCTGACCGGCGTGCCAGCGGGTGCACGCGGCCCCGACGGCCGTTATCCTGCGGACTCGGTCAACGGTCGGGTCGACCGTGCGCTGCAGCGCATGGCCGAGCAGCTGCGGCGCTTCGGTCGCAGCGGGCCAGAGGAGACCATCGACGCCGGCCCCGGCGGCACGGGCCGCGATGCCGAACTCCCCCACGAACCCGATTGGCCCGGTGACCAACCCGAACCTCCCAACGACGATACCTGAAACCTTCGCCCCCTGCACGTAGAATCTGCGTCCCTTTCGCGTAAAATCTGCGCGCGGAATCCACAATCCTTCCAGCCCTTCTCCACAGAATCTCCACAGTCTCCTGGTATGATAGCGGCATAGACCGCAAGATCGTACTTTCAGGAGGTTACACAAAACGATGTCTTCATCACAGTCTGTTTCTACGCCCACCCGGCACAACTGGCTCATCGATGCCAGCCTGTTTCTCACCGGCCTCATAGCTGCGCTGACGGGGATCTATTTCCTGTATCTACCCCTGGGCGGCTACATGGGGGGCCGCAACCCCACCTATGGCATCACGATTTTGTTCGCTCGTGAGACCTGGTCGGACCTGCACATGTGGGCCGGGCTGCTCATGATCGTCGCCGTTGCCATCCACCTGCCGCGTCACTGGAGCTGGGTGGTCAACATGACCAAACGCACCGTGCGTGAGCTGCGCGGGCGTGGGACGCCCATGAACTGGAACGCCCGCAAGAACCTGCTCATCAACCTGACGATTGCCGTGAGCTTTTTGGTGACCGCCGTCAGCGGTGTGTACTTCCTGTTGGTCCCTGGCGAGCGGTGGGCACCGGATCCGATGTTCCTGTTCAGCCGCAGCACGTGGGACATCCTCCACACCTGGGGAGCGGTAGTTCTCATCGTGGCCGCCGTGCTGCACTTCATCATCCACTGGCGTTGGATCGTCAACGTCACGCAGAAACTGCTGCGTTCGTGGTCACGGTCCCAGGGTGTGAACGATCCAGCGACCGCGGTCCTGCACTGAGCAGAGTCGAAGTGCAGCCTGGCCGAGAACTAACGGCACGAAGTCACTCATCTTGTTACGAGGAGATCTGATCATGTTGAAGAAAGTTGTGTTAGGTACTCTGTTTATTGGCCTTGTCGCTGTCCTGGTCATCGGCGCAGTCAACCGTACCAGCGCCCGCGCCGAAAGCAACAGTGAAGTAGACCACAGCGCGGTCACCACGGAAGCGTCCAACGGGCAGGGGTTGGGGGATGGGGATCAGGGACTGGGGGTCAGGGGTCAGGGTTACGAGGGCCAGGGCAGTGAGGGTCAGGGTTATGGCCGTGGCCGTGATGAAGCGGGCCTGGCCCTGGCGGATGCGGTGACTGGATGGGTTATGGTCGATGGAACCGTAACGGAGTTCACTGGCGAGGAGATTGTCGTCGAGACCGAAGATGGGCAGACGGTTTCGGTGGGTGGGCGGCCGTGGTCGTATGCGCAGGAGCAGCAGTTCGGGGTGCAGGTGGGTGATCGGCTGCGGCTGCATGGTTTCTACGAGGGTGAGGAATTGGAAGTGGGCCGGATGGAGAATCAGCGATCGGGGGCCAGCGTGCAGGTGCGAGATGCCGATGGACGACCGATGTGGGCCGGACGGGGGAATGGAGTAGGGAGTAGGGAGTAGGGAGTAGGGGGAACGGATTAGGAACGGATTACTGTCAACGGATTCGG
>CAZXQZ010000290.1:0-5069 GCA_964642445.1 uncultured Anaerolineae bacterium
GCGTTGTTGACCAGGATGTCGAGCCGGCCGAACCGATCGAGGGTCGCCTGGATCATCCCGGCGACCGAGCTGGCCTGCGTCACGTCGCAGCGCACGGGCAAGGCCTGTGCGCCCAGTTCTTCGATACCGGCCGCCACCGCCTGCAGCTCCTCCCACTGGCCGGTCCCGCCGTTGAGCAGGGTCGAAGCCGGCGCGCACAGGTCACACACCACCACGTCGACCCCGCTGGCGGCCAGCCGCCGCGCCACCGCAGCGCCAATGCCGCTGGCACGCCCGGCACCGGTGATGAGTGCCACTTTATTCTGTGAAGTACCCATGACCTAATCCGCTGCCCGGTAGACCATCGAGCCGAACTCGATCAGCCCGGGGGGTGCCATGTTGGCCTCGACGTCGACCATGACCTGGATGACGGCCGGTTTGGCGGCCGCCACGCTGCGCTGCAGGGCGGGCAGCAGCTCATCCAGGCTGCTGACGAGTTCGCCGTGGCAGCCGAAGCCGATCGCAATCTGGTCGTAACGTACGTCGGGGTGCAGGTCGGTCTCGACGAAGTGCCCCAGCTGGGCCATCATCTGCGAAGAGCGTTCCATACCCCAGCCCCGGTCGACTGCCACGATGGCCACGAACGCCGCCCCGTGGCGGACGGCGGTCTCCAGCTCCTGCACGTTGAAGCCAAAGGCACCGTCGCCCGACACCAGGTACACCATCCGTTCGGGTGCGGCGAGTTTGGCGCCCACGGCGTAGGGCAGTCCGGTTCCGAGATGGCCGAATTTGGCCGTGTAGAGATAACTGCGCGGCGTGTAGATCGGGTTGTAGCTGGCGCACCACAGGCTGGTATTGCCACCGTCCATCACCGTGATAGCATCGCGCGGGAAGAAGTCGCGCACGACCTGGACCATCTGGCCGGAATTGATGCCGCGTTTGCCCATACGCAGGGCGCCGGCACGCTGCGCCTGCCAGCGGGCGCTGAGCGCGTGGTACTTTGCGACGTCTGGATGCGGTGGGCGCGGCGTGGTGCCGGCGGCAGCGCCAGAAAGCAGGGCCTGCAGCACCGCGCGCGCGTCGCCAATAATCGCCAGATCGACGGGCCGGTTGACACCGATCGACGCCGGATCGCTGTCGACCTGGATGACGGCCTGGGTGCCGGGGGTACCCCATAACGGCGGGCGTCCCCAGCCGTCCAGCTCACCAAACCGGGTACCCACCGCCAGCACCACATCGGCCTGCGCCTGGGCCGCTTCCAGCGCATCGCGGTCGAGCGGGTGGAAGTAGCGGGGATGATCCTCGGGTACGACGCCGCGGGCGGCCAGGGTGGTGGTCACGCACGCGCCCAGGTGATCGGTCAGGGCCAGGAATTCGTCCCACGCGCCCGACCAGGCCACGCCGGTACCGGCGTGCAGCAGCGGACGTTTGGCGGCCAGCAGCATCCCCACCGCTTGCTGGACCAATGCCGGATCGCCGCTGCCCAGGCGCGTCACCCGGTAGCTGGCCGGTTCGTACACCGGCGCGTCATCTTCCTGGCCGGTACCGCGCAGCAGGTCCTCGGGGATTTCGAGGTACACCGGTCCTGGCCGGCCGCTGGTGGCGCGGCGGTAGGCCTGGCGCACCAGCTCAGGCAGCCGCTGCCAGACCCGCAGCCCGGCGCTCCACTTGGTCACCGGCGCGTACAGATCGATCAGACTGGCGACCTGGAAGCCACCGCCACGATCGGGGTAGATGATGTTACGCCGGCGCTGGCCGCTGATGGCGATCAAGGGGCTGCCTTCGGCGTGTGCCGTAATCACCCCCGATACCATGTTGGCAGCCCCCGGCCCAATGCCGGTGATGACGACACCCGGCGCACCGGTGATGCGCGCCCACGCCTCGGCCATGTGCGCCGCGGCGGCCTCGTGGCGCGCCGAGACGAAACGCATGCCGTATTTGTCGAGTTTGGCCAGGAAGGCGTTGTGGCTGCCGTCGAGCACACCAAAGATCGTCGTCACACCTTCTGCCTGGAGGCACTTGAGCAGGAGCTCGCCCCCGGTCATTTCCGCCATACCAACCCCCATCTGGACTGCGGCAGCCACGCTGCCGCCTTGGAGTGCGGCAGCCACGCTGCCGCTCTGGAGTGCGACAGCCATGCTGCCGCTTTCGTCTACCTTGTCACGATTCCACAGCCGCGCAACGTTTTGCGTGCCGGAGGACGCTTGTTCGTCGAGTGTGTCGTCACAGCAGAAGCTGTGACCTACGGTTTGCCCGTGCGTCCCGCTGCGGTCGGTGCGACGGGTGCGCGCTGAGTACGATCCCTACGTGGTCGCCACCGTCTCCGCAATGGCGGCCTTGCGACCGCGTTCTTCGTTGACGGTCTGCAAAATCACCAAACCGACCACCAGGAACACCCCAATCGACAGGATCGCCACCCGCTGTCCCCACTGCTCGGCGGTTGCGGTCGACTGCCCCTGGTTCTGGAAGTAGATCGCCGCTTCGGCGGCCAGCCAGCCGTACACCGCCGGGCCGATGAAGGACGAGGTACGCCCCACGACCGAGAAGAATCCAAAGAACTCACCACTCTGGGTTCTTGGACTCAAGACACCGACCATGGTGCGGCTCAACGACTGCACACCCGCCATCGCCACACCGGCCAAAGCCCCGATGATGAAAAACGCGGTCTGCGTCTGGCTGAAGAACAACCAGATGACGACCCCCAGCATCAGGATGATCGAACCGGTCAGCGTACGTTTGATGCCGCGGCGGTCGGCGATGATCCCAAACCCGAACGCCCCAATTACGTTGGTAATCTGCACGATGATGACAAAGACGATGAGACCCTGTTGGTTCATGCCAAACAGCACGGCCCCGATGATGGCCGCAAAGTCGAGCGCCATGATGATGCCGTCATCGTAGATGAAGACCGCCAGCATGAAGCGCAGGAAATCGCGAAAGCCGCGTGCGGCGGCAATGGTCTTGCGCAGCTGCTTGAGTGCCATGCTCAGGTAGTTCTCACCCGGCGGCAGGGCGCGGGCGCGGCCGCGTTCCGGCAGCCATAAAAAAATGGGAATGGCGGCCAGGCCATAGAACACCGCCGTGATGACGAGCGAGAGGCGCACGATGAAGGTTCCCGGAATCGCAACGATCAACGGCAGGATGATCAGCAAACACACCACCCCACCCGCCGAGCCAATCGCCCAGCCGGTGCCCGAGATGCGGCCCATTTCCTCCGGTGCGGCGATTTCGGTCAGCAGCGCATTGTAGAACACCTGGGCGCTGCGGTAGCCGATTTCGGCCAGAATGAAAAAGACCATGCCCAGGACGATGTCCCCTTTTTGCACAAAAAACAGCAGCGCCGTGAAGACGACCGCCATCGAGGTGAACAAGAGCAAAAAACGTTTTTTGGAGGCGGCAAAGTCGGCCACTGTACCGAGGATCGGCGACGCGATCGCCACCACAATCATGGCGATCGCGATCGAGATGCCCCACAGGCGTGATCCCTCGGCACCGCCGACGACCTGGCCCTGGAAGTAGGCCGAAAAGACGGCCAGCAAGACGACAGCGGCATACGCCGAGTTGCCGAAGTCGTACAGGTACCAGGCCCAACGTTCCTTGCGCGTCGAGCCTGGCGTGATCGCAGCTGCGGTCATAGGCTTGCTCCTTTCAACAATCGAACGCCACTTTGATCGAGCGGTGGGTGCGTTTGTCGACGGCGGTGTCGAACGCAGCCCGGTAACTGTCCAGGGGAAAACGATGGGTCAGCAGGCACTGGGTCTCGACGGCGCCAGCGGCCATCCAGCGCATGGCCCATTCGAACGTGGAACGGGTCTCACCCTGCCAGGTCACGACATCGTGGCCCACAGCACCCCGCAGGTCCACTTCCTGGTACCAGACCGGCGTCAGGTCGACCGCCATGCGGTGCAGGTTCACCCCGACCAGGACGACGGTCCCGCCGGCGCGCGTCCAGCGCAGCGCATCGGTCAGGGACCGCGGGTGGCCAACGACGTCGAACACCACGTCATAACCACCGAGCAGCATGCGGTTATGGCGGCGCCCTGTGTAGAGTCGGGCCCCCGTCAGGGCTGCGGCCCGGGTGTAGCCGTCCTCGCGTGCCATCACCACGTGCGCGGCGCCGAAAGACCGTGCCAGTTCGGCCTGCCAGTCGAACTCAGCCAGCGCCGTGATGGTGCAGGCGGGCTGGACGTGGTGCAGCACCTGGATCAGCAGGAAACCAATCGTGCCGCAGCCCAGCACGAGCACCTGTTCGCCGGGCTGCGGTAGGCGGCGCCAGGCGGCGTGGATCGCGACGGCCAGCGGTTCGGTGAATATCGCCTGTTCGTTGGCGAGGTCCGGCAGCACGGGCAGCAGCGTGGCGGCAGGGGTGACGAAGGTATCACCAAAGCCGCCACCGACCGGTTCGTGCGGGCGCGGTTCCGAAGCGCGCTGGCACAGCACACGGTGCCCGCGCTGGCAGGCCGGGCAGAGGTCGGTCAGGCCGCGGGCCAGGCAGTCATCGCCGCGCCCCCAGCGTACTACACGATCGCCAACGGCAAAGCGCGTCACGGCCGGCCCCACTTCGACGATCGTCCCGACCATCTCGTGGCCCAGGTAGATGCGTTGGTGGGAGGGCAGGGCAACCGGGGCGACGTCAAGGCCGGCATCGAGGTAGATCTGGTGCAGGTCACTGCCGCAGATGCCGCAGAGGTGGTTGCGCACGCGCACCCAATCGGATATGGGTAGGGGTGGGTCGGGTAGATCAGCCAGGTGCAGAGGTGATGTAGTGGCAAAGTATGCCCGAGGTGTCAGCCGGCCCAACGCGCGCGTCAAAACGAAGCGCGGTGCCGACAACTCGACATACATGGTGTGCATGCCCGTTCACTCCCCGAAGATTTGCAGGCCAATAAGCAGGACATGTTTGCCAGCGGGGTGGCAGGTGGAGCTTGATCTAGTCTAACACGGGATGTAGATTTTTGCCAGTTTGCGGCCCGGTTGAGAAGTTCGTGCGCAGCCGCCAAGATGGCGATGGTGCGTCTGCTTTTTTGATCGAATTTGGCGGTGGCGGTTGGAAAGATGGCAAAATTTTGGGAAATTTGCAAAGGTGCAAC
>CAZXQZ010000291.1:0-5051 GCA_964642445.1 uncultured Anaerolineae bacterium
GCCCCACGCGCAACCCCAACAACCCGGCCCACACGCCGGGCGGATCGAGCAGCGGCTCGGCGGCGGCGGTGGCGGCGGGGCTGTGCCACCCGGCGCTCGGCACGCAAACCATCGGCTCGGTGATTCGCCCGGCGGCGTTTTGTGGCATTGTCGGTTTCAAACCGAGCCTGGGACGCATCGACGCACAGGGACTGGTCTATTTTTCGCGCACGATGGATCAGGTCGGGTTGTTCACACAGGACGTGGCGGGCATGGCCCGGGCCGCGGCGGTGGTGTGTCGCGACTGGCAGCCGGTGCCGGTGCGGGGGGAAAAGCCCATTCTGGGCGTGCCCGTAGGGCCCTACCTGGAACAGGCCGAACCGCAAGCCCTGGCCATCTTCTGGCAGCAGATCGAGCGGCTGCAGGCGGCCGGTTTTAGCGTGCGGCAGGTACCCGCGCTGGCCGACGTTGCCGGCCTCAACCGGCTGCATCGCCGGCTGGTGTTTGGCGAGTTTGCGCGCGAGCATGCCACGCTGTACGCGCAGTACGCACCGCTGTACCGCCCGCGCACCGTGGAAATCATCGAGATTGGCCGCACGGTGGGTGAAGAAGAGCTGACCCAGGCACGCGCCCACATTTTGGAGCTGCGGCGTGAACTGGAAATGCGCATGCGCGACGCTGCGATCGACCTATGGGTGTGCCCCGCGGCCAACGGCACGGCACCCGCCGGCCTCGACAGCACCGGCGACCCGGCAATGGCACTGCCGTGGACGCACGCGGGGATGCCGGCGATCACGCTGCCGGCGGGATGGGCGGCCAATGGGCTGCCGCTGGGATTGCAGATGGTGGCACCTTATGGCGCCGACGAACACCTGCTGGCATGGGTGCAGTTCGTGCCGGCCCTGCAAAGCCTCTGAGAGAGAACCGCTCACGCGAAGACGCGAAGAAGTTTTGCTTTGGGGATCTGATCGTTTCCTCTTCGCGATCTTCGCGGCTTCGCGTGAGCCAATATCGACCGTTTCAAGGGCTGTTGTAATTCATCTTACTTTGTTGCATTGGGGGTTGGTGTCAAAATAGTAAGGTTGCGGTCACACCTGCTGAATTCGAGACTGACCTGAACAACCGTTCCCACCAAGGAGGAACAACCCATGACGCGTGCCTTCCATCGTTTTCCCCTGCGCCTGATCATTCTTGTTTCGATGATCGTGCTGCTTGCTGGCGTTGGAGCTACTGCCCTGGCCAACCCCGTCGATCCCCAAACCGACGTCCCAACGGTCACTTTCACCGTCAACAGCACCGATGACTTCCCTGACCTGCTGCTGAACGGGGTCTGCGCCACGGCCTTTGGGACGTGCACCTTGCGTGCTGCCATCCAGGAGGTCAACAACTACGGCTTTGCCAGCGGCCCGCATAACATCCACTTCAACATCTCCGGCGCGGGGCCGCACACGATCCAGGTCTACTCCGAGCTGCCGCGCCTGGAGCGCGCCGTGGTGATCGATGGCACGACCGAGTTCGGCGCCACGTGTCCTACGTCGACCGTCCCGGCGAACATCAAGATCGTCATCGACGGCACGCCGGCGGGCATTGCCTTCAGCCATGGCCTGGACCTATGGCGCAACGCCTCGGCGCCGTCGGGCAGCACAATCCGCGGGGTCGCGATTGGTGGTTTTGGCTACGGTATCTGGCTGGACGGCGATGGCCACACCGTGGAATGCAATCACATCGGCGTCGAAGCCGATGGGGTCACCTCACTGCAAAACGAAGAAGCTGGTGTGATGGTCTGGCAGGGCAGCGGCAATACCATCGGCGGCAGCAGTTATGCCGACCGCAACGTCATTTCGGGCAATTCGCCGGGTGGCGACGGTGTGTTCGTGGACAATGCCAGCAACACCACCATCCAGGGCAACTTCATCGGCACGAGCTCCGCCGGAACGTTGGATGTGGGGAACGGCGCTGGCGTGCGGGTGGTGGACAGCGCCAACACGGTGCTGATCGGCGGCACCGGCAGCGCCCAGCGCAACCTGCTCTCCGGCAACGTCTACGGGATCGTCATCGATGGCAATGACGTGGACGTCGTCAACAACTTCATCGGCACCCACGTCTCGGGCACGAGTGCGCTTGGTAACAGCTACGGCATCCAGGTATGGGAGAATGCCACCAACGTGACGATTGGTGGAGGCCTGGTGACCGAAGGAAACCTGATTTCGGGCAACTCCTCGCACGGCATCGACATCGACAGTGCTGATGGCGTCACCATCCTGAACAACAAGATCGGTGTGCAGCTCAACGGTACTTCTGCGCTGGGCAACGGTGGCAAGGGCATCTACCTGGATGGCAGCGTCAATAACACGCGCATCGGCCAGCCGAACGACGGCAATACGATCGCCTTCAACGACGCCGGTATCTGGCATTATTACTGCTGCGGCTACCAGGGCTACAGCACAAATGGCAACTCCTTTCGCGCCAACAGCATTCACAGCAATACCGAGCTCGGCATCGACCTGGCCGGCAACGCCAGCGGCGGGGTGACCCTCAACGACGGTGCCGGGGACGCTGACACCGGCCCCAACGACTTTCAAAATTACCCCGGCCTGATTTTTGCGCGCAACAGTGGGTACATGTACGGTCTTTTGGTGACGCGCGCCAACATCGACTACACGGTCGATTTCTACGAAAACGAGACCTGCGACGAATCGGGCTACGGCGAAGGCAAAACCTACCTGGGTTCGATCAACGTCACGACCGATGCCTTGGGCTACGCGACGATCGACACGACCTTGAGCAATGCGCCGGCCCTGGGGAACTACGTGGTGACCACCGCCACCGCCTCGGACGAGAGCACTTCGGAGTTTTCACTCTGCACACTGGTGACCCAGGCGACGTTCGTGATCGATTCAACGGCCGATACCGGTGACCAGACACCCGGCGATGGGGCCTGCGACATCACCGGGGCCTCGACCGACTGCACGCTGCGTGCCGCGATCCAGGAGGTCAATGCGCTGGGGGGTGGGCCGTACGCCATCGAATTCGACCTCGGTAGCAGCGGTGGCACGGTGCGCCCCACCAGCGCGCTGCCGGATATCACCGTGCCGGTGGTCATCGATGCGGTTACCGCCCAAGACGGTGCTTACTGCGGTTCTGATACCGGTCCCGCCGTCTTGAACGTCGTTCTCAAGGGTGACCTGACCACGAACGTCGACGGGCTGCACCTGGCGGCCGGCAGCAATCGCAGCAGCATCAAGGGGCTGGTCATCAACGAGTTCGACGGGCACGGCATCCGTGTCTCCAGCAACAACAACGACATCACCTGCAACTTCATCGGCGTCACCAGCGGTGGCAGCACGGCGGCACCCAACGGACTGGACGGAGTACACGTCACAGGCGCCAACAACCGCATCGGCGGTGATGGCTTTGAGCTGCGCAACCTCCTCTCCGGCAACCTGGGGTCGGGCGTCGAGTTGGCGGGCAGTGGGGCGATGGGCAACTACGTCCAGGGCAACATCATTGGCCTCGGCGTGGCAGGTGCCTCGGCGGTGGCCAACGGCGCCAGCGGCGTGGAAATCGACGGCAGTGTGGACAATACGATCGGCGGCAACAGCGTTGGCAAACGCAACATCATCTCGGGCAATAGCCAGTACGGCGTTCGCATCTTCAACAGCGCCAGCAGCAACAAGGTGCGTGGGAACTTCATCGGCACCAACGAGGCAGGCACAACCGATCGTGGCAATGCCAACTCCGGTGTCATCATCGACAACGCTGCCGGCAACACCGTCGGGGGCATCAACGTCAACTACGGTAACTTGATTGCGGGCAACGATGGGAACGGCGTATTGGTGCAGGGGGGTGCCACCGGCAATACCATTCGTTACAACGCCATCGGGTTGAGTTCCGGCGGCGCGGCCCTGTCCAACAGCGGGGCTGGTGTACGTTTCAACGTCTCCAGCGACAACCGTGTGACCGACAATACGATCCAGTTCAATGCGCAGGGCGGTGTCCTGGTGTTAACGAACGGCCAGATGAACCGCATCCGCTCCAACAGCATCTATCAAAACGCCGGTCTGGGCATCGATCTCAACAACGACGGTGTTACCCCCAACGATGGCCCGGGTGATCCCGACACGGGCGGCAACGGCTTGCAGAACTTCCCCGTCCTCAGCAGCGTGAGTGCGGGCACCGGCGTTGCCAACGGCACCCTGGAGAGCACCGCCAATACCGAGTTCACGATCGACTTCTTCCGCAGCCCGCAGTGTGATGCGTCGGGCTACGGTGAAGGGCAGGAGTACCTCAGCACCTACACCGGCACGACCAATGGCGCAGGTGTGCTGAACTTCACGTACACCCTGGGTGGCTTGAATAGTGGTGAGTACGTCACAGCCACGGCCATGGACCCATCCGGCAACTCCTCGGAGTTCTCGCTGTGCACGGCGGCGGCTTGCGCCGATCCCGACGTCGACAACGACAACGACGTCGACGTCACCGACATCACGCTGGTGGCCAACCGCTGGAACAACCCCGGCAGCTACGACCCGGCGTACGACCTCGACTGCAGCAGCGACATCGACATGCTGGACATCATGCTGGTCGCGGCGGCATTTGGGACGTGAGATAGGGAGGCCGTCAACGAATGCGTTCGGTAGAACGAATGAGCGAATGGGCTGCATGGCATTCGTTCATTCGCTGCCACCATTCGTTGACGGCCGGCGCACGAATCTCTTGTATGCTATGAAATTCAGTAATCCGCTCCACCGACTGCCGCGGGGCCAAAGCGCAAGCATGGCTTGCGCACTCCAAATCATCCGCTCGATCCGTTCCCTGGGGGTGGGCCGTGTCCTACCCGCGGGGCCAAAGCGCAAGCATGGCTTGCGCACTCCAAATCATCCGCTCGATCCGTTCCCTGGGGGTGGGCCGTGTCCTACCCGCGGGGCCAAAGCGCAAGCATGGCTTGCGCACTCCAAATCATCCGCTCAAACCGTCCCCCCCTACTCCCTACTCCCTACTCCCTACTCCCTACTCCCTCCCTACTCCCTACTCCCTACTCCCCTCATCGCCGCGCGCGCCTGGCGCACGAT
>CAZXQZ010000292.1:0-5038 GCA_964642445.1 uncultured Anaerolineae bacterium
GCTCCAGTGCTGGCCGATCGAGGGGTTCTTGTTCGACCGTTTGCACCAACGACACCAGGGTGCTCCAGGTCTGTTGCGCGGCGTCGGTGTGTGCCACGGCTGTCGCCACCGCCGTTGCGACCGGTGGGATCAGGCCATCGAGGCGGGAGATTTCGGCCTCGGCGGTGGTACGTTGCGCCTGCAAGGCTGGCACACCGGCCAACTGGGCATCGAGCTCAGACAGACGTAGGCGTAAGGGGGCCGCTTGTGTGTTGGCGGTCGTGGCCGCGGCCTGGGCTGCGGCTTGTTGTGCGCTGGCCGCGGCGGCTGCACTGTCGGCATTGGCGATCGTCTGCTGGACGGTGGGAATGATGGCGACCTGGTTGGAGGCGTTGAGCCAGGCTGAATAGGCCGCGTTGTAGTCTCGGACTGCGTCATCACGCTGGCGTACAAGCTCGGCGCGCTCGCGGATGCGATCGTAGATATCATCGGGATCGACGGGCGTCTCGTCGAGATACTCGATCGACGCTTCGAGATCGGCAACGAGATTGGCCAGGCGATTGACCTCCGCCTGCAGACCGGGCAGCTGGTTAGCCAGGGACTGCAGGGCCGCCAGCTGGGTGCGCGCTGTGCTGGCCTGTCCCTGGTAGTAGGCAACGTTCTGGGCGTACTGGTTGGCCTGGTTGGTGTAGTTCAGAATCTGCGCGTCCAGGGAGGTCAGCTGGGTTTGCACCTGGCCACGCTCGGTCTGTGCCGGCTGCAAGGCCGTCAGCTGGCTGCTCGCCGTGTCGCGTAAACCAACCGCAGTGCTGCGCGCCTGCTGCAGCGTAGAAAGCTGCTGCTGCAGCGTCGTCAGCGTTTGCTGCGCCGCATCCAGGGCGGCGCGGGCCTGGGTGATTTCGTTCTGCAATAGCGGCATGTGGTCATTCCCTCCGTCAACGTCCGCGGCACGCATTGCACAGCTTCTCGCGGTCCAGCGCACCCCCCGGTGCGTGCCGGGGACGTTATGGCTGCGGCAGCCAGGCACTGGCATGAATCGCCAGCCGGGCAGGCAGCTGCTGCGTGATCAGTGCCATGTGGGCCGCGTTCGCCCCCCAGCGCGCCCGCACGCCATCACTGTCTGGGCCGCGCACGGGGCGTTCCTGTTCGTACAGCCGACCCGCAACGGTGACGTACACCAGGTGGGGCAGGCTGTCAGGATCGGCCACGTCGTCCCAGGTCAGGTCGTCCCAATGGGTCATCGCTTCGACGGGCCGCGTCGAACCATCGCCGGCATCGAGACCAAACCGTGGTTCGGTTGGCTGCTCCTGGATGACGAAGTACCAACCGGGATGATCATCTCTGCCGCGCGCCTCGGCGCCGGTCAGGGCAAAACCCAGGAACAGGGTGTCGCTGCCCCAGGTCCCCTCGAAGACAGGATACCGTTCGTTCGTACCAGGCCGTCGCTGGGTGTGGCCAGCATCGGTCCACACCGCTTCGACGGCATAGATCGTGGCATGGGCGAAGTGTCGCAGCAGGTCACCGCGGATCAGGAGGACCAGCTGGGCCTGGCGCAGGGTGCGCTGCGTGCGCAGGGGACCCAGCTGCTGCCAGGCGGTATTCTGGGCAGCGGTGCAGCTGGCTAACTGGGTCTGGGTGGCAGCCACCTGGCTGGCCAAATCCTGTACCGGTGCTTCGGCCTGGGCCAGGTTGGCCTCCAGGATGGGCAGCTGGGCGGCGGCCGTCTGCTGCTGGGCGGCCTGCGCACGCCAGGTGGTGGCCTGGGTGAGTGCCTGCTGGGCAGTGGCCTGGGCACTGGCCGCGCGGGCGTCGAACACGGCGGCCTGGCTTTCAGCGGCCTGGATGGCGGCCTGCAAAGCCGGGGCAGCGGCTGCCTGGGCCTGTAGATCGGCCAGGGCCACGTTGGCCAGCGCCAGGTGATCCTGGGCCACCGAACGTGCCGCTTCCAGATCGATGGCCTGCTGCGGCAAGCCGTCGATCTGCGTCGTCAACCGCGCCACCTCGGCATCGGCGGCTGCAACGGCCGCCTGGATGTCCGGAATCTGCGCGACCTGGGCCTGCAACCGGGCGATCATCGTGCGCTCGCTGGCGGCCCGTACTTCGGCCTCTCCGGCGGATTGCAGGGCCGTGGCGGCGGTGGCATCGAACGGTGCGGCCTGTGCTTCGGCGGCGTTCACCTGGTCCCACAGAACCTGCGCTTCGGCGAGCTGTGCGTCGATTTCGGCAATCCAGCGATTGAGGTCGGCCAGGTGTTCCTGGGCCGCCGCCAGCTCACCTTGCAGCCTTTCCAGTTCCTTCAGCCATTCGTAATAATCGGCGTACGGATCGATATCGCCCCATCCGCCGCCGCGTGATGGAGACTCACTAAAAACCTTTGAATCAGGCGGCTCGGGCGGTTTGTTGGCCAGGTGCTCGGCAATCTGGTACTCCAGGTAACCGATCTGCGACTCGACGATGGGCAGTTCTCCCTTGTACGCCGTTCCCTGCGCCGCCAGGGCGTCGAGCTCAGCCAGGCGACGGCGTGCAGGGTCGGCCTGGGCGCGAATCGTGGCGGCCTCGGCCTGGGCGGCGTTGGCCTGGGCGTGGAAAGCAGCCGCTGCGGCATCGGCGGCGTCGGCGGCGGCAACATGGGTCGGAATCGCACTTGCCTGGCTCTCGATGTCGGCAATCTGCGCACGCCCGGCGGCCGCGGCGGCGGCGTTTTGGGAACGTGCATCCGCCAGCCGCACGGCCAGCGCGGGCAGATCGTCGATCTCGGTCGTGAGCCGGGCCACTTCACCCTCGTAGTGACGGACGGTGGCTTCGGCCAGGACGATCTGGGCCAGGATAGGCTCCAGCGCGGCGAGTGCGGCGCGTTCGTCGTCGACGCTGGCGCGCGCGGCGGTGGCGGATGCCTGCGCCTGCGTGATCTCGGCCTGTGCGCTGGCGGCGGTCTGTTCGGCGTTGTGGGCGGCAATCACCAGGCTGGACACCTGGGCCAGCTGGGCGTGCAACATGCGCAGCGCAGCGCGCGCCGGCTCGGCGGCAAGATTGGCGGCATCCAGGGCTGTCTGTTGGCCCGCCAGCGTCGTCTCCAGCGCCGCCTGCTGGGTAAGCAGGCCGGCCAGGGTCGCCTCCTGGGCCGCAATGTCAGCCTCGAGCACCGGGTCGGGCGCCACCGGTGGCAGGCCCGCACCCTGCCGGAGGTGGTCACCGAGGTGGCTGTCGGGCGTCCAATCCGCAATAGGCGGCAGATCGGGCGGGGGCGGCGGCTCACTGCTCGAAGCAACGGCACGGTAGCGTGCCCAGAAATTATGGAAGTAGGTACCGCGTGGATTGGCGGGAAACTCACGCCAGAGGAACTCGCGCCCCATCTCGTGGTTCAGCCCCACCAGGTAGGCCTCGATGAACGCCGGGTTGCTTTCCAACAGGGCCACGGTGTTGGGTGGTACCTGGCCCAGGCCGGGCAGCAGCATCTCGGCAAAATAGTCGCGCAGCGGCTCGACCATGGGCTGGGGAAACTGCGGTGTCAGCCGTGGCGGCTCGGCCGGCGGACCGACGTCACGCACAGCACGCACTGCGGCTGCGTCTACAGCCGCCACGGGTGCCAGCTGGCCACGCACCTGCAAACGGCGCGCCAGCGAACCGGCGCTGTACGAGACCGGCGGTGCCTCCACCAGGGGTGCCCGGGCGAACCCAGGAACGGCCGCGGCCAGTTGAGCGCCTACGCCAACAGTCGTCGCCAGCAGCGCGGCCGGCACACTGACGGCCAGCTGGTGTTTGGCACGCAGGGTCTCACCCACAGTGGCTCCAAGTTGGGTGCGGCGTTGGACCTGCCAGTCTGCTTCGGCGGCCGCCAGCTGCCGCCAGGCCGATGCCATCAGGCGCTCCTGCTCGAAGCGCACGACCATGGCACCCAGGCCGGCAGCGATGCGCGCTCGCGGATCGAGGTTGAGATCGCGTAACCAGTGAGGCTGGGTGCTCTCGGCGGGTACACCCGCGGTACGTGCGTAGGCCTGGCCGTAGATCGGCGGCATCACCACCGGTCCGACCGCCGGGTCGGACAGGCCGTTGAGAATCGTGCGCAGGCTCTCTTGAAAAGCGGCACGTGCCGTCTCCGGCCACGCGGCCGGCCGGGTGGCCGGTGGGCGCAGGACCGCCGCGAGCTCAACGACGGTGCCGGGGTCACCCGGTGCCTGGGCGGGCATGCCCCAGCCCGGTGCATGGATCGCCACCCGGTGCAGACCCACCGCATGCGGCAGATCTCGCACCTGCAGGCGGCGTACAAGCGCCTCGAAGTCGCCCGCCGGGCCGGTTTCGAATTCCCAGTGATGATAGACCGGCAGGCGTACCGGCGTGGCAGCATCGGGCGTTGGCGTGGGCCAGGCCGGCGCCAGTTCGGCGGTATCAGGCAGTGACGTGCCTTCCCCCAGACCCGCATCGCGCCCGGCGGCGAACGCCGGCACCAGGCAGGCCAGGTAGGCCAGGTCGGGCAGCAGGCGTCGCGGGCAAAGCAGGCGTGAGACCGTGCGTTCGGGATAGTCGCGCAGCAGCTGGTCCAGCGTCGGCGCACCCGGCTCGCCGGCGTAACGCACCACCTGTGCATGCGCCCACGCCCACGACTCGGCCAGGTCGGGCAGCTCGCGCAGCGGGCACTCCAGCACCGGCAGGGGGCGCTGCGGTTCGACCGTGAGCCGCGTATTGGGCTGCCGCGGCACGACCACCAGGACCAACCAGGGCCGCAGGCGGCCGGCGCTGTCGGCGCGGGCGGGGGTGAAGAGCCAGGGGAAATCGGGCCGGTCGAATTCGATCAGGGCAAAGAGGTTGGGCGGAAACTCGCTGAGGGCGGGGCGCGGCTCGCGGCGCACGATCGCACGCGGGTCGATGCCCAGGACGTCACCGGGTCCATAAAAACGCACCTGCATCGCGACCGGGTCGCGCGCGTTGATCCACAGCTGGACCGGCAGGCTCAGGCGGCCGGGTACGCCGCCGGCGAGCGTGTCGGTGACCTGCGCGGCGGCGGTGATGCCCTGGCGAACCCACGGCAGAAAGGTGTACAGCGCCTGGTATTGGGGCATAG
>CAZXQZ010000293.1:0-4984 GCA_964642445.1 uncultured Anaerolineae bacterium
CACCGCCTTCGGAGCGGCGAATTCCAGCCATAATGCCGGAAGTTATTCTATTACGCTGCCTAAGTCTCTTCGCTCTCCAGAACCGCTTTGGACTCCAGCAGTTCGGCTTTGTGGGCCTCGCTGATCGTCGGGTATTGCGGGTCGATCTCCTGCATTTTGTCGATGATGACGGCCGCCACGGCCAGACGGGTGAACCATTTACGATCGGCGGGGATGACGTGCCAGGGTGCCCATTCGGTGCTGGTGTGATTGAGCATCTCCTCGTACGCCGCCATGTATTCGTCCCAGAAGGCGCGTTCTTTGACGTCACCCGCCGAGAACTTCCAGTTCTTTTCCGGTCGCTCGATGCGCTCCAGGAAACGCTTTTTCTGTTCTTCCTTGGAGACGTTCAAGAAGAGTTTGACGACGTGAATACCGTTGTTCGTCAGGTATTCCTCGAAGTGATTCATCTCGCGGAAGCGGCGTTTCCAGATGCCATCGTCCTTGAGGGCTGGCGGCAGCGGTTGGCCGGCCAGGATTTGGGGATGGACACGCACGACGAGCACTTCTTCGTAATAGGAGCGATTGAAAATGCCAATACGCCCGCGCTCGGGCAGCACCTTGAAGTTGCGCCACATGTAGTCGTGGTCCAGCTCTTCGGCTGACGGGACCTTGAAGCTGGTCACGTGCGTGCCCTGCGGATTGAGGCCCGACATCACGTGTTTGATCGCACCATCCTTGCCCGCCGCATCCATCGCCTGCAGGATGATGAGCAGCGCGTCGGTGCTTTCGGCATAGAGCTTGTCCTGGTATTCGGCCAGGAGTTGGACACCTTCGGCCAACATCTCGTCGGCTTCGGATTTTTTGACGTAATCGGCGGAGTAGCGTGGATCGAAGTCTTTCTTCAGCGAGATCTTTTTGCCCGGTGGCACGATGAACGGTTGGATGAAGTCGTGCAGGTTTGGCATAAGCGTTTCCTTTCTTATTACGTTGGCGGTTCTGGTCACCACGCCGGCCGCTGGCAGCGGCGACATCACCCGTTCTTCCCCGTGCCACTTTCCATGAACGCGGGATCGATCAGGCGCGGTTGTAGGCTAAAAAGAGCTGGCCCAGGCCGGCGACGCCGTAGGGGTCGAGGTAGGCGCAGTGCAAGCGTAGCCCCGCCGCCGGGTCGAGGCCAGGTCCTTCCAGGATGCTGGCGAACGGTGAACCCCCCAGCAGGCGCGGGGTCAGGGTTAAATAGAGCCGGTCGACGACACCGGATGACATGAGCAGGTGCAGCACCTGGGGTCCGGCTGCCGAATAGATCACATGGTAACCCAGGTCGGCCATGGCCTGTACCAGCCAGTCTCCCGTCACCTGCGCGGCATCCGTCACAACCACCGGCACACCCTGGGCCTCGATCTCGCGAATACGGGCCGCGTCGGCGTGATGGGTCGTGCATACCACCACCTGGCGCCCCCCTGCGGTCAATGCGGGTGGAATCGGAAAATCGAGGCTGTTGCTGATAATCGTGATGGCGGGCTGCGTCTCCAAACCGTGGTCACGGCGCCAGTCATGCAAATCGGCGAACTGTGGGTCGTCGTACACGCGCAGGATTTCTTGGGCTTTGCCAGCCGCGTAGTCGCGCAGATAACGCCCGCTGCTGATAATAATGTCGGCCTGGACGGCGAGCTCCTGGAACAGGCGCCAGTCGCGCGCATTGGCCGTTTCCTTGGGCACGATCAGCCCGGTCCCGCGGGGATCGGCCACAGCGATCCGGCCATCGAGACTGGTCACGAAATTTACGTAGACATAAGTCTGTCCATGGGCCGCGGTGGACTGTCGTAAGTCGTCCGCCAGGTATGTTCCCTGGAGGGATCGTGTGTACTGCGGTATCGGGTACAGGCGCATGATGGGTTCGTTCACGGTCGTGGTCTGACCTCGATCATACGTGTCCTGCAAGGACGCAGGGTGGTTTCGAGAAGTATAACACCGTCTCAATTTATCCCCAATTTTTGTTCGCGAGCACCGTATGTAACCATCTGTGCAAGTTGTTCGTCCAAGTTACCAGATTGCTCCTGAATTGGTATGAAAATCACTGAACAAACAGTGGAAAAAGATTATACATGGGGCAACTGATCACCCGATGAACGCTGTATGTGTCAAGAGTAGTACATCAACTGATTCGGTAGAAGACTAGAAAGGGAACAATCAATCATGTTTGCGAAGCGTAGTTGGATGCGTGTGGCGCTGTTGGCCCTGGTGGCCATCTCACTCGTAGGCCTGCCCATGGCGGCCGGTGCGGCCGATATGGCCAATGGGATTACCAGTCCTGCCGCAGGTGCAACTGTCAAGGGCACGGCGTCGGTCGAGGGTTACGCCAGCGACCCGAACTTCCAGAAGTGGCAGCTCGACGTGCTGCCCGGTGGTGCGGCTGACGCCGCCATCTTCCTGGCTTTTGGTGAGGAAGCGGGCGAGTTCAGTGTCGATGTCGATACCACCAATTTCCCCGATGGCGAGCATGCGCTGCGCCTGCGTGTGGTGCGCAACGACAGCAATTACGATGAGTACGTAACCAAGTTCACCATTGCGAACAGTGGTGCCGCCGCGCCTGCTCCGGCAGCTGGTAACGATATTGTGAGCACTGCGGTGGCTGCGGGCAGTTTCAAGACCCTGGCCGCGGCGCTGACCGCTACCGGTCTCGACAAGACACTCATGGGTGCGGGTCCGTTCACCGTCTTTGCGCCCACCGACGAGGCGTTTGCCAAACTGCCGGCGGGCACGGTCGAAGGCTTGCTGAAGGATACCAAGGCGTTGAGCAACATCCTGCTGTACCACGTCGTGGCGGGCAAGGTGATGTCGAGTGACCTGAGCAATGGCATGACGGCGAATACGGTGCAGGGATCACCGGTTACTTTCACGGTGGCCGATGGTAAGGTCAAGGTTAACGATGCCAACGTCGTCACGGCTGACGTCGCTGCATCCAACGGTGTCATTCATGTCATCGACACCGTGATCCTGCCACCGGCGGGCACCACGCCCGCTGCGACCACTCCGACGGTTGCGGCTAATGGTTTCACCAGCCCGACCGATGGCGCGACTGTGAAGGGTACGGCGACGATCAGCGGCAATGCCAACGATCCGAACTTCGCCAAGTGGCAGCTCGACGTTCTGCCGGGTGGCGCAGCCGATTCGGCCATCTTCCTGGCCTTCGGTGAAGAAGCAGGCAAGTTCAGCTACGACATCGATACGACGCAGTTCCCGAACGGTGAGCATGCCCTGCGCCTGCGTGTCGTGCGTGACGACAGCAACTACGACGAATACACCATCAAGTTCACGATTGCGAACTGATTGGAGCGTCCTCCGTATAATGTGACCCCTGCATGAGCCAGGCGCCGCTGGAAACCCCGCTTCCAGCGGCGCCTGGCGCGTTACAGGAGTGCGCAAGCCATGCTTGCGCTTTGGCCCCGCGGCAGTCGGTGGAACGGATGGCTGTCAACGGATTCGGGGAACGGATTGAACGGATGGCTGTAAACGCGGGTGGCACACGGTCCCACCCCCGGGGAACGGATTGACCGGTGGTTGGGCGAAAACAGTGTCATGTGTTAAGATGGGAGCACGTGATGACCGGACTGGTGGTTGCTGAGACAGCGATTGGCGCGGGCCGGATTCTAATGAAGAACTGAGGCATTGTATGAAGATTGTCAGTGACCGTGGCATGGACATGTCGCCGGAACAGATGGCGGGCCTGGAGATACACCTGGCGCCCTTGCTTTTGACCCTGGCGGGTCAGACCTACAGCAGCGGTGTGGACATCCAGCCCGATGAATTCTACACACTGCTGGAAGCCAGTAAAACATTCCCGACGACATCACAGCCGTCGGTGGGTGATATGATGACGCTGTACAAGGAGCTGGCCCCCAGTGATCCAGAGATTCTGTCGATTCACATCTCCTCCGGGTTGAGCGGCACCTATAATTCAGCTCGCCTGGCGATCGAGCAGGTTCCCGAAGCCCAGATCACCCTCTTCGACTCGAAAACGCTGTCGGGCGCACAGGGTTGGCAGGTGGAGGCCGCGGCGCGCGCCGCGCGTGCCGGTTGGTCGCTGGCACAGACGCTCGAGCTGGCCGAGCGTGTGCGTGACAATACGCAGACATTTTTTACCGTGGCAACCTTACGCTACCTGATCCATGGTGGACGCATCAGCCACATGAAGGGCCTGCTTGGTTCGATTCTGGACATCAAACCGATCATCGGTGTCGACAAAGAGACCGGCAAGTACTACCAGGTGGGTCAAGCGCGCACGCTCGCCAAAGCGATCCAGCGCATCGCCGAGGTCGTGGCCGAGCAGACGCCAAGAGGCCGTCCATTGCGGGTGCAGGTCATGCATGCACACAATCCCGAGGGTGCCGCAGCGCTCCAACTGCAGCTGGGGTCACGTGCGGCGTGCCAGTTTTTGCCCACCGGTCCGATCGCGCCGGTCTTGGGTGCACACACCGGGCCAGGGCTCGTCGGCGTCGCTTTTGCCCCACAGGAAATCTTCACTGGCGCGCCGTGGGATTGAGCGGCTGACTCAGCGTGGCTTTCTGTCTTCTCTCACCTCGTAGTGTTGGGAACGGGCATCGAAACGCGACAGCAGCGCCCTGGCTTTGTGGGGAACCACCGCGACTTCGTAATCATCACCGGCAAAGGCACGGACGGCGTCCAGGGTATCGAACCACATGATGGTCACGAACTCCACTTCGGTTTCGAGCTCGCGACGCAGGAGCTGGATACCGCGATACCCGTCGATGTGACGGTTCTGGATGTTGACGAAAATCTCCTGCTTGAGCAGCGATTCGTAGGCGCCCGCATTGGCGGGCGCCGTCCAGCCATGCCAGATGCGGCTGATCATACCCTTTACCTCTCAACTGTTGAGCACAACGAATGAAAGCTGGGAAACAAGCTGCAAACAATTACCCAGGGATACGTGCGTCAGCTCATCTACGACGGAGGACGCGATCGGATCGACTTCGACGTACAA
>CAZXQZ010000294.1:0-4903 GCA_964642445.1 uncultured Anaerolineae bacterium
TCGTCCAAGCCTGCACAATAACAAAACGAATGCGGCTGACATGCATGCCGCGTGGAGAGTGACGATGACGTACCAACCGCTCGTAATCACCGAACCGAAGACCAACGGTTCCCAGCCCGCCACGGCGTTCACCCCACCCGTTGTGGTCGTACGCCTGGAAAATGTGAACAAAACCTACGAAGAGGCGGGCCAGCAGCATTCGATCCTGCACGACGTGAGCTTCGACTTCTACGCCGGCCAGTTCACCGCCCTCCTGGGCAAAAGTGGCTCCGGCAAAAGCACGCTGCTCAACCTGATCAGCGGCATCGATGACGTATCCTCCGGCGCGGTTTGGATTGCAGGCCAGCCGGTGACGCGCCTGCCCGAACGCGAACGCACCCTCTTTCGCCGTAACCATATCGGCTTCGTCTTTCAGTTCTTCAACCTGATCCCCACCCTGACGGTGAAAGAAAACGTGCTGCTGCCCCTCGAACTGACCGGCACACCGGCCCGAACCGCGCAGACCCGCGTCGATGAGCTCTTGCAGCGTGTCGGCCTGGCCGACCGCCAGCAGGCCTACCCCGACCGCCTGTCCGGCGGGGAACAGCAGCGTGTGGCCATCGCCCGTGCACTCGCCGCCGACCCGGCGCTGATTCTGGCCGACGAACCGACCGGCAACCTGGATGAGGACACCGGCCGCCAGGTGCTGGCCCTGCTGCTTGAACTGACCCGACAGGCGGGCAAAACGCTGATCATGGCCACACACTCCATGGAAGTGGCCGGCCACGCCGACCGTGTGCTGCGCATCACCCACGGCGGGCTGGTCGAAACACCCGAACTGAGCCGGACCGGTCGCGCAACAACACGCCCACCCGCCATAGGATCGATGCAATGAACCGCTCCCTGCTGCGCGTGAGTGTGCGTCACATCTGGCGCCGTAAATGGCAGAGTCTGCTCTTTGTCGTCGGTGTGGCGCTCGGCGTGGCCATGATGGTCGCCATCGACCTGGCCAACGGCAGCGCCAGCCGCGCCTTCCAGCTGTCGACCGATACGATTGCGGGCAAGGCCACCCACCAGATCGTGGGCGGGCCGCGTGGGTTGGACGAGTCCCTTTATCGCGACATCCGCGTGAACCTTGGAATCGCCAACAGCGCACCAGTCGTTGCCGATTATGTCAAAATACCAGCCCTGGACAACCAGCCGCTGCGCCTGCTGGGGGTCGATCCCTTCGTCGAAGCGCCGTTCCGCAACTACCTGGCCACCGATCAGAATCAGCTGACGGTCGACAGTGTGGCCGATCTCCTGGCCCGTCCCAACACGGTGATCCTGGCCGAGTCGGTGGCGCAGCGTTACAACCTGGCGGCTGGCGATACGATCGACCTGCAAATCGGAGCCACACGGTCGCCCGTCGAAATCGTTGGCCTGGTCCGTGCGTCCGACGACATCAGCCGGCGAGCCCTGGAGGGGATCGTGCTGGCCGACATCGCCACCGCCCAGGAGCTCTTGGGCATGACCGGACGCCTCAGTACCATCGACTTGATCGTGCCGGAGGCCGATAGCGAGGCGGGCCGCGCCGTGCTGGCCGCCCTCAGCGCCGCCCTGCCGCCCGGTGCCACGATCGAGCGGCCCTCGACCCGTTCCAACACCGTGCAGCAGATGTCGGCGGCGTTCGAGTTGAACCTGGCGGCGCTCAGCCTGCTGGCCCTCGTCGTGGGCATGTTTTTGATCTACAACACCGTCTCGTTTTCGGTGGTACAGCGGCGGCCCGTGCTGGGTACACTGCGTGCCCTGGGGGTCACACGGCGCGAGATTTTCCTGGTAGTGCTGGGTGAAGCGGCTGTGTTAGGACTGCTCGGCACGCTGCTCGGCCTGGGGTTGGGCATCGTACTGGGGCGCGCTGCCGTCGGCACGGTGACACAGACCATCAATGACCTCTTTTTTGTCGTCACCGTGCGCAGCGTCGATGTCCCGCTGACCTCGCTGCTGAAAGGGTTCCTCACCGGCATGGCCGCCGCGCTGCTGGCCGCCGCCGTGCCCGCCCTGGAAGCCACGAGCGTACCACCTGTGGGTGCCATGCGCCGCTCGACGATCGAAAGCAAAGTGCGGCGCAGTGTGCCGTGGCTGACGGCGGCCGGCGTTGTGATCGGTCTCCTGGCCCTGGCCCTGCTCTGGCTGCCGACGAAATCGCTGGTGCTGAGTTTTGGCAGCCTGTTTTCCCTGGTGCTGGCCTTTGCGCTGCTGACCCCCGCCTTCACCCTGGCCCTCATGACCGTGCTGACCCCATTGACCAGCCGGCTGCTGGGGCTGTTGGGGCGCCTGGGGCCACGCACGGTCAGCCGCGAGCTGAGCCGTACATCACTGGCAATCGCGGCGCTCATGGTCGCCGTCTCAGTTATCATCGGCGTCAGCCTGATGATCGGCAGCTTTCGCAGCACCGTGCAGGACTGGCTGCAGGGCACGCTGCAGGCCGACATCTTTGTGTCACCACCGAACTTGACGGCTACCCAGTCCACGGCCAGTCTGCCGGCCGGCCTGGCCGAAGAACTGGCGCAGGTCCCGGGTGTGCGACGCGTCGAGACAGCACGCAACGTCAACGTGACGTCACCTGACCTCGGCCCGATCAACCTGACTGCCGCCACCGGTGACGTTTCCGAAGGACGGCGCCGTTTCTTGTGGGCCGTTAGCGATGACCCGGTGGTGTTGTGGCAGGCAATCCGCAACGGGTCGGTGATCGTATCCGAGCCGTTCGTCAACCTGCGTGGTATCCCGCAGCAGGGCCGCGGCTACGTTCTTCGCCTGCAAAGTGACCGTGGTGTGCGCGAGTTCCCGATCGCTGGCGTCTATTACGACTACACCGCCGGCGCGGGCAATGTCATCATGGACAACGCCGTCTACCGCGCAGCCTGGGACGACGATCGTATCAGCTCGATTGGCCTGTTCCTGGCAGCCGGCCAGGACGCCGACCGCCTTGTGCCCGCTTTGCAGCGCCAGTTTGGCACGCGCGCCGAGCTGCTGATCCGCTCCAACACGGGGCTGCGGGCGGCAGCCCTGGCCATTTTCGACCAGGCGTTTGCGATTACGGTCGCCCTGCAGCTCCTGGCCACCGTGGTGGCTTTCATCGGCGTGTTGAGCGCACTGCTCTCGCTGCAAATGGAGCGCACGCGCGAACTGGGCATCCTGCGCGCCACCGGCCTGACCCGCCGCCAGGTCTGGGGTCTGACGCTGCTCGAAACCGGGTTGATGGGCTCGACCGCCGGCCTGCTGGCCGTGCCCACCGGCCTGCTGCTGGCCGTCATCCTGATCTACGTCATCAATCTGCGGTCGTTTGGCTGGACGCTGCTCCTGCAAACCGACCCACGCGCCTTCGTACAGGCTTTTATCGTCGCCCTGGTGGCCGCGCTACTGGCGGGGCTCTATCCAGCCTGGCGCCAGGCACAAATGTTGCCGGCGGCAGCGTTACGGGGGGAGTAGGGAGTTGGAACGCCTACTCCGTACTCCCTACTCCTTACTCCGTACTCCAACAAGAGGAACATCATGTGGAAATGGATTTTGAGTGGGTTTGTTTTGATGGCGGTGGTAGTTGGGGGGCTGATGTGGACTGGGTCGCCGGGTGACGGTCGGGTCAGCGGGGCGTTGGCGGTCGAAGACGAGGGTACGGCACCTTCCCTGGAAGGTTTCCCGCGGGTGACTGAGCCGCTCCCGGTGGTCTTTCCCCGCGATCACGGCCCCCACCCGGAATACCGTCTCGAATGGTGGTACTACGTCGGCAACCTGGTGACGGCCGAAGGGCGGCGCTTTGGTTACCAGCTGACCTTCTTCCGCAATGCGATCACGCCCACGGCGGCCGAGCGTGCATCGAACTGGGGCACCAACCAGGTCTACATGGCACACTTTGCCTTGAGCGACATCGAAGCCAACGAATTCCACGCCCAGGACCGCTACACGCGCGGGGCGGCCGGCCTGGCCGGCGCCCAGGCAGAACCGTACCGCGTCTGGCTGGAGGACTGGTCGGTCGAAGGGGTGGCTCCCGGTGTCGAGCGTCTGCGTGCCATAAACGACGGTGTCGCCATCGACCTGACGCTCGATTGGATCAAACCGGCTGCCCTACACGGCAACGCCGGCCTGAGTCAAAAAGGGGCCGAGGCCGGCAACGCCTCCATGTACTACTCGCTGACGCGCCTGCCGACCCGCGGCACTGTCACCGTGGGAGACGAAACCTTCGACGTCACCGGTGCCAGCTGGATGGACCACGAATACGGCACGAGCGCCCTGGGGAAAGATGCAGTGGGCTGGGATTGGTTCGCCCTGCAGTTGGACGACGGCTACGAACTGATGCTCTACCGCATCCGGCGTGACGACGGCACCTACGAGCCGCAGTCGAGCGGCAGCCTGATCGCCCCCGACGGCACCGTCACACCGCTAGCGGCCGACGACGTCCAAATCGACGTGCTTGCTACCTGGCAAAGCCCTGGCACAGGCACAAGCTACCCGGCGCGCTGGCGCATCACCGTCCCGCGTGCCTCCCTGACCCTGGAAGTGACCCCCCGCATGGCCGACCAGGAACTGCGCCTGGCCACCACTTACTGGGAAGGCGCCGTCTCCATCACCGGCACTCGCGCCAACCAGCCTATCACCGGCCAGGGCTACGTCGAGCTCACCGGCTACAACGGCTCCCTCCGCAACCGCGTCTAACACCATGAGCGCCGAACCCGTGTTCGGCGCTCAATCCGTTCCGTGCGCGGCCGTCAACGAATGGGGGCAACGAATTAACGAATCGTTTCTCGCCGCCCGAATCCGTTCCACCCCGCTCCAATCCGTTCCAATCATCCGCTCAATCCGTTCCCCGAATCCGTTGACAATCATCCGCTCAATCCGTTCCCCGAATCCGTTGACAGTAATCCGCTCAATCCGTTCCCCGAATCCG
>CAZXQZ010000295.1:0-4902 GCA_964642445.1 uncultured Anaerolineae bacterium
AGGGCACGCGCAATCGCCACCCGCTGCTGCTCGCCGCCGCTGAGCTGGTCGGGCCGGTGCTTGACGCGATGGGCCAGGCCTACCGCATCGAGCAGGGCCATGGCTCGCTCCTGCCGTTCTTTGGCGCCGACCCCATTCAGCAGCAGGGGCAGCTCGACGTTTTCGTAGGCACTGAGTACCGGCACCAGGGCAAAAAACTGGAAGATGAAGCCGATCTTCTGTTTGCGTAGATCGGCGCGCTGGTTGGCGGAGAGACGGGTCACGTCCTGGTCGTTGATCTTCACAATGCCGCTGTTCGGTTTGTCCAGGCAGCCCATCAGCTGCAGCATCGTCGTCTTGCCCGAACCGGAGGGACCCACGATCGCTGTGAACTCACCCTCGCCGAGGTTGAGACTCACCCCATCCAGGGCACGGGTTTCGACCTCACCCACGACGTAGGTTTTGGAGACGTTCTCGAATTGAATGATATCCATGTTGATCCTCTCTTACAGCGCCCGCAGCGCCTCCACCGGTTCGAGCCGCGCGGCGTACCAGGCCGGATACAGCGCCGCCAGCAGGGTAATGGCGAGGGTCCACAACGTCAGTGACACCATACCACCCGGGTTGAACCCGCCGTACATCGTCGAGCCGATCGGGATGTTGCCGGCGGCCGAGCCAATATCGCCGATGGACACGCCAACGCTGGCCAGATATGCCACGCCGGCCGTGCCGAGCACGAGCCCTCCCAGGATGCCGACCAGCCCCAAGGCAGCCGCCTCCAACAGAAACATCACGGCGATGTGGCGTCCGCGCATGCCCAGCGCCGCCAGGATGCCCATCTCGCGGATGCGCTCGAAGACCGCCATCAGCAGGGTATTGGCGACGATGACGGCGACGATCAGGATGACGATACCATAAATCAGGACGTAGAAGCCCAGGGCCGACTGCATCAACTGCAAGAACAGCTCATTGAGCGTGAGGTAACTCAATGCCGCCACACCAGGGCTCTGCAGCGATGCGGTGACACGTTCGGCGTCCGCCTGATTGTGCAGCAGTATGAAGATCGCACTGGCGTGTCCTTCGGTGCCGGTATACGTCTGCGCCCGGGCCAGCGGCATCAGGACGGCGCCATCGTCATAGGTAAAATAGCCGGTCGAAAACAGTCCGCGAATGTCGAAGCCCGTTTCGACCGGTTCGCCATTGGCATTGACGATGGCCAGGTTGACGCGATCCCCCACCTGCAAGCCAAGACCGTCGGCCAGGTGCTTGCCAATCAGAATGCCGCTGCGATCATCGCCGGTCAGCCAGCTGCCAGCCACCAGTGCCGCACGAAATGGGTCGTAGACGGCGGATTCGGTGTCGATGCCGTACAGCTTGAGACCCGTCGATTCATCACGCGTGTTGATCACCCCGCTGGCCCGCAGCACCGGCGCAGCTGCCGCGACTTCGGGCATGGCGCGTACCTGTGCAGCCAGCTCCTCCGGATCAGCAAGCAGGTGTTTCCATTGTAGCGTCGCTTTTTCCGGCTCATAGGATGCCGCACGCAGCTGGACGTGACCCGTATCGTAGCGAATACTGGTTTGCAGTGCGTCGTCCACAACGCCAGCAATCCAGCCATCCAGCAGGATCATCAACCCCAGGCCCATCGCCACCGCGACGATCGAAAAGAACGTGCGCCGTTTGTGACGCCCCAAATCGCGCCAGGCGATCGTCCACAATCTACCGAGAGCCATAGTTAACCCTCCAGACCGGTTCCTTACACATGGTGCAGCGCCTCCGCCGGTTGTTTGCGCGCCGCCTGCCAGGCCGGGTACAACGATGCCAGGGCCGCGATGAAGATCACCATCACCCCACGGCTGATGATGTCGGCCGGATAGGCGGTGGGGTAGATGCGGTTGCCCATCAGGGCGGTGATTTCGCCCATGCCCGAGGCAAACGCAAAACCGATGCCAACCCGCTGCAGCCAACCCAGCAGGAAGAAACTCAGCGTACAACCCACGGCCGCACCGACCGCGCCGATGAGCGTGCCTTCGAGCAGGAACAGCCACATCAGCTGCCGCCCCTTCATACCCAACGCCGCCAGCACACCCATCTCGCGCGTACGTTCGAACACCGCCATCATCTGGATATTCAGAATGCCGATGCAGGCAATCAGAATCACCACCATGCCAAAGAAGGTGGTAAACGCCAGTTTGGTGGCGATGGTTTCACGAATCTCGGGGCGCAGGGTGTCGAACGAGTCAATCTCGTAGTCCGGCAGTGCTGCTTGCAGCGATTGGATGACCGCCGCTTCGTGGCCAACCTGCGCCAGGTTGATCGTCACCTCGGTCACCGCATCGCGCAGGTTGTACAGCGTCTGCGCCTCCGGCAGGGTGATGAAGACGGTGCCCTTTTCGGCATCGGGCATCCCCAGGTCATACACGCCGACCACGGTCATGGTGCGCTGGCGCATCTGTTCGTTTTTGCTGCGCCCGAGCAGGTTGACGCGGTCGCCAACCGAGACATCGAGCATGTCGGCCAGACCCTTGCCGATGAACACCGCATCCCCTTCGCCTTCCTGCAAGAATCGGCCCTCGGCGATGTTTTCGGCCTGCAGGCTGTAACCCGCCTCGACCGAGGGTTCGATCGCCGTAATCACGACCGGCACGGCATCTTCCTGGCCGCTGATAATCCCGCCCGTGTTGATCCGCTTGGCAACCGCAGTGACCAGCGGCTGCGCCGTGGCCGCCGAAACGACCGCATCGGGGTCGGTCAGTGGCAAAATCGGCAGGCGGCCGGCCTTGTCACGAAAGCCGGGCTCGTGCGCCTGGATGTTACCACCATACAAACGCACTGCATTGCCAAAGATTGCCTGGTCAGAGCCCTTGATGATGCCGTCGAACAGCAGCAGCAGTATCACGCCCAGGGTAATCGCCGTCGCGGCAATGGCGGTACGCCGCCAGTTGCGCCACAAGTTGCGCCAGGCCATTTTGAAGTATTTGCCCATTCATTCACCTCCTGACTCGCCAACCATGTTCTACCCGCCCTATTCGAACCATGCCCGGAGGCTCTCGAGATCGATGAGCGGCAGCGATCCGGGTGCCGCACCCAACAGGCGCTCGATGGCGTACTGCGAGACGAGAGCTTTTTGCCGGGCTGCGGGCCAGAGATCACCATTATCTGGATTCTGCAGGATCATCGTGGCCAGACCCTCTGACCACGCCGTCAGAATGGCCAGAATCACCTCCGCCAGGTCGTCGGGGTGGTCGGTAACGAAACAGCCTTCAGCGACACCCTGCCGGATGATGTCGGTGAAATAGGGTGACATACGCATGAGACCCATGGTCTGCATTTTTTGGCGCAGCACCGCATTGTCGGCACTGTAGTACGGCCGCAGGATATCGAGAAAAAAGGCTTTGCTCTGTGTTTTCCAACTGCCCACGCGGCCAAACATCTGGATCAACTTCTGCTGAGCATTCAACTGCCCGTCGGTCGCCACTGCTTCGATGAACACCATGGCCTGATCGACCAGGCGCTCGATCAACTGATCCAGCAGGTCGACTTTGGAGCCAAAATAGTGGTAGAAGGTGCCTTTGGCAATACCGACCTGGTCGATGATGTCCTGGATCGACGTCTGCTCGTAGCCACGCGTATAGAACATTTGCTGCGCGACATCCAGGATCTCACTGCGCCGGACATCGGGTTCTTTCACGATGCGTGCCATACAGCCGCCTCCCCTCAACTCACTGACCGACCGTCGGTCGGTCAGTGAGTGTATCATAACACGGCCTGCGCGTAACGTCAAGTCCAACAGATCGGTTTCTCGATCACGATTGGGGCGTAAGTCAATGACCACTTCGTGATAAGATTTGGACAACACATCACGCATGGTGTATCATTTCCTGCCACTTCCCCAAGGGCATCCGTGCAGCCACCTGTCCCCCTGATGTACGTCTGACCAATCCAACCGATCGAAGGAGATACTGTATGAACCGTCGTCTCTCACTGCGTAGGCCGGCCATCTGGCTGGCCGTCCTCGTCGTCGTCCTGGTTCTGACCGCCGTCGCGGCCCCCGCCATGGCGGGCAAACCGGTCACCGTCGACGTGCAAATCCTGGCCCTCAATGACTTTCACGGTAACCTGCTCCCACCTGGCAACTTTGGCACGACGCCGGCCGGTGGCGTGGAGTACCTGGCCACTCACATCGACAACCTGCGTGCCATGAATCGTAACACGGTCGTGGTCTCGGCTGGCGACATGATCGGCGCGAGTCCCCTGATCTCGGCCCTTTTCCACGATGAACCAACGATTGAGGCTTTCAACCTGATCGGCCTCGACTACAACGCCGTCGGCAATCACGAGTTCGATGAGGGCTGGGCCGAGCTGATGCGCATGCAGGAGGGTGGCTGCCACCCGGTGGATGGCTGCCTGGATGGGGATCCCTTCTCCGGGGCCAACTTCCGGTTCCTGGCCGCCAACGTCGTGCGCGAGGACAACGGCAAGACGATCTTCCCGGCCTACAAGATGCGCAGTTTTGCGGGTGCGAAAGTGGCGTTCATCGGCATGACCCTCGAAGGCACGCCGTCCATCGTGACCCCATCGGGTGTCGCGGGGCTCGACTTCCTGGATGAGGCCGACACCGTCAACGCCCTGGTGCCTGAGCTGAAGCGGCACGGCATCGAAACCATCGTGGTGCTGCTGCACGAAGGCGGGGCGCAGAACCAATCCTCCAATCCCGGCACGATGAATCAATGCAGTGGTTTCACCGGCCCGGTGGTGGACATCGTCAACCGGCTGGATGATGAAGTCGACATGGTCATCAGCGGCCACACACACAACGCTTACAACTGCAACATCGACGGCAAGCTCGTCACCAGCGCCAGCTCGTTTGGCCGGGTGCTGACCAAGATCGACATGACGATCGACCGTACCACGGGCGAAGTT
>CAZXQZ010000296.1:0-4870 GCA_964642445.1 uncultured Anaerolineae bacterium
CGGCCTGGGGATGGGGATGGCGCCAGGCACGCAGAATCGCGTCGACGTCGTCGAGAGCCAGCGGCTTTTCGTCGGCCAGGGCCTTGATGTGGCTCGTGGCTTCTTTGACATCGTCGTCGGTCAGGTCGAGCTGCAGCTGATCGGCACGCGCCTTGATGGCATTCCAGCCGGTGAGGCGGTGGGCGATGTGGATGTAGCGGCTGAGCCCAAAATCGGCGGGATCGAGAATCTCGTAGGTCGATGGGTTGTTGAGAATAGCTTTGGCGTGAATACCCGCCTTGTGCGTGAACGCCGCAAAGCCGGTGATGTAGTTGTTGAACGGCACGTCCACGCCGACGATATCGGCGACCAGATTCTCGACGTCGCGCAGCAGGGGCAGGTTGTATTTCTGCACCAGCGACCGATCGGTGGCGTAGAGTCGCGCCACCAAACCGCCCAGCGGGGTAATGCCGTTACGCTCGCCGATGCCCAGCACCGTCGTGTCGACGTGGGTGGCGCCGGCCTCCAGCGCGCCGTAAGCGTTGGCGATGGCGCAGCCCGAGTCGTTGTGGCCGTGGAACTCGATATCACAGCGGACCAGCTTGCGCAGCGTGCTCACCAGGTCGTACACCTGGCGCGGCGTCGCCACCCCCACGGTGTCGGCGATGCCGACGCGGTTGACGCCGATGCGGTCGACGGCACGATAGACGGTCAGCAGGTCGACCAGGTCCGAGCGGAAAGAATCTTCGGTGCTGAACCGTACTTCCAGGCCCTGGCTTTTGATGAACTCGACCACTTGAATCGCATTTTCGATGATGTACGGGATGTCCTTGCCGTGGCTGAACTCGCGCAGGTACGACGACGTACCGATGACGACGTCGATGCCATCGACACCGCTGTCGATCGCCACACGCGCATCGTCCAGGTGGCAGCGGGTGTGGGTGAGAATCCGCGTGCGCCGCGGCAGGCGGGCGATCGTGCGGCAGTCTGCCAGGCTCTGGGGCGAAGCCATGGGCGACGTCAGCTCCAGGTACTCAACCCCAAAGGCATCGAGGGCCTGGGCGATCTCCACCTTCTGTTCGGTCGTGAAGAACGCGTTGGCGAACTGCTCGCCTTCGCGTAGTGTCGATTCGATAATGGCGAAATTATTCAGCGACATATCACTCTCCCGTCAGTCGTTGGTTCGGTTAGACGAACGAAAAACCGGCATACAGAACAGGGTCCTGGCAGCCGGTCAACAAAAAACCGGCCCCAGGATGTCTGGAAGCCGGCTGTGCCTTCGTGATAGAACTGGGCAAGCACAAACTACCAGACGCTAAGGTCCGGCTTCTTGCACTTGATCTGCTTGGCGGTGGCCTGGTTGGCCAGAACTTGATTCGTCACTACAGTGATGTCCCAGTATGGATGGGCGGCAGTGTAGCATGGTTGGGGGAATGTGTCAATTCCGAAGAAAGGATTTGGAGTGCGCAAGCCACGCTTGCGCTTTACGGTTTGCGCGTGGCTGCCGCACTCCAGAGCGGCAGCGTGGCTGCCGCACTCCAGAGCGGCAGCGTGGCTGCCGCACTCCAGAGGAATTCTATGCCTCACGGAAGCGTTTGGGCAGGGGACGCATCAGCGGTTTGAAGCCTTCTCCCAGGACTTCGGTGCTGGGGTTGAGCACCACGAAGGCCTGGGGATCGACCTGGCTGACGAGGGTGCGCAGCCGGCTGGCTTCGCGGCGGTTGATGACGGTGAAGAGCATGGTACGCGGGGCGCCGGTGTAGCCGCCTTCGCCGGGCAGGATGGTGACCCCACGGTCGAGTTCCTGCAAGATGGCGTCGCGGATCGTTTCTACCTGGTCGGTGACGATGAACGCGCTCAGGCTGGCGTTGAAGCCGACGTCGACCAGGTCGATCATGCGGGCCATGACCCAGGCGACGATCAGGGCATAGAGGGCCGGTTCCAGGCCAAAAAAGATCGCGGCCAGGCCCAGGATGAGTCCGTCCATGGCCAGCAGTGACTGGGACATGCGGATGTGGAAAAAGTGTTCGAGCAGCTTGGCCGGCGTTTCGGTGCCACCGGTGGTGGCATTGGCGCGAAAAACCAGTCCCTGACCCAGGCCGAACAGGAGACCACCGTAGGCCACGTACAGCAGGGGATCACCCTGCACGGTCGGTACGCGCCCCTGCCAGAAGTCGATGCTCAGCGATACCAGCACGGTGGCCAGGATCGTCTTGGGACCAAAGGAACGACCGAGCAGCAGCGTGCCAGCGATCAGAAAGGGGATGTTGAGCACCAGTAGGGTCATGCCAACGGACCAGCCCCACAACCGGTTGGCAAAAATCGCCAGGGCGGTGAAGCCGCCCGGCACCACGTCGTTGGGGTCCAGGAAGATATCGACCGCCAGTGCCATCATGGTAACGCCGGTGACGATCAGGACGAACTCGATCAGGTAGCGACGCACGCGCGTACGTGTCAACATGATTCTTCCTTGTAGCCGCAAGATTCACCGTAGCCGCAAGATTCACCGCAAAAACACACAGAACACAAAGGATTTTTGATAGCCTTTGTGTTCTGTGTGACCTATGCGGTGTCCGTCGCAGGCCGGTGGCCGGCGATCAACTGTCCGGGCAGGCGAGACCCCACATCGACGCCGCGGTCTGTACGTCGACCACGTCGATGACCTCATCACAGCCGCCGGGGGCACGGCAGTCGATGTCAGCCGCCTGGGAGTAGATGCCGTTCTGATTGTACAGATTCCACGCGTTGGCGACAACGGTCACGTCATACACGTCGATCGCATTGGAGCCACCAGTGAGGCAGGAGCAGTTGACGTCGGCCCAGTAACAGGTTCGCGCCTGGCATGCCTGTACGACGACGTCGTCGATGAACCAGCCCTCCGTGCCGACGCCGGTGTCGGTCCCGGCGCGAAAGCGGAACTGCACCGTCTGGCCGGCGTACGGGGAGAGGTTGACGATCGAGTTGAGCCAGTCCTGGGGTGAGCCGCACCACGCATTCACGCTGCCCAGGGGATTGCCGCCGCCAAACGGACCGTCGTAGGGATCGGTGAGCAACCCGCTGGTGATCTGCGTCCAGGTGCTGCCGGCGTTGGTGCTCACTTCGAGGATACCGCCGTCGTAGCAGCCACCCGTGCGGCTTTCGAGCATCTGGTAGTTCCAGAACTGCAGGTTGACCGGGGTCTGGCCGCTGGGAACCGTAATCGATGGCGAAACCAGCCGCTGATCGCTGGTGGTCGATGGCGCCGTCGCACGCCAGGCTTTGATGCCGCTGTGGGTACGGGTGCTCCCCAACGCCCAGGTGTCGCCAGTCCCGCTGTGCGTCCAACCGGTGCTGTTGGTCTCAAAGTCGTTGCTGTAGGCGACGTTGACCAGCGAACCGATCGTACAGGCACCGGTGGTGAGTGGCAGTACGAAGGTAACCGGCGTGATGACACCGTCGGCGATGGTGACGTTGTTGATGGTGACGGTGTTGTGGTCAGGCGCCGACGCCACCACGCTGTAGGTACCCGCCGGTGCAGTGCGGCTGAACATACCGGTTTGCGCATTCGTTGTCGTGGAGATGTTTGGCCCGACGATCGTGACCGTTGCGGCCAGGGGGCGACCGCTGCCCTGTTCGATGACGCTGCCCGCCGCGGCGCCCTCATTGCCAGTCGCGATGTACAGGAATACGGCGCTGATGGCCCCCCAATTGTTGGCGGCGTCCTTGCCACGCACGAAAATCGTGTGGCGTCCGCCGGTCAGGCCTGTCGTCGCGACCGTGGCGGTGACGCCTTCGACGGTGCTGTTGAAAGTGCCATCGACAGCGACCATGGGGTGCGCGACCGCGCCCAGCTGCCAGGGTGGGACATCGACGTAGTATTCAGCCGCGGCAATGGCCTGGGTGGGTTCGGCACCGTTGGAGTTGTTGAAACGGGTGTCGTTGACAGATGCGGTCAGGTTCACCTGCTCACCGGCTGTCACCAGCACTGGCGCCGCGCTCACGTTCAGAGCATCGGGCCCGGCGGGGGTCATGTAGGGTGTGCGCGGCACCTTGGCGCCGTAGAGCAGCGCCGCCATGTTGGTGGGGAGGATGGTGTTTTCGAAGGTCGGGCAGTCCTGGAAGAAATTGGTACCCAGCTCGAAGGTGTAGGCGGGCACACCCAGGTCACCGTAGATGAAATCGTCGGTGGTACCATCGGTGGGGTACAGGCCAATCGCCTGTTCGGGGGTGTAGCTGTTGAAGTAGGCGAACTTGCGGCCCAGGGTTTGCATTGCGGTACCGTTGGGAGCCACTGTGCTCGTGAAACCCCACGGCCACAGGACCAGCTGGCTGTAGCTGTGAACGTCGATGTACAGACCCGTTGCATCGACGGGGGCAGGCGACGTCAGCGAGCTTGCCCGTTGATCGGGGAAGATGGCCCGTGCGTAACTCTGCACCGCCTGTGTTTCGGGTTCGGAGGCTGCGCTGGGACCACGGTACGTTTCGCTGCACTGGCTGGCGCTCGATCCACCACAGCAGCCCCACTCGAACTCAAAGTTGCGATTGAGGTCGGCCCCACGGCTGGTGCTGGTGGCACCGCAGTAGTTTTGATTGGTGTTCTTGCGCCACGATAGGCCGGTTTCGGCCTGCTTACGACCATCGGGGTTAGTGTGCAGCATCAGATGGATTTCGTGGTGATCCAGGATCCAGGTCACGTCGGGATCGACGTTGTAGTTGGTGACCAGGAATTCGGCGAAGCGGGTGGTCAGTTCGGCGGTCGTGTATTCGCGGGCGTGGATCGCCGACGTGATGAAGATCTTGGGTTTGGGACCCGGCACCGCCGAGTTCGTCAGCACCAGGACATTCATGTCGTATCCACCCAGGCCGACGGACTTCTGCCACGAGTTGCCCGCATCGATGAAGGTGGCGAGCT
>CAZXQZ010000297.1:0-4767 GCA_964642445.1 uncultured Anaerolineae bacterium
GTGAGCCGCCACGACCTCCGGCTCCTTTCCCAGCAGGTAGAGCATCATCGCAATGTCGTGCGGGGCCAGGCTCCACATGGCGTTTTCGTCCTGGCGCACCACGCCCAGGTTGAGGCGCTGCGAGTAGATGTAGCGCAGGGTCCCCAGGTCACCCCGATCGAGCATGGCCTTGAGGTAGGTCACGGCCGGGTGGTATTCCAACAGGTGGCCCACCATCAGGATACGCTGGTGGGCGGCGGCCAGTTCAACCAGGCGCTCGCCTTCGGCCAGGTTGAGGGTCAGCGGTTTTTCGACGAAAACGTGTTTACCGGCCAGCAGCGCCTGGCGTGCCATGTCGTAATGCCGCACCGCCGGCACTGCCAGAACGACGGCGTCCACCTGGGGATCGGCCAACACATCGGCGTAGTCGCTGCTCAGCGTGGCGTCCGGCGCCAGGATATGGGCCTTTTTCAACGCCTGTTCATCGGCATCGCACACCCAGGTGACGGCGCTGCCGCGCAGGGAGGCAAACGCACGCAGCAAGTTCGGGCCCCAACGGCCCAGGCCCACGTGGGCCAGTTTGATCGTTGACACCCGTTCTATACCTCACCCACCAGGTAGCGGTGATGCGCCCAGATGGCCTTGATCTGCCAGGGCAGCCGGGCATGGTCCAGCCAGGCGTATTTCATCACCCGGTCGTACAAATCGGGCTGCTGGTTCAGGTAATAGGCCATGGTCGACCAGGTCCAACCCTCGCCGGTGAACTGGCTCTCGAGCTGGCGCGAACGAATACCCAGGCGTTTGAGCACCTCGTTGGCCGGCATGACCGTATCGGGCCAGGGCGGTACGTCCAGCACGCCCTGTTCGACGATGCGCACGCCCTGCCAGCTGAGCTGGCGGCGCACCAGGTTGATGTCGACCCAGCGCTCGTCGACCGTCGGGAAGAAGTCACGCTCCAGCACCAGCTTGCGCATCCAGTAGCCCACCTGCAGGTTGTTGGGCATGGCGACGAAGACGACGCGCCGGCTGACGCGGGCCAGCTCGCGCAGCAGTTCACCGGCATCAGGCAGGTACCACAAGGCGGCCCAACACCAGGCCAGGTCGAAACTGCGGCTGGCGAAGGGCAGGCGTCCCCAGTTGGCGGCCAGCTCCAGGGTGACGGGCAGGTCGAGCTCCTGCCAGATGCGTTCGACACCCGCCAGGCGGGTGGGGTTGTCGTCGACCAGGGTGACATTGCAGCCGGCCTGGGCCAGGGCCACGCTGTTGATGCCGCTGACGCCGGCCATGCCGTACAGCGGCGCCTCCAGCACCGACGTGACCTGGTAGCGTCGGCACAGATCACGCAGAAAGTCGTTGAGCACGAATCGTTCGTAGACAAGGCCCAGGCCCTCGTTATAGTCGGTCAGGTAACGCTGCCACACGGGTTGATTCATGTCATTCATCGCGTGACCGGGCAGCCTCACCCTGTCCATTGGCCATACCGTCGAACAGCACCACCAGCCGGTCGCCCTCGTATTTGGCCCCCACCACCGTGCAGCCCGACAGGGTGCGCGGCAGGCTGAGGTTGCGTTTCCAGTTACCGATGTGGATGATCAGCTCATCGGCCATGCTGCGCGAGAGCTTGATCTGATTGCGTTCGACCAACGGCAACGGCAGACTCAGCTTATACACGCCGTTTTCTTTGGTCACTTCCTGCGGTTTGCCGACGTAAAAAATGGCCGTCGGGTCGACACGATCATCGTACGTGGCTTCGGCCATGCGCCGCAGCATATCGAGCCCCACCACTTCCTGGTCGAACAGGGGGATGCTCATCACTGGCAGGGGATCGAAGGCCTCTTCCACCATGACCAGGTAACGTGCCTGCGCCTCTTTCCAGGCGGCAAAATAGGCATCGGTGACACCGGCCGGGATCATGCGGTTGCAGAAGACGGCGTCGGTTGCGTAACCGTACAGGTTCAGGTAGGTGTACGCCCGCTGCGCCTCTTTGATGACCATCTTTTCGGGATTGAGCACCAGGCGCACCGACGTCAGCTGCGGATCGGTCAGCAGACGGCTGATGCGTTCGAGCTGGCGCAGCAGGTCTTCCGCCGAATCGTAGAGAGCATCGGTCGGCATCGGCATGTCGGTCATCCGTTTGATGACCGGCATGGCGGCTTTGAGCACCTTTTTTTCCCAGGGAAAGATGCGGTCCAGGTACCAGCGTGCCAGGTCAGGCAGGGCCAGCAGCTGCAGCGTCGCCCCGGTCGGGGCGCAGTCGACCACGATGACGTCGTAGTCACCCGACTCGGCCAGGTAGGTGATCTGCATCAGGCTGGCCAGCTCTTCCATGCCGGGCAGCACGGCGGTCTCTTCGGCCACCAGGTCGTCCATGCCGCGCCAGGCGAAGAGGGCCGAGATGTAGTCCTGCACGGTACCCCAGTGGCGGTCCATCTGGTGCAGCAGGTCGATTTCCTGGCCCCACAGGTTGGGGCCGATGGCCAGCGGCTCGTTGCCCAGGGCCATATCGAACGAATCACCCAGGCTGTGCGCCGGATCGGTGCTGAGCACGATCGTGCGCAGGCCACGCTCAGCACAGTGAAGGGCCGTCGCCGCGCTGAGGCTCGTTTTGCCCACGCCGCCCTTGCCTGTGTACAGTAATATTCTCACCGTTGGCTCCTAATTGAGGGTGTTACCGGTCGGAAAATTGTACTCCAAAGCGGGTGAATGGTCAAAGGAGGGTGGGACCTTTGCTGCGCGAGCGATCGTTTCGCCACGCCGGTTCGTGCATGGCAAACACATCGGTACCATCGACGGCGAATCCGGGCAACCAGCATACCGTTGACGCTCGATCAATGGCTACAGCCGTGACAAGTGACCCACAAGAGCCTGTTTGAATGGGTCGCCGGGGTCTCACGCGCCGCCGCGCAGACCGATGCATCGTGCCGCGCAATCAGGCTATTCGATCACACAAACCGGTCGCGGAACACCTGGATTTGCCCGCCGTGTTCGCGTTTGTGGCCGTAGTAGGTGTACACGATGAAGTCTTCCAGGTCGTACTCGGCACCGTACCAGGGCAGCACGCCATTTTGCCGCCATACCGCGGCCGGCAGTTGTGCCACCAGGGTGCGCACGCGGGCGTGGGCGTGATCGTATTCTGCAAGTACCGCCTCGTACGTCATGCCCTGCCGGCGGTCGACCTGGGAGTCATTGAAATCCGCGCCCGCCTTGAACTCGTCCAGGGTCGGCGTGGGGCCCGGCGTTGTCAGGCTCTCCAGGATTTCCACCAGCACCCATTCGTAAGAGGTGATGTGCGCCAGCAGATCCTGGACCGACCAGCGACCGCAAGCTCCCGGGTCGGTTCGGTGGTCTGGTGGTACCACGGCCAACGACTTGAGGAAGAAGGTATGCCCGTACTTGAGAATGTCTGAAACGTTCATGGAACCCCCGATGTTCGATTTTGGATTGGATGTTGGATGTTCGATTTTGGATTTTGGCTTGGTGTATTGCGCCGTGGGGGGGGCGACGTAGGCGGCGACGAGGATGAAATGGCAGAGGCAGCCCAGGATGACGAAGATGTGCCACACTTCGTGAAAGCCGAACACGCCGGGATAGAAGTCTGGCCGTTTGGTGACGTAGACGACTGCACCCAGGGTAAAAACCAGGCCGCCCAGCAGCAGCCAGACGAGCGCGCCCGTCGGCATGAACTGCAGCATTTGTGGCGTACCGATCAGGCACATCCAGCCCATGCTGAGATAGATGCCGGCGGACAGCCAGCGCGGTTTGTTGACGTAGAACAGCGTGGTGGTAACACCGAGCAGGGCCATACCCCACACGATGGCCAGCACGCCCCACTGCCAGAAGCCCGTGAAGTAGTGTAGGCAAATGGGGGTGTAGGTGCCGGCAATCAGCAGGTAAATGGCCGCATGATCGAACTTACGCAGCCACTGCAGTACTGCCGGTCGGGCCCGGATCGAGTGATAGGCGGCGCTGGCCGAAAACATGAGGACCAGGGAGACCCCGTACACCAGAAAGGCGACTTGTTTGTTCACCATGCCGCGCCCCAGGTACAAGAGCAGCAGCACGCCAAACAAAGCGACCAACGCGCCGCCCAGGTGAGTCAAACCATTGACCGGTTCACGCAGTTTGTCGAGCATGCAGCCTCCCGCCAGTAGAACACGCAACACAGTATTGCATCCTGCGCCACACGGCCGATGTGCACTGGCCGTGATGTGGTCACTCCATCGTGCCCCCCTGGCGTATCGTAAGTGGCTTCGTGCGAAATCATGTTCCGTTCTCCGTTACACCTGCGGCTTGGGTAGTGTGACACAGTATTCCAAAACCAGGTGGAATCGCCAATACAAAGGCAAAGTGACTAAACGAAGTTTACGCTCAACTGGTCGCCGACAACGGTTCCGGTACGGGCGCAGTGCCCCGCTGGCAGCTCCAGCACGTATCGCACGCCGCGCCGCACGCGGCCAACCGTCCACGGCTGCATGTTGGCGTCGATATCGACCACCCGATCATCAGCGCTGACGTACACCACGTCGATCGGGATCGACATGAAGAAGCAGTGCACGCCGTTGCAGGGCTTGATGGCCAGTCCATCGCCCGGCTCCAGCGACCGTACACCGATCAACCCCTTCAGCCGGGTCCACGGGTTGTTCGCCACCCGCCCCGCTTCGACCAGCCTCACACCGCGCGTAACATTCTCAACGTACAACACCCTCATCTCCTGACTCAACTGACTGCCTCGCCACAACAATAGTACTCAGCTCCCTACCATTACGCAACTCCCCGCCCCCTCATTAT
>CAZXQZ010000298.1:0-4763 GCA_964642445.1 uncultured Anaerolineae bacterium
CCCTACTCCCTACTCCGTACTCCCTACTCCCTACTCCGTACTCCCTACTCCCCACTCCCTACTCCCCACTCCCTACCTCCTCCACGCCATCTTCTCATAAAACCACACCGGCAGCACATCAGCATCCGTCACCTTGCGCACGTCCGATCCATCCGACCGCATGACAAAAATCGCCCATTTACCCTCGCGGTCCGAGCGGAAGGCAATCCAGTTGCCATCTGGTGACCAGACTGGCAGACCGTCACTGTTCGGGCTGGTGGTCAGACGTGTTTTGCCGCTGCCATCGCTGTTGATCCGGTAGATCTCGAAATTACCATCATCCTTCGAGATGTAGGCAATCTGCCGGCCGTTGGGGCTCCAGGCCGGTTGGCCATCGCTGCCGCCGGTGGTCAGCCGCTGCTGCGCACCGGAATCGGCATCGGTCATGTAGATACCACACGCGCCGCCGTTGCAGGCGCGGTGGGCAATCCAGTTGCTGTTGGGTGCCCAGGCCGGGTATTCGCCGTTGACCAGCGGGCGCAAGCCGCCACCGTCCGAGTTGAAGATGTAGACGGTTTCACCATCGCCGCCAGTTAGACGACCGCCGTCGGGTGACCAGGAGGGGTACTCGCCGCCGCGGATGATCAGGCGCTCACCGCTGTAGTCGGCATTCATGGTCCAGATGCCGGTGTTTTCACGGCCAACAGCTGGCGGCCAGGCAAAATAGGCGACCTGCCGGTAATCAGGGGTGAACGCGACCTCGGTGCGCCAATCGAACAGTTTGCGCGCCTGGCTATTGCCGAAGTTGTACTCCCACAGCTCCCAGCGGCCTTCGTTCATGTTGGCGACGGAGTAAAGCAGCACACCAGCCGGCCCACCGGACGCGGGTGGTGCACCACCGCCCACCGGTTTCGGCGCCGATGTGGGTGCGGGCGGTGGGGTGGGGATGTCGGCGGCCACAGCGATGGCTGTGGTATCACCGCTGGTGGTGACGTAGCTGGCCGCCATCCAGCCCTTGTCATTTTTCGCACCGATGCAGCACACCTGCCACCAGGTACCATCCGGCGTCTTGCCGACGATGTCGTAACGACTGCCGCCCTGGGCAAAGGTCAGGATGGGAAAATTGGTGCCGGGCCCGCCGCGCACGTTCAAACCCTTACTGCCGACTACCACCTGCGGGACAGACGGTGTGGGCGGGACGGGTGTACAGGAAATTTGACAAGCAGGCCGCTGGCGGTAAACTGAATTCCAGGCTGGCGGCGGGTCTGCAGGCAGATATTGCACACGCGAAGCCGCGAAGGCGAAACAATTGAATCCTCCGACTGCGGCTTTTGCGCGTCGGCGCGTGAGTCTGTGTCAACCTTTGCAGGCAGCTTCGCAGGACCGACAATCGGAGGTGAATCGTGCGACGATGGAATGGTTGGGGTGACAGTGCCGTCTCTTATCCGGTACCCAAGACGACGGCACTGCTGCTGGAGCAGCTGGTCGGTCCGGCAACGCCACCGCGGGATGCACGTTTCGAAGAGGTAGTGGCCAGTGTGCCGCGCACGCGGCTGCCGGCGCATCGCCTGGTCGTCGCGACCGCCGCCGACCGTGCGCAACACGCCCGCGGGCAGAGCATGCCCGACTGGATTGCCCTGCGCAGCGGTCGCATCGGGGTCTTCCCCGATGGCGTGGCCTACCCCACCGCCGAGGCCGATGTGGTCACCCTGCTCGATTATGCACGGGCGAACGACGTGCGGCTGGTGCCGTATGGCGGTGGTACCAGCGTGGTGGGCCACATCAACCCGCTGCCCGGCGACCGGCCGGTGCTGACGGTTGACCTGGGCCGGCTGAACCGCTTGCAGTTGTTCGACGAAGTCAGCCGGCTGGCTACGTTTGGCGCCGGCATTACCGGTCCCGACCTGGAAGCCCAGCTGCGTGCCCGCGGCTACATCCTCGGTCATTTTCCCCAGTCCTTCGAGCTGTCAACGCTCGGCGGGTGGATCGCCACGCGCTCGTCGGGGCAGCAGTCCCTGGGTTACGGGCGCATCGAGCGCCTCTTTGCCGGTGGCCGGGTCATCACGCCCGCCGGTCTGCTCGATCTGCCGACCTGGCCAGCGTCGGCGGCCGGACCCGACCTGCGTGAACTTGTTTTGGGGTCCGAGGGGCGCCTGGGCATCATCACGCAGGCTACGGTACGCATCTCGCCGCTGCCCGAACAGGAGGACTTTCATGCCATCTTCTTCCCCGAGTTCGAGCGGGCCGTGTTGGCCGCGCGCCAGATCGTCCAGGCCGGACTGCCGCTGTCGCTGCTGCGGCTGAGCACCGCGGTCGAGACACAAACCACGCTGGCCCTGGCCGGGCACCGGCGCTTGTTGGGTGCGCTCGAGCGTTTCCTTTCGCTGCGCGGGCTCGACGATCAGAAGTGCATGCTGCTGGTCGGTTTCAGCGGGCGGACTGGTGTGGTCAAGACTGCGCGCCGCACAGCACTGGATATTGCGGCTCACCAGGGGGGCGTGCACGTCGGACGTGCGTTTGGCCGCCAGTGGCACAAGGGTCGCTTCATGACCCCGTACCTGCGCAACACCCTGTGGGAGATGGGCTATGCCGTGGATACGGTCGAAACGGCCATTCATTGGACGCACGTGCCGTTTATGCTCGATGCGATCGAGGAGGGGCTGCGGGGTGCCCTGCAGGAATTTGACGAACGGGTGCACGTCTTCACCCACCTCTCCCACCTCTATCCGACCGGCGCCAGCGTCTATACGACCTATTTGTTCCGTATTGCGCCCGATCCGGATGAGACGTTACACCGCTGGCATCTGCTGAAGGCGGCAGCCAGCGAGGCCATCGTGGCGCAGGGCGGTACGATCAGCCACCAGCACGGCGTGGGTATCGATCATGCACCCTACCTGACTGCAGAAAAGGGCGAGCTTGGCCTGGCGGTGCTGCGCGATACCATGCAGCGCGTCGATCCCACGGGTATCATGAATCCGGGCAAGCTGTTACCTGAGGAGTAACCGGCATGGACAACCACCTGACACGTGAACGCGACGCGCTATGGAACCAATTGGACCAGCCGTGGGACGTGCTCGTCATCGGAGGCGGTATCACCGGTGCCGGCATTTTGCGTGAAGCCACGCGCCTGGGGCTGCGCACACTCCTGGTGGAGCAGCGCGACTACGCCTGGGGCACGTCGAGCCGGTCTTCCAAGCTGGTTCACGGTGGTTTGCGTTACCTGAAAGACCGCAAGTTGGGACTGATGTGGGCGTCGGTGCGCGAGCGCGAGCGCCTGCTGGCCGATGGACCCGGTTTGATCGATCCCCTGGGCTTTCTGCTCGTGGTGTACAAAGGCGACCGGCCCGGAACCTGGACTTACCGCGCCGGCCTGTCGATGTATGACCTGATGGCGTTGCAGTGGACGCACCGCCGTTACAGTGCCGGCGAGATGCGCATGTTGGCGCCTTCGATTGCCCGCGAGGACCTCGAAGGGGGCTTTGGTTACCACGATGCCCAGACCGACGATGCCCGCCTGGTGCTGCGGGTGATCGGTGAAGCCGTGGCGGCCGGCGGCACAGCGCTGAACTATGCTCGCGTCGTCCACGTACTGCGCGCGTCAGACGAACCAGGCAGCCCTGTGAACGGCGTCCAGCTGCACGACGAGCTGACCGACCGCTGGCTGGACCTGCGGGCGCGTGCGGTGATCAATGCCACCGGTGCCTGGGCGGACCGGCTGCGCGGCGAAGTCGATGCTGCGCCGCGGCTGCGTCCTCTGCGCGGCAGTCACATCGTATTTCCGGGTTGGCGGTTCCCGATTGCGCAGGCCATTAGCTTCGTCCACCCCTGGGACGCCCGACCGCTGGTCATCTTCCCCTGGGAAGGTGCGACCGTGGTCGGGACAACCGATGTCGATCACAGCGAGGCGCTCGACAGCGAGCCGCGCATCACGCCGCAGGAAGTGGCCTACCTGATGGCCGCGGTCACGACAGAGTTTCCTTCCTTGCACCTCGACCTGGACGACGTGGTGGCGACCTTTGCCGGTGTGCGCCCGGTGGTAGGGACAGGCAAGGCCGATCCTTCCCGAGAATCGCGCGACCACGTCGTGTGGGAAGAAGAAGGATTGTTGACCGTCACCGGCGGCAAACTGACGACGTTCCGCCTGATCGCCCTCGATGCGCTGGAAGCGGTGGGGAGCCGCTTTCCTGAGCTGTCACCCCCAGCTGAAAACGTCTCGGCCCTCGATCCGGTGACCGCCGAGCTGCCCGAAAGCATCACGTCGGCGCCCGGTGAGGGGAGTGATCCGGTCACGGTTCGCCTGGACGAAGCGCTGCGCCGGCGTCTGCTGGGGCGCTACGGCGCGTCTGCACCGCAGCTGGTGGCAGCGACGCAGACCGGTGAGCTGGAGGCCATTGGCAGCACACCGGCCTTGTGGGCCGAGCTGCGTTGGGCGGCCCGGCACGAGCAGGTCGTGCGCCTGGATGACCTGCTGCTGCGCCGGGTACGTTTGGGTCTGCTGCTGCCGGGCGGTGGGCGCGACATTTTGCCCAGGGTGCGTACGGTGTGCCAGGCGGAGCTGGGATGGGACGATGCCCGCTGGACAGCCGAAGAAGCCCGTTACCTGGACCTATGGGAGAAGCACTACGCCTTACCGGAACGCGCCACCATCCCAGACTGGCAGACCCCCGCCGAAACGGTCGTCGCTGCCCAGACACCGCCGCCGGCCAGACCGCGCTGGCTGATACCCCTGCTGGCCGTGGCGATCCTGGCCCTGCTGGCCTGGTGGCTGGCGCGCCGCCGTGCGC
>CAZXQZ010000299.1:0-4746 GCA_964642445.1 uncultured Anaerolineae bacterium
CTGGCTTGCAGCTCTCGCATCATCCCATGCAACTCGACGCGCGTCGCCACGTCCAATCCGGCGGTCGGTTCGTCCAGAAAGAGCACCTGCGGATCGTGTCCACCGCAACAAAACTACCGTAGGTTTTGCGAAAGTCTTTGACCTCGATGACCGTGGTTTGCATCAATTGGCGCTCCGTCGTGAAAGTCTGACAGTTACGTCTCAGAGAGCTGCATGAACGAGCGTACGCTGCCGCCATCGCCGTGCACGTACTGCCGCACCCCGGCGCCCGGGTCGATGCCGCTGGCGACCAGGTAGGCGCGTAGGCCACGTAGATGCGGCTGGGCGATGGTGTGCTGCGGCTCCGACCAGTCGGTGTATCGATACGACGGCCATCCCCAGCCACCCTTGACGTTGAACGCGTATTCGACGCCCGGAATGGCCCCGACGAGCTCGTAGACGCCGGAGCGGCCACCTTTTTCGACGTCCATCCCCATTGGGTTGTTACCCCGACCGAATGGATCGTTCGATACCCAACGCACCAGGTACTTGCCAAAGTCGTCCCCGGCGATCCAGTGCACCCGAATCCGGCCAGGCACCTTGACGACGTTTGGCAGGGTGACCGGCAGTGGGGGCAGCGGCGGCAGCACGCGCACAATCGGCGGCGCGGTGTCCAGGCGGGTGATGGTGGGCGGGCGCCGCGGTGGCACCTTGACCTCCCCCGTACCCTGCTGGGCCGGCGTCGCAATCGTGACCGACAGGGCAAACGACTGCCAGTCACGTTCAACCCTGCGGGCATCGGGCATGGTGTCCTCCAACGTGCCGGTGTCGTCGAGCAGGCGCGGGCTGGCAAACACCGTCACCGCTGGCTGCCCGGCTGGCAGCTGGACGGTCGTCGAGGTGGGCGTCCCGTCATCGTCGATGTGCACCTGGGCCAGCCTCTCAGCGGCGCTGAGGTGCCCCTGGTAGACTTCGATGACGTCGGGCGTCTTGGTACCAAAGGTCCACTCGACCTTGACCGGGCAGGTCAGACCCGTGGCCTGACCTACCACGGTCAGCGTAACCGAGGTGATGTACATGGGATATCCACTTTCACTGGAGGGCCACGAGGATGGGGATGAGTCCTGTGCCATCCTCCAGCCGGCGCAGGGCCTTGCCGATGACGGCGCCCGGCGTGCGGGTCTGATCGCAGGCGCGCATTGCGTGGCCCGGCGTGTCCGATGTGGTCAGGAGGTCCCCCACGGCGATCGGCGTCGTGCGTGCGTCGACCTTGCAGAACACCTTGCCCACCAGGGCAATCGCCGGTCGATGGGACGCAGTCCCGTCGAGAACGATGCCCGGCCGGTAATCACCGGCACCGGCGACCACACCGGCCGCCCGGCGGTCGTACGCGGTGCGGCAGGGGGCCAGCGTGCCCTCGTCTTCGATCACCATCACCGTGCCCGGTTCGACCAGCGCCCGGTCGTGGGCCGTGACCTCGAATGCTTCGGCCAGATCGCCGATACGGCTGACGAAATGGATATCCCCTGTGACCTCCATGTCACCGACCAGGCGTACGTTACCGACGATTTCCACCGGACCTTCGAAACGCCCGGCCAGCCGTCCACCGATCCCCTGCACGGCAACCCCGTTGCCAAAGCTCTGCCCCTGCACGGCGACGCCGTCGGTGCTGTCACCGCGCACACCAAACCCGGTGCCCTGGCTCACACCATACACCCCGGTGCCTGTGTTGGTGGTGCCATGGCCAAAAACGCCCTGCTGCTCACTCTCGCCGTAGACACCGGCGCTTTGTTGGAAGACGGCATCACTGCCGCCAAGCAGCCCCAGGCTCTTTTTGGCGTGGCTGACACCTACCACACCCGCGCCTTTGTCGGCGGTCACACCCCGCAGTTTGGGGTTTTTGGTGGCATCCAGCGCGGGCGTTACGGTCTTGAACTCATCGGAGAATAAACTAGTTTCGGTCGGCATGACCTGGTTTGTCCTTTCGAGGCAATGTGAGTCTGCCAGCCCCAATGTGCGGCTGGCAAAGGCGTGAATAGAGCCGGCTCCCACGAACCGGCCAGGCTGGTGAAGTATACCACAGGATGCCCTGAAACGTGTCTTGCGGATTGGGGCCCGATCGTTATGCTGCGGGTCCAGCGATTTGCGCCAGGATCGCCGCAAAGTGCGTGTAGAACAGCATGTGGCCGGCGCCGGGCACGAACGTCGCCGTGCAGTCGGGAATCTGCGCGGCCAGGTAACGACCCATAACCGGCGGCACGTTGGGGTCGGCCTCGCCCTGCCAGAGGAAGGTTCTGGCCCGAATCTCGGCCGCCTGGAAACCCCAGGGTGCGCAGGCCACGCGGATATCGTGGGCCGCCCCGCGCCCGCCCTGGCGGTAGGCCTCGGGAAAGTCGCGCACGAAGGCCTGGATCAGGTCGGGCTGCTGCAGGACGACCTGGTCGCTGGCCGGCAGGTTGGCAAAGATGCGCCGGACGGCCGCCTCCGGGTTGCGCCGGATTATGGCCACCGTCGCGCCCTGCATAGGGCGCAGCAGGAAGGGTGCATAATGGGCCAGCTTGGGCAGCATCGCCAGGGCGGGCATCATGCCTTCGGTCAGGCCCGGCACGTCGAAAGGTCCCAGCGCACTCACCAGGGTCAGGCTCGTCAGGCGGTCCGCCAGCTTGAAGCCGCACACCGCACCGTACGGCCCACCCTGCGAACCGGCCACGACCGCAAAGCGTGCCAATCCGAGCTGTTCGGCCAGCTGCGCCACGTCGTCCGGCCAGTCGAGCAGCGTGCGCCCGGGCTGAAAGTCGGACAGGCCATATCCCGGTCGCTCGACGATGATCAGGCGGACGGCAAGTTCGGTCAACAGCTCGTCGCGGCACGGCTTCAGGTAGCGCCCGGAAGCGCCGCCGAACAGCATCACCGGTGTGCCAGCGTCGGGTCCGTATTCGGTAAAGCCTAACCGGCGTCCATCACGTAGTTTTACCGTCTGGTCGATGCGACCAGGGCTGCCGGTCGCCATTTGTTCCTGTTGAGTCATCATCGATCTCCTTGTCGAATGGGAATCACGTACCGACGTCAGTGTAGCACATGAGCCTCACGCGGGCATGAGACAACCGTCACATCGTTTTGGGAAGGTTGCCCAAACTGAACCGGGCCTCGACGTCGTCGTACGATTTCTGGTCCGCGAGCACCAACAACGTATCACCGCCGCGCAGCACGGTGCCGCCGCTGGGCACGACAAAATCGTTTTCCCGGGCAATGAGTATGACCAGGAAGTCGGCCGGCAGGCCTAATTCGACGATCGCTCTGCCATTCATACTCGAGTTTGCGGGGACGGGCAGCTCCTTGAGCTCGCTTTTGAACCCGCCCATGGGTGTAAACTCGATGGGATACACCCGCTTCGGACTTTGCGGTGCATCGAGTTTCAACCACTTCGCCACCAGCGGAATCGACGTCCCTTGCAGCAGCACCGACGTCAGCACCACGAAGAACACGACGTTGAAGATCGGTTCCGCCTGCTGCAGCCCCGCGAGCAGCGGAAACGTCGCCAGGATGATCGGCGCGGCACCCCGCAGGCCCACCCACGAAACGAACAACTTCTCGCGCCAGTTCATGCCACCGGGTAATAAACTCAGGAAAACAGACGCCGGCCGCGCCACGAACATCAGGCATGCGGCGGTCAACAAGCCAATACCGATGATTGGCAGCAGGCGCGAGGGAAACACGAGCAGCCCCAGGGTCAAGAACATCGTTATTTGCATGATCCAGGCCAGGCCATCGTGGAACCGGGCCAGGCTGCGTTTGTGGATGAAATCGTAACGCCCCATGACAATGCCGGCGATGTAGACCGCCAGAAAACCGCTGCCACCCAGGACGGCGGTCAAACCAAACGCGAGAAAAACGAGCGCCAGCGTCAGGACAGGGTAGAGTCCCTCGTAACTCAGCTTGACGCGGTTGATGAGGAATACCATCCCCCGGCCGAGGGCATAACCCAACACAGCCCCCAGCAGCATTTGCCGGATGAACAACACGACCAGGTTCCATGGGGAGAGGTCGGGCTGGGTAATGAGCTGGATCAGGCCAACCGTGAGGAAGATGGCCATCGGGTCATTGCTGCCCGACTCCAGTTCCAGCAGCGGTTTCAGCTGCCCTTTGAGGCTGATACCCTTAGAGCGCAGCACCGAAAACACCGCCGCGGCGTCGGTCGACGAGACGATCGAGCCCAGCAGCAGCCCCTCGATGAGCGAGAGACCCAACAGGGCGCTCGCAAACAGGCCCACGACCAGCGCCGTGATCAAGACGCCGAACGTCGAAAGCAGCAGCCCCTCTTTGATGACAGGCCGCACCTGGGTCCATTCGGTGCTCAAACCGCCCGAAAACAGGATGAGGACCAGCGCAATGACGCCGATGAACTGCGCCAGGGCGGAATCATCGAAGTAGATACCGCCAAACCCGTCCGAACCCGCCAGCATACCCAGCAGCAAAAACAACAACAGCGCGGGCACCCCGAACCGGTCGGAAATTTTGCTGACCAGGACACTGACGAGCAGCAGAATGGAAGCGACGACAAGCAGGTATTCGTTCATGGACTGGGATCGAATCAGGTCGGCGCCAGCGAATCACGCGAGCACCTGGGCTCTGCTACGGGCGGGTGGATTATAACACCCAGGCTCGTTGGGGTCAATCCGTATGCCGGGCACACCGTCCAGCATCTAAACTCGTGTTCTGGAGAAACCAGGAGTTTCGTGAGCCTCATGCCGCCTCAAAACCCCAAGT
>CAZXQZ010000300.1:0-4710 GCA_964642445.1 uncultured Anaerolineae bacterium
GCATGGAAGATTTGCATGGAAGATTTGCATGGATGATACATGCCATTGGCACCGGACCTGTCTCACGCGAAGCCGCGAAGTTCGCGAAGGGGAACATTGTTTGGGCGACGCTCGTCAGAAGACTGTGGGCTGCGTGGCCCACGACCCAGAACCGGCCTATGAGGAATCGATCATGAAACAACGTCCGTTGCTACAGCACCTGATGTTCGCATTGACGCTGAGCGCCACTGTGTTATTCACCGCCTGCACCGCAGCGCCGACCCCGGCGCCGACCGCCACACCCGCGGTGGGGCTGCCGAACCCGGCGTCGGTCTTCTGCCAGGAGAAGGGCGGCCAGCTCAAGATCGAGCGCGACGCCGCCGGCAACGAGACCGGTATGTGTATCTTCCCCGATGGCAGCCAGTGCGAGGAGTGGGCCTACCTCCGGGGCGAGTGCCAACCCGGCCAGACGCAGCCGGCCGCCACCCCCAAGGATGCGACCTACCAGATCGAAGAGAACCCGGTCACGCTGGTCAACGGTCTATCCGAGGTGGAAGCCGCACCAGGCTCGGCCTCGAAAACCATAACTCGCTATTTTGGGAACGAGGCGACGGGCGATCTCAACGGCGATGGCAAGCCGGACGTCGCTTTGCTGTTGACGCAGGAAAGCGGCGGGAGCGGGACATTCTTCTACGCCGCCGCGGCCCTGCAAACCGAAGGCGGCTATGTCGGGACCAATGCGATCCTTTTGGGTGACAGGATCGCACCGCAGCCGACCACCATCCAAAACGGCACGATCGTGGTCAACTACGCCGAGCGCAAACCCGGTGAGCCTTTCACGGCAGCGCCCTCCGTGGGGGTGTCGCAGTATTTTAAGGTCGTGGATGGCCAACTGGTGGCTGCTACGCCATAGCGCCAGTACAGGGAGCTTACCCGGTGAATCTGCCTTGTTTTGAGCGGGCACGACACCGAAAAACTTCACTGCACCGGCACTGTTAGGGCGTTGGCGCCGATTTCTTGTTACGGTGACGGAGAACCGATCCATGCTTGAGAAATCCCCTCCCAACCCGCAGGCCTTCTACGAACAGGTGTGGCATCTGGTCCGCCAGGTGCCGCGCGGCAAGGTGGCGACCTACGGACAGATTGCCCAGCTGCTCCCTCCGCCCGCGGAAATTGACCTTGAAACCTACCAGGCGCTCAGTCCACGCTGGGTGGGCAGCGCCATGGCGGCCTGCCCCGATGATGTGCCGTGGCAGCGCGTGATCAATGCGCAGGGGAAGATCAGCAACCGGCCCGGCGCACAGCGTCAACGACAACTACTCGAACAAGAGGGGATCGTGTTCGTGAAGGACAAGGTAAACCTGAAGGTGTACCAGTGGCGCGGCCGGGGTCAAGATGAGCCATGGCAGGCTGATCTGGGCATCGTACTGGAATAGCAGAAGATTGCCGGCGCACGGGGGATTTCCATTTTGATCCCACATTGTGCGGCGTTCCCGATTGTCGTACAGGACGCCGGACAGGTATAATGTCCCCATGTCAGCGCCCATGCCCACCCTGCTCGCCGCCAAGTTCCACCGGCCCGCGGCCCCGCGCCATGCCGTGCCGCGGCCGGCACTGATTGCGCGGCTGAACGACGGCCTGGCCGCCGGCCGGCCGCTCACGTTGATCGCCGCGCCCGCCGGTTATGGCAAGACCACCCTGGCGGCCCAGTGGCTCGCGCAGCTCGCCCGCCCCGTAGCCTGGCTGGCGCTGGACGAGGCCGACGACGACCCGCTGCGCTTCTGCACCTACTTCGTGGCCGCACTGCAGCGGGTCTACCCCACCATCGGCACCGAGCTGCTGCCTGCGCTGCTGGCCGGCCAACTACCACCGCAAGCGGTCCTGGTGACGACCCTGCTCAACGACCTGGAGGCTGCACTGGCACCAAACCCTTCGGGTCTCCAAAGACCCGAAGGGTTTACCATGCCCCTCATCTGTGTGCTGGACGACTTCCACGCCGTTCAGGACCCGACCATCCTGGGCCTGCTGCAAGAGCTGTTGGCACACCCGCTGACCGGCCTGCATCTGGCGCTGGTGACCAGGGAGGACCCGGCCTTGCCGCTGGGCCGGCTGCGCGCCCGCGCACAGCTGACCGAGGTGCGAGCAGCCGATTTGCGTTTCGACCAGGCGGAGACCGCCGCCTTCCTGTGCGGCGGCATGGGGCTGCAACTCTCCGAAGCAGACCTGGCCCGGCTGGCGGTGCGCACCGAGGGGTGGCCCGCCGGTTTGCAGCTGGCTGGCCTCTCCCTGCAAGGTCGCGCCGATCCCGCGGCTTTTGTGGATACCCTCAGCGGCTCGCACCGCTTCATCCTGGGCTACCTGACCGAGGAGGTGCTGACCCGCCAGCCGGCTGACGTGCAGCAGTTCCTGCTCGACACCTCGATCCTGGCGCGGCTGAGCGGCGACCTGTGTGACGCCGTGACCGGGCGCGGCGACAGCGCTGACCTGCTGGAGCGCCTGTTGGCGGCCAATCTTTTCATCGTGCCGCTGGACGACGAAGGGCGCTGGTACCGCTATCACCACCTGTTCGCCGATCTGCTCCAGCACAGGTTGCGCCGCGAGTGCGCAGCCTGCCTGCCGGCGCTGCACCGCCGCGCCAGCCTGTGGCACGAGGGTCAGGACATGCCTGCTGGCAGTATCGAACACGCGCTGGCGGCGGGCGATGAGGCGCGCGCCGTCGCCTTGCTGGAGAAATACGGCTGGCGCCTGCTGACCCAGGGCCACTCGCGCGCATTCATGAAGTGGGTGCAGGCTTTGCCTGAAGCACTGCGCAATCGCAGTCCCCAACTCAACACCGGGATTGTGTGGGGACAAATCCTGCACGGCGATCACCCGCAGACTGGGCCCTACCTGGCCGCTGCACAAAGCGCGCTGGAGGCTCTGCCGCCCGACAGCGCCGAGGCCCGCGCCATACAGGCCGATCTGCTGGCTGTGCAGTCCTTCGTCGTTCTGGCGCAGGGTCAGGCGCCGGAAGCGCTGGCGTTGGCCGAGCGCGCCAGGTCGCTGGCGCCGGGCGCCGATGTGCGCTTGAGCGCTTCGACTGCGCTGGCATACGGGGTGGCCTGCCGCACGACGGGACGTTTCGACGAGGCGAGCGAGGCGCTGCAGGACGCGCTGCATGCCGCCCAGGCCATCGAGGACCACGTCACGGCCACGATAGCCGTTGCCCATCTTGCCCTGCTGTGGTACCCGCTGGGGCGCCTGCGCCGTCTGGCCGAAGTCGCCGAAGCGGCCATCGAGCGCGCCGAAACGCTCGCCCGCGTCGCCCCGTTTATGATCGGCTCGGTCCATGCCGTGCTGGGGCAGGTCTACTACGAGTGGAACCAGGTCGAACGGGCACGCGCCTCCCTGCTGCACGGCATCCGGCTGGCAACCCTGGCCGGCCATCCAGCCTCCTTGATTTACGGGCAGGTTTTCCTGGCGCGTTTGTGTCAGGGTGAAGGCGACCTGGCGGGTGCCGCCCAACATTTGCGCGCAGCCGGCGACGTACTGGCGCAGGGCGGCCCGGGCTGGGCGCGGCTCGATTGGGCGGGCCAACAGGCCGGCCTGCTGGTGGCGCAGGGCAACCTGGCCGAAGCGGAAGCCACCCTGGCCGCCACGGGCATCCCGGCTGAAGCTCCGGTCACCTATCGGACCGACGTCATCCACCTGGCCTGGCTGCGCTGGATGATGGCCGGCCGCCATCCGCAGGCACTGGCGCTGGCCGGGCGGATCGTGCAGAGCGCTGAGGCGGGCCGGCGCAACGGGATACTGATCCAGGCGCTGGTTTTGGGGGCCAAAGCAGGCGGTGGGACCGACTGGCTGGAGCGCGCCCGTCAGCTGGCCGCACCGGAGGGCTACCAGCGTATCCTCATCGATGAAGCTGTGGCCGAAAAGACCACCGTGGCGCAAGACCTGATCGAGCCGCTCAGCGAGCGCGAGTTGGAGGTGCTGCGGCTGCTGGCCGAGGGCCTGACCTATGCAGAGATCGCCGCGCGGCTGGTGGTCAGCCTCAACACCGTGCGTTTTCACGTCAAGGAGATCTACGGCAAGCTGGGGGTCAACCGCCAGGCGCAGGCCGTGGCGCGGGCGCGGGCGTTGGGTTTGTTGTGACGATCCCTGCCAGCCGGGCTGCTGACGGCACAACCACATCTTTTGCGCCAACGGACTACACGATCATGTAGTCCGTTTTTGTTTGTGCCGGTGTATGCTGGGGGTGCAATGGGTACACCATCCTCGCCCTGCAGAGCTGATCATCTTCGGAAAGGAATTCATTATGGACAACCGCATTCTCGTCACGTACGCCACCCGCGCCGGTGCCACCGCCGAAGTGGCCGCGGTCATCGCCGAGACCCTGGTCGCCCGCGGCTATGCCGTGGACGTCAAACCGGTCAAGGAAAAACCGCAGCTCACCGGTTACTCGGCTGTGGTGTTAGGGAGCGCCATCCGCATGGGCAAGTGGCTGCCCGAGGCCGTGGACTTCGTCAAGACCAACCAGGCCGCGCTCAACGCCCTGCCGACCGCACTCTTCACCGTGCACATGCTCAACACCGGCGGCGATGAAACCAGCCGGGCTGCCCGCACCGCCTACCTGGATGGCATCCGCCCGCTGCTGAGCGGCGCCGAAACGGCTTATTTCGAGGGCAAGATGGACTTCAGCCGACTCTCTTTCCTCGACCGCACTATCGCCAAGATGGTCAAGGCCGTCGAGGC
>CAZXQZ010000301.1:0-4701 GCA_964642445.1 uncultured Anaerolineae bacterium
TCGTACTCGTACTCCGATCCGCCGCAACGATCGAGTACGAGTACGAGTACGAGTACGAGTACGAGTAGGAGTAGGAGTAGGACGGAACTCGTACTCCCGTCGCACTGGCGGTTGTACTCCAGGGCCAGGTTGGTGAAGGGCATGGACGACTGCGGTGAACGGCCGGCAGGTAGGGCAGCAGCGCCAGCGCCGCTGGCAGGAAAGGCCACAGCAGGTGCTGGCGTCTACTCATGATCCGGCCCCCGCGCGGCCATAGGCGCAGACAGCTGGCTCGCGGGGCACGTGGAGCGGTCCCAACCAGGAGGCGGCGCGCCACACAAACCCCAGTGCGGCGCGCCCGAGGGCCACATGCAAAGTGGCGTGCATGATCGAAACCTCCCTGGCATCACGGTTGCCTGCCGGTGACGATGACACGTGATGTTAGGCCTGTCGAATCCTGTGTGTCACAATAAGCCTGCCATCCAACGGGATCGATCAACGAACGGCGATGCCGAGCTGTGCCAGCAGCGCCGGCATCTCGAAGTAAACTCGCCCATGCGTGATCTGATCGTTGGCAAGGTCGTACACCACGCACAGCGGCACGCGCACCTCCTTGCCGGTGGCCGGGATGCCGGCGAATTCGCCGATGTGCTTGCCGACAAAATCGCCCTCCACCATGGCGTTGTGCTCGCCAAAGAGGGTGACGCGGGTGGTGGCGGTGGCGTCGAACGCAACGTGGTAAAAATAGTGCAGCATGCCCAGTACGCCCTCGCGCCCGTGGTGCTCCTGCCCCGTTGCCATGATGGTGAAGACGACGTCTTCCGCCATCATGTTGGCATCGCCGTATTCGGAGCGGAAATAGCGCAGCATAGTTTCGCGTGTGCTCTCGACTGACATGGTGACTTCCTGTGAATCGAATCGTAATGGAACCGCCGCGGGCTGCAGCATCGCCTCGAGACGTTCGACCAGGCCGGACCAGGCACGGAAGTAATAGACCTCCCCTTCCGGCAGGGCCTGGACGCGACCGCGCCATTCGGCCTGGCCATCGCCCGTTTCTTCATGCCACACGCGCAGCGTGAACAGGCGGGTTGTCCTGGCGGTTGCTGTCATCGTATGCGCCTCACGGTTAGATGGGGCCATGATATCACCCCAGGCGTTTCACCAGCGTTTCATGAAACGTTCGATGGAAGGAAATTTCAGATCGCAGGAATCAGACGAGATTCGCCTGCCGCGCCAGTGTGTGGGCGCGGCGGAGGAGGTTGCCCGCTGCGACGGGCTGGCCGGTGTCCAAGGCGGCCAGCGCGGCAAGGAGCAGCTGCTCGATGACGGGCGGCAGCGCCTGCTGGCTGGGATCACACAACTGCCGCGCGTAGGGGATGGCTTCCGACGGGCAGTGCTGTGCCAGCGCAACACCGATCAGCGGCCAGAGCGCCTGCCACCAGAATGGATAGGGTGCCGAATGCAGCCGCCACGCTGCCAGGGCCGCCAGGGCCAGCCGCTCGGCTTCGCTGGTCGCGCCACGCCGTTCAGCCAGCCACGCCAGGTTAGCGCAGCTGGCACCGACATAGTCCTGGGATCTGGCCACTTCGGCTGCGGCCTGGCTGCGGCGGGCATAGGCTTCTACACCCGCCTCATCACCCTGCCGCCGCTGTGCAACTGTCAGGTAGGCCAGGCAGCGCGCCTGCAAGGTGACGTCACCGGTTTGTTCGGCCAGGGCCAGCGCTGCGCAGAGTGCCGCGGCCGCCTCGGCGTAGTCGCCATGCCACAGCAGGTTGAAGCCCAGCCCGAACTGGTGCGGGCCGCATGCCTCCGGGCTGGCGGTGGGTGGCAGAGCCGCCAGGGCATCGCGCGCGTAAGCAAGGGCGATGTCCGACGGGGCAAAGCGTGTGCGCCGGTTGTGGTACCGGCTCAGGTTGCCGAACAACGCTGCGCGCTGCAGCGGCGTGCCGTGCTGCTCGATCGCTGGCTGGACGCGCGCGATGCGCTGCGCCATGTCGTCCCAGCGGTTCCACCAGTACAGCAAGATCAGGTAATCGACCTGCACCTGGCACCACGCCTCCCACCAGGCAGGATCGGATGCCTCACCCGGTGTGCCCAACACCGTTTCGGCCGTATCGTAGGCCGCCGCCGCCGCCGCAAAGTCGGTGCGCTCGTTTTCCAGCGTCTTGCCGACCTTGCGCAGCAGCCGCGCCTGCGTGATTGTGCCCGCCGCTGGCAGGCTGGCCAGCGCTGCGCGGTAGGCGTCGCGTGCCAGGTCGTGCTGGGCCAGCACCTCGTGCAAATCGCCCAATTCCTCGTACAGATGCGCCGCCAGCTGGTGCCGGGTGACTTCGTCGGGCAATTGCGGAAACAAGTCAATGGCGCGCTCGAGCGCGGCCAGCGCATCGGCATGGGCGTAGATGCGCCGCGCCTGGGCCGCAGCGCGGCCGAGATAGGTGACCGCCGGCGCGGGTTGTCCCGCAGCCGCATAATGGCCCGCAACCACGCCGGCGACGCGGTCCAGGTCGGCGGCGTGACTCTGCACCAGCGCCTGCGCCACCCGGCCGTGCAGCCAACGCCGCCGTGCCGGACTCAAGCCGCCATAGGCGGCCTCGCGCAGCTTGTCGTGGCTGAAGTCGTAGGTGTCCGCGCCGTGCTCGCGGATGATCCGCCGGCGCCAACCCTCGTCCAGGCAGGTAACCAGCGTCTCCTCATCCAGGTCGGATGCCAGCGCCAACACGCCAAAGGAAAAGGCGCGACCGACCACTGCCGCCAGCTCGATCACGCGGCGTGCGGCCGGCGTCAGCTGCGCCAGCCTCGCCTCCAGCACCTGGCGCACTTTGTCGGGCAAGGATGCGGGAGTCGCGGACATCGCGGCGGCGTGGCGCGCGGGTTCTGCTGGCGTTTGGGCGAACCCGGCGCGCACCATCTCCACGATGAAGAGCGGGTGGCCTTCGGTACCCTGGTAGAGCAGCGGTGCCAGTGCCCGGTCGAACGACCGCCGTGCCACCCGATCGGCCAGGGCCCGTGTGTTCTCTTCGCTCAACGGCCCCAGCCCGATTTCGGTCAGCAGGCCGGCGCGGGTGAGCTCACTGCGCCAGGTGGACAGCGGCGGGTTCTCGTCGTCTTCCTCACTACGCAGCGTCGCCACCACCAGGATATGCATCCGCGCGCCTTCTTCGGGCGGCATCGTCACCAGGTAGTGCAGCCAGTCCAGCGACTCGCGGTCGCACCACTGGAGATCGTCCAGGACCAACAACAGGGCGGTGCGACCGCTGAGCAGGGCCTGGCGCAGCGCCGCAAACAGGTGCAGGCGCTGCCAGTTCTCGGTCAGCGGTTCGGGTGGCGGCAGGTTGGGCCGGTCGGCCTTGATTTCGGGCATCAGGCGTGCCAGCTCACGCAGCCAGGGATCGGCGAGGGGTGGCGGTGGCTGGCGGCGCAGCCAGGTCACGACCGGTGCGTAGGGCAGCTCGCCGCCGGCGGCAAAGCCGCGTGCGGCTAGTGCCGGAATGCCCTGGCGGCCCACCCATTCGGTCAGCGCCTCGGCCAGGCGGGTCTTGCCGATGCCGGTTTCGCCCGTGATCAACACCACCCGCGGCCGCTGGGCAGCCAGGCGCCAGGCTTGCTGAAGCTGCTGCCATTCGGTCTCGCGGCCCACGAGGGGAATCGCCGCCTCGGCCGGTGCTGGCGTGACCGGCTGGCGCCTGAGCGTCAAGAGCTGCTGGTAGAGACGGCGCATCGTGGGGCCGGGCTCGATGTCCAGTTCGCGGCGCAGGATGGTGGCGCAGGTGTGGTAGGTGTGCAGGGCAGCGGCCCGGTCGTCGTTCAGCGCGTGCAGGCGCATCAACTGGGCGTAGGCCGGTTCGTGCAGCGGGTCGTGGCGCAGCAGGGCCAGGGCGTGGCCGATGGCGGCGCGATAGTCGCGACGCGCCTCGTACAACGCGACCAGCTGTTCCAGGGCCGCGGCATAGGCCTGGGCCAGACGATCGCGTTCGGCCAGCAGCCAGTCGCTGTAACAGCCCGGCAGCAGCTCGCCGCCGTAGGCTGCCACCGCCCGTTCCAACGCGGCGATCTGCCCATCGTCGCTGAGGGGCGAACTGGCCTGCTGCAAGCCCGCCGCGAACGCCGCCACGTCGAGCCAGTCGGCGCTGTCCCTGCGCCATTCGACCGTCAGCTCGTCGGCGGTCAAAAAGTGATCGGCGTCCGGCAGGGCGCGGCGCAGGCGCAACCACAGGGTGCGCAGGTTGTTGCGGGCCTGGGTCTCGCTGGAATCGGGCCAAAAGAGGAAGGCCAGCTGCTGGCGCGAGACGGGACTGCCGCGATGCAGGATCAGGTAGGCCAGCAGTTCCTGGAGGCGCGCCTGATCGAAGCCCTTGACGACGTGATCGTCGTAGAGCAGGCGAAACGAACCGAGCAGGTGCACGTGCAGCGATGGCGCCATGAGCCGATCCCGGCGGTGATCTGACCGCACACCTGGCCAGATGCCAGGTGCAGCTGCGATCCTGACGCCATTATGCCACCGTTGTGCATCCGATGCCAAGTGGACAGGGCGCGCGCGTGACGTCACCTCATTGCGAAAGTGATTCTTCCAAAGCCGCCAGACGGTCGCTCAGGGCTCGTAAAAGAATAACTTCCCGTGCTATTTTGATCGAATTTGGCGGTGGCGGGTGCACAGTTGCCATCTTTTTGGAAAGATGGCAACTGTGCACCCGCCACCGCCTTTGGAACGGCCCATTCAGCCAT
>CAZXQZ010000302.1:0-4647 GCA_964642445.1 uncultured Anaerolineae bacterium
GCGTGCGAGCAAGGGTGGCGGACCTGGCGCAGCCGGGCTGTCTGGCGCGCTTGCCGGCGTGGGGTGGGCAGCCGGTTCCGTTTTGTCCTCCAATTTTCGCCAGAGATCATCCGGCAGGTGATCCGCGCGACGTAGGGCAAGCTGCGGCCGGTAGCGAGCTGCACGGTCCGCCGGCCCATCGGCAGCCGCACGACCGGCCGGCGCAGCAGCAGGTGCTGCAGCCGATTGTTCGACCAGGAGACCCTGCGCAACCAGCTCGGCCAGCATTTTCTGGGCAGCCGTCAGGTCCTGGCCCAGGTGCGCCGCCACGTCGGCCGCCGTTGCTTCGCCGTGGCGCATCAACCAGGTCAGGAGGTGTCGCGTTTCAGGGGGCAGGGTCAGCAAATCGGCTGCATGCAGGCCAGCCTGGTCCCACTCGCCCGCGTAGCGCACCACCAGGGGCGTGCTGACGAGTACGAGCACGCTGTTGGGTGTCGTTGCCTGTACCGTCAGCGCAAACCGCACGCGCCGGTCGAGCGGCGGCCACTGACTGCGCAGCACCGCATCATCCCAACGACCGGCCGGCGGGGGCTCGATCCGTTGGATCGTATCACCCTGTTGGATGTCCACCCGAAACCGGGCCTGGGGCGGGGTCGTGCCGGCGGCCAAACCCAGGTAGACCAGGCTGACCACGGGGCCCCCCTTGCCCGTGCGTGGCCGCAGGACGAGCCGGCCCTCGCGGCGCGGAAGACGGACGACTGGCTCACTCTGGCGCGGCAGCCGCTCGCGCACGAGATTGAAGAGCCGTTGTGCGCAGTACACAGTGCCCATCGTCATGGCAAGTGTGGCGTAGAGACTGCCGAGCAGTTGGGCGGTTGGCCCGACCGCCTCACCCAGCGGAATCAGGGCGGTACCCGTCTCGCTCGCCAGGATGGATGGTGCAATGCGGCTGTTGATCGCCAGCACCCAGATCGCGTAGAAGATGATCGCAACTACCTGCGCGGCGGCCACGCCCCAGATCAGCGATCGCCCACTGGGGTCGCGGCGCAGCACGAACTTGCCGCTGATGCCCACCGATGGATGACCCGCATAAGCACCCAGGATCGTGCCGAAAACCAGCCCCAAGATGGCGACGTCCAGGGGCCGGCCGTTGAGCAGCGGCACGTTCATGACCATCAGGTAGTCAGGCTGCAGCCGGGTGAATGCCAGGGCCGACAACAGCAGCAGAAGCAGCAGATTGAAGGCACCGATCACCAGGGCCGTGGTGACGGTGGCATTGAGTGATTCCTGGCGCAGGAAGCCGAGTGCGATCACCAGCAGACCGATGGCCCAAATGACTGCCGATGTGCCCGTAGCAGCACTCAGGGTCGTGGCAAAACCGAGGCAAAACACCAGCAGCCCGATGGCATCCCAACCGATGTTGGCGACCCACAGGATACCTGCACCGGTTGCTCCCAGGTAGTCCTCGACCATGCGGCTGAGGAAGCCATGGCCGTAACGAATGGCGCCGTTACGTGCGACCGCTTCGGCCATCGCAATGATGGTCACGACGTTGATCAACCCCAGGATGCCCAGAAGCACGATGCCGGGGATCGGCCCCACCGCCGCCAGGGCGATCGGCAGGGCCAGGATGCAGACGCCGATCGTCTCGGTGAGGGTCAGCGCAAAGACGGCCCAGAATGGCGGGAGGTTCTCGAACCAGCGGCCCAGGCCGGCCCACGCCCAACGCAGCCGTTCGGCCGCTGTGGGGCGCGCTGCGTAGATCGTTGCCAACGGCTGGCCGTAGAGTCGCTCGAAGGCAGCCGCCACCGCTGGCTCGTCCAATCCCAACACGGTACGCATCTGCGGCACAGCCGCCGCCGCAATTTGGTACTTTTGGCCCAGGAGTCTGGCCAGGGCGGCGCGTCCGCGGGGTTTATCGGGTACCAGGTCGTGCCAGGCGGCGGCATAGTGCTCAAGGTCCTGGATGCTTGGCCGCAGCGGCGGGGCTTTGCCCAGCGCAAAGGCCTCCACGAAGGCGAGATCGCGTTCGGCAGCCGTCGTTTCACTCAGAAACGGGTCGCGCGCTTGCCCGGCCCGCGCCACGAGCCGTGCCGTGCGGCTCTCGATGAGGAAGAGGGCTGTCTGGGCACGTCGCGCTGGCATACCGGCCAGGACCTCGCCTGGGGTGAACAGATCAGCTGAATTCGTCATAGAACTTGTGCAGTGCCTGGGGGCGGGTGCGAGTCAGCTCGGCCATGCGGTCATTGGCCTCGCGCAGGCGGGCGCTGAGCACGTTGATCAGCTCGATGGACAGGTCGGGATACTGGCGCGCCAGGGCAATCAACGGCTCACGGCGCAGGCGCAGCGTCAGCGTATCCTGGATGGCGATCGCCGAGTTGGTACGCGGATGGTTGTCGAAGAAGTCGGTTTCACCGAAGTAACCGTACGCCTCGATCGTCGCCAGCCGCGCAAAGGAGCCCGGGCGTTTTTCCTGTTCGATGCCGACGCGGCCGCTGACCACGACGTAAAGAATGCCGCCAGGATCGCCTTCATTGAACAGGCGGGTTTCGGCGGGTATCGACGCCTCCTCGCACACGCCGGCCAGGATTCGCAGTTGTTCGACCCCCATGCCCTGGAAAAAAGGCACTTCTTTCAGGAAGATGACTTTTTCGATGACCGAAAGCATGTCGGCGTCCTCCGCAGGGGCATTGGGCCGGCTTGCCGCTCGACGCGGCAGCACCGGTGGGCCGGGATCACACGTCCCGATTCTCTCGCAGCCGGTGTGCCCGATCGCGTAGACTGCGAAAGTAGTCGCTCTCAGTGATCTCGGCCACCTCGCGCGCCTTTTTCGTCTCGTCGATCTGGATGCGCAGCTCCTGCACCTGCTGCTTCAGGGACTGTTCGCGGGCGTAGACTTCACGGGCCATACGTTGAAAGACACGTCCGAGCTGCCCCAGCGCATCGGGCCGCGCCGCCACCTCGTCGAGGCTGGCAAGCTCGAAGTGACCCGTTTCGACCGCCGCCGCGGCGGCGGTGACGCGCGCCACCTGCTGGAGGTACTCCACCTCCTGATCGCGCAGCCGTTTTTTCTCGAGGCACGCACCGAGACGCGCCCGCAGTAACAGGGGATCGAAGGGTTTGGGCAGAAAGTCCTCGGCGCCCATGGCGATGCCACGAATCACGCTCTCCATCTCATCCAGCGCCGAGATGACAATCACCGGCAGGTCGCGATGGACAGGGTCGGCCTTGAGGCGGGCGAGGACCTCGTAGCCGTCCATCTCCGGCATGAGGATATCGAGCAGAATCAGGTCGAAATGACCCGCGGCCACCCTATCGAGCGCCTGGCGCCCGTTTTCGGCCAAAGCAACCGTATGCCCCTGCTGTTCGAGGCTGTGCTTCAGCTGCATGCGGTTGAACAGGTAGTCGTCGACGACCAGAATGTGGCCCTGAATCGTTTCCGTAGTGAATCTCCTCACAGCTGTCTGAACAGGTTTTGTGTCGGTCCCTCATGCCACCTGGGCCCGCAGCGCGGCCGCAACCTGGTCGTATGCCACAGCCACCCGGTCGATGTGCGCCGCCGCGTCTGCCAGGTTGCCCGACCGCCCCATGTCTTCCAGCTGCTTGCACTGGGCGGCCAGGGCCAGGGCACCCACACCGGCGCTCCCCGTCTTCAGCGAATGGGCTGCGCGCTGCAGCGCCGGACCGTCGCCGGTCACCGCAGCCTGCCGCATGCTGGCAAACAGCCCAGGGGTCGAGTCCAGGTAGGCATCGACCAGTTCTTTCAGGAATTCGACGTCTCCGCCCAGGCTGTCGAGCAGCCGGGCCAGGGTCGCCTGGTCCAGAATGTCAGTTCCCGGCATTTGTTACCTCCTGCGTCTCGACCCGGTCCGCGCCGGGCACGGCGTGCGTGGTGGCGAGCGGCTGGCAGCGGCTGAGGGCATGGACGAGCTCCTCCACGTGAATGGGCTTGCTGAGGTAGTCGTCCATGCCGGCGTCCAGGCAGATTTGCCGGTCGCCTTGCATGGCATTGGCAGTCATGGCGATGATGCGCGGCTGTTCGGCCGCCGGCCAGCCGGCGCGGATCTGGCGGGTTGCCTCCAGGCCGTCCATTTCGGGCATCTGCACATCCATCAGCACCACGTCGTACGGCTGGCGCTGCAGTGCTTGAATGGTTTCCAGCCCATTGGCGGCCACATCGGCACGATAGCCCATCTGCGCCAGCAGCCGCAGGGCGAGCTTCTGGTTGACCACGTAGTCTTCGGCCAGCAGGATACGCAGGGGCAGGCGCTGCGCCATCTCGCGGTCCAGGTGCGGGGCGATGGCCGGCGGGGGTGCGGCCGGGGCTGGCTGCTCACTGCAGACACCGATCAGGGCATCGAACAACGCCGACGCCCGAATCGGTTTGGTCAGGCAGATGGTGAAGAGGTCGGGTGGAATCTCCCGGCCATAGCCGCCCAGCGAGGAGAGGAGAATCAGCGGCGTCCGCACAGAACCCTGGCGGGTCTCTTCACGCCGCACGGCCTCAGCCAGCTCGACACCGTTCATCTCCGGCATGTGCAAATCCAGGATGACCAGGTCGAAGTGGTTTCCCTGGTGAATCCATGCCAGGGCCTCGTGGGGCGAGCCGGTGGCGTGCGGCTGCATGCCCCAGCCCTGCGTTTGCAGCGTCACGATGCGCCGGTTGGT
>CAZXQZ010000303.1:0-4639 GCA_964642445.1 uncultured Anaerolineae bacterium
CTACATTGCCCCTGTGGTGGAATTGGCATACACGGCAGGTTGAGGGCCTGTGCCCGTTTGGGCGTGTCCGTTCGAGTCGGACCAGGGGCACACATATAAAGACCGCCATCCGCTGTCGGATGACGGTCTTTCTTATCACTCCTTCGTGATCTTCGCGGCTTTGCGTGCGCAACATCGTTTGCACGGCTCGAACCGCGTCCAAGGTTTGGATGTAATGATGACTGACAAGCGGCCAGGGATCCGCACCGTGACGGCCACCCGCTACGTGACGCCGCTGCGTGAAGGCGGTTCACTGCCGGCCATCGTCGAAGCGGACGATGATGGTCTCTATGTGCTCAAATTTCGTGGGGCGGGTCAGGGACCCAAGGCACTGGTGGCCGAGCTGCTGGCCGGCGAGATAGGGCGCGCCCTGGGGCTGCCCGTGCCTGAAATCGTCCTGGTGCAGCTCGATCCCGTACTCGGCCGCAGCGAGCCTGACTTCGAGATTCAATCATTGATCCAGGCCAGTGCCGGGATCAATTTGGGGCTCGATTTTCTGCCCGGCTCGTTGGGTTTTGTACCCGCCAACCGCAAACAGGTGGACCCCCACCTGGCGTCAGCCATCGTCTGGTTCGACGGTTACGTCACCAACGTCGACCGCACGGCGCGCAACCCCAACATGTTGTGGTGGCACAAGCAGGTGTGGCTGATCGACCACGGCGCCTCGCTGTATTTTCACCACCACTGGCGCGATGCTGGCCGGCAGGGTCAGAGCCCCTTTACCCAGGTGCGCGATCATATTCTGCTGCCCGTGGCCAGCCAGTTGGGGCAGGTGGCACAGTCACTGCCGGCCCGGCTGACGCCGGAGCTGCTTGCGGCGGTCGTCGACATGATCCCAGAGGATTGGCTTGTGCCTGAGGCGGGGATAGGTGGTGCCGCGGCCCAGCGTGCCGCATACCGCGCGTTCCTTGAGGCGCGGCGTGACGGCGCCGGCATCTTTCTTGAGGAGGCGCTTCGTGCTCGCGCTGCGCTCGTTTGACTACGCCGTCATCCGCCTCGTGCCGCGCGTCGAGCGCGGCGAATGCGTCAACGTCGGGATCGTGCTCTTTTGTCGCACGGCCCACTTTTTAGGGGCTCGCCTGGAACCGGACTGGGCCCGCATCGAGGCCCTGGCACCGGGTCAGGTCGACCGCAGCGACGTGCAGCGCCAGCTCGAGTACATCACCCAGGTGTGCGCGGGCGATCCGGCGGCCGGGCCAATCGCCGCCCTGCCGCCGAGCGAACGGTTCCATTACCTGGTTGCCCCGCGCAGCACGATCATTCAGCCCTCACCGATGCACTGCGGTTTGTGTGATGAGCCGGCGGTGGCGTTGGAGCATTTGATGGATGAAATGGTGCGGTAGGGTGGGTGATGCTCGCGCCGGGGGGTGTGCACGACCGTGAACCACACCTGTTTGGTGCGCCGGGTGTGGCACAAGCTTTTGTTTATGAGGAAGACAGGAAGGCAGGAGAGGCAATCGGCCAGGCGAGACGGTGCGGAATGGGCTGCGCTGTATCGAGTGGAATGGGGAACCGGCAGCATAACTCTGCATCATCAATAGATCGTCAGTTCACTCGTACTCGTACTCAGTGCAACGGTACTCGTACTCGTACACGAAAGGAGCCTGATGACAGAACCGACTTTCGACCACGAACGATTGGACGTCTATCGTCTCTCCATCGAATACGTCGCCTTATCCTATCGGCTCGCCAAAGACCTCGGTGGCGTCAACCGCCAGGCTCGTGACCAATGGCTTCGCGCCGCGCAGTCGATTCCGCTCAACATCGCCGAAGGTAATGGCAAACAAAGCCTCAAAGACAAGAACCGATACTTTGAAATCGCCCGAGGGTCGGCGTTGGAATGTGCTTCGATACATGACGTGCTCCGTGTTTGTGATGCCATTGATGCTGAATCGGATCAACGCGGCAAGTCCGACTCGAAGCGTATTGTGTCGATGCTGACACGATTGATTCAACGAACTCAGGCGGTATCCGAGGCAACGATCGAGTACGAGTAGGAGTAGGACTACGAGGCGGGACGGATGACGGAATCGTGACGAACTACCGGTTGTCCTGGCGGCCTGGCGTACCGCCTTCTGCTGGGTACTTTCGCTCATATACCAGCGACGGACGACACCGGTTTGGGGATCGGGAGCCAGGCGTTGTGAGGGGAAGGCGAATTGCCACAGCCATTCGCGATGGGCGTTGGGACACACTGATAGCAGGTTAACGAATTCGAGCACCAGAATTTCGCGCGGAAAACAGTGGTTTTTATGCCGAACTGGAATCATGATCAAATTCTGGCATGGGGATGTCGCGAGATTCCTGGCGGCATATCTTGTCGCAGAATGGGTTAAGTGCACGGGCTTCGTGTTTATGGGGCCGTGCGGTGGAATAGGCGGTGGTTTTCCGCATACTCATAGTTGGGCGCTTCGTGTAAGATGACAAATACAGATCGTTTCGTGGCCGAAGGGTAGGAAGGCGCGCGGCGAGGTGCGGCACCAATATCACCATTCAGCCGATGTCGCGGCAACGATCCTCGACGTGCGCGGGCTGGAGATGCCCGCAACCTATCGCGGCGTGGAGCAGTACCCGATGAACGGCATTTCGATGCGCTGCAGCTTCGACGCTGACCCCAATGGCCCGACCCAGAGGGAACATCAGTACTACGAGATGATGGGCACGCGCGGCATCTGGGAAGATGGCTGGCATGCTGCCACGAACCAAGCGCTTGGAGACACGATACTTGGCGTCATGAAGACCGTTTCTGCGACGAGAAGCCCGGTTTCTCTACTCCTGCCGAGCAGTTACAACAAGGAGATATCAGAGTGACCACCCCACTGCAATCCTGGCGGGACACACCGACCAAACAGGCGATTCTTGATTTTGTCGCCGCCGTGACCGATGAAGGCGGATCGGCTTTCGTTCCGCCGCCCGAACGAGTGGCGGTCTTTGACAACGACGGCACGCTGTGGTGCGAAAAACCGCTGTACATCCAGCTCGACTTTATCCTGCGGCGCTGGTTGGAAATGGCGAAAGAGGATCCTGCGTTGGCCGAACAGCAGCCGTGGAAAGCAGCCATCCAGAGAGATTACGAGTGGCTGGGCAATGCGGTTACCAAACACTATCGCGGCGACGACAGCGATCTGCCCGCCGTGATGAAAGGGCTGACCGCGGCTTTTGCCGGTATCTCTGTAGAAGACTTTGTTGCGCGCGCCAGCGAGTTTCTGCGCACGCAATCGCATCCCACGCTGAAGCGGCCCTACGTCCAGTGCGGTTACGCGCCTATGATCGAGTTGCTGCGTTACCTGGAGTCTAACGGGTTCACCACCTTTATCGCCTCCGGCGGCGGGCGGGATTTCATGCGCCCGATCACGGAACAGATGTACAGCATCCCGCCCGATCGTGTCATCGGCAGCAGCATGGCGTTGGCATTCCGCGAGCACGGCGACGGCGGCGACGTGCTGGTGCAGCCACAGCTCGACGTGTTGGACGATGGGCCGGTGAAGCCGGCCCGCATCTGGAGCCGCATTGGGCGGCGCCCTATTCTGGCCGCGGGCAATTCCAACGGCGATATTCAGATGCTGCAATTCGCCAACCAGCCGCCGCGTCCGGCCCTACGGCTGCTCGTGCTGCATGATGACGCTGAGCGCGAGTTCGCCTATGTGGCGGGCGCAGAGAAATCGCTGGAGCTGGCCAGGCAATTCGGCTGGACCATCGTCAGCATGAAGCGCGATTGGGAGAGCGTGTTCGATGCTGCGCGGAGTTAGCAGATGAGGTGCCGCTCAGCACGGCAGGTTCCCTGCTTGTGGCCGTCCACTGCAACGTTTGCTTGGCTCACGCGGCCAGCGCCGCTTCAATATGCGCACAGTTTGCAGAGCACACGAAGGATCGCGATGGCTGTATTGCCGAGAATCTCACCGGACTATCCGTTCGAACCGTATTGCGGGAAGAGTAGTCATGAGTGACACACCAGCTGCTTCCTCACTGTTGCAGACCAAACTCCATCGGCCACCCGTACCCCACGATCTGGTCACCCGCCAAGAGCTGCTTGACCTCTTAAGCCAGAACCTGCCGCGACCGCTGACCGTCATTTCGGCGGGGGCCGGCTTCGGCAAGACCACCCTCATTGCGCACTGGCTGCAAATCAGCGAGTGGCCCAGCGCCTGGGTGGCGCTCGACGAACACGATGACGATCTGCGCTCCTTCCTGACTTATTTCGTGGCTGCCCTGCAGACGCTTTGTCCCGGAATCGGCCAGGAGACGCTGGCTCGCCTGCATCCCGGCGAACTGCCGTCGGTATATGCCCTGGCCGTTACGCTGATCAATGAACTGAGCCTCATTCAGCAGCCGTTCATTCTCGTGGTGGACGACTTTCACCTCGTGCACGATCTGGCTGTGCATGATGTGCTCAACGAACTGCTGAAACATCCGCCCACCGCGCTACACCTGGTGCTCATCACGCGCATCGATCCGCCTTTGAACCTGGTGACGCTGGCCGCCCGCAACCAGTTGCTGCAGCTCCGCGCGCAAGACCTGCGCTTCTTGCCCGCCGAAGCGACCGCGTTCATACGGCAAGGCTCCGGCCGATTGTTAAGCGATGCCGAAGTGGCACACCTGG
>CAZXQZ010000304.1:0-4624 GCA_964642445.1 uncultured Anaerolineae bacterium
AGGTGGGAAGAAGCCCACGATGTAACCGATGAGCGCGTAGACATTGGGTTCGTTGATGGTGCACCAAAACTGCACCAGGTCACCCAGCTCGTGCAGCGTACGCTCGACATAACGCCGGAACAGCGCCACGGCACGTGGATTCAACCAGCCGCCCTGTTCGGTGAGCCACAGCGGGTCAGAAAAATGGTGCAGCGTGACCATGGGCTCGATGCCGCGGTCACGCAATCCTTGCAGCATTTGACGATAGCGAGCGTAGGCTGAGCTGTCGAACAGGCCTTCGACCGGCTCGAGCCGACTCCATTCCAGTGACAGACGATGCGCGTTCTGGTGCAGCGCCTGGATGCGGTCGAAATCGGCCTCGCCACCGCCCGGCGCCCACCAATTGCACGCCGCGCCCGATTGGTGACCCTGGTAGATGCGGCCTGGCGCTTGCTCCCACACCCACCACTGGTTATTGCGGTTGAAGCCTTCCACCTGATGGCTGGACGTGGCCGTACCCCACAGAAAGCCGTCAGGAAAACGTCGTATGGGTTCATTCATAGCTCCAAGTGTACCCTACAATTGGGGAAATTGCCAAAGGTCGGGGGCTGTGTTAAATTGTTGGTTACCCCAGACGTGGCAAGGGAGGTGGTGCATGCGTGTGATCGCAGGCTCGGCCAAGGGACGTACCCTCTACAGCGTGCCCGGTGATTCGACGCGACCCATCACCGATCGGGTCAAATCAGCCTTGTTTTCCATTCTCACGTCACAGGACGCGATTGTGGGCCAGCGCTTCCTCGATCTTTTTGGTGGCACCGGGGCCGTCGGCATCGAAGCGCTCAGCCGTGGTGCCGCCCACGTCGTCTTCTGCGAGCGCAACCGGCGGGCGGTGGAAACGCTGCTGCGCAACCTGGAACACACCGGCGTGCAGTTGCGCGCCGAAATCGTGCGCGGTGATGCCTTTGCCTACGTGCAGCACTACGCCGGTCCACCGTTCGACCTGGTCTACGTGGCACCGCCGCAGTACCAGGGTGCCTGGGAAAAAGCGCTCCAACTGATCGACCGCCATCCCGGCGTACTGGCCGCCGCCGGCCAGGTGGTAGTGCAAATACACCCCAAGGAGGAAAAGGACCTGCCGCTGCATGCGCTGCAGTTGAGCGACCGCCGGCAGTATGGCAGCACACGTTTGCTCTTCTTCTGCCGTTCTGACGACACGACCACCGCCACCGAACCGGGCGCTGATGTGCCCATGCAGGTGGACGTTGTGGCCAACAACTCGTTGACGTGAGGCACAGCCCGGTGTGGAACCGCTTCAAAAAAATCGCCTTCGCCATTTTGGGGCTCGTCGTGTTTATTCTGGCGCTGGAACTGCTCAAATCCAGCGCACGCGGCCTGGCACCTCTCTTTACTGCGCTGTCGGTGGACTCGGTGCTCAATACGCTGGGGATGGGCTGGCTGATGGCCTACATCGTATTGAGCGGTTCACCGGTGGCAGCGGTGAGCCTCACGTTGTTCAGCGCTGGTATCATCACCGACATCCAATCGTTTGCGATGATCACCGGCTCGCGACTCGGTGCCTCGTTCATCGTATTACTGGTTGGATTCATCTCGTATCTGCGCGGGCACCAGCGCGTGGCCAGTATCTCGATCGGTGTGATGGCTTTTTTAGTCACGGCGACGATCTACGTGCCCGCGATGGGGTTGGGTTACCTGGCATTGACAAACGGCTGGTTGGGTCGTATCCAGTTTGGCTCGCCGCAGATCCTGACCTCGTTTGTCGATGTGCTGTACGATCCGATCGTTCGCGCCATCACCGGCGTGTTACCGGGGTGGATGGTGTTCCTCCTGGGCATCGGCGTGCTGCTGCTGGCCTTTAACATCTTCGATCGGGCGCTGCCCGAAATGAGCTCCGACAGCACCGGCATTCGTCGTGTGGCCGATTTCGTCTACCGGCCCACGGTGATGTTTGCCCTGGGCATGCTGGTGACTTCCGTCACCCTTTCGGTGTCTGTATCATTAGGCATCTTGGTGCCGCTGTCGGTGCGTGGTTACGTGCGGCGGGAAAACCTGATTCCCTATATCATGGGGGCGAACATCACGACATTCATCGATACCTTGTTTGCTGCCCTGCTGCTCGACACACCACAGGCTTTTACGATTGTATTGGTCGAAATGGTGAGTGTGGCGGTTTTGTCGCTGTTCGTGCTGGCATTGACCTATGGTCATTACCGGCGGACGGTCGAATGGGCGATGGAGTCGATCATGCACAACAACCGCAATCTCTTTATCTTTCTGGCTGTGCTGCTGGTCATTCCAATGATTTTGCTGCTGTTGTAGCAGCGGTAGGTGATAAGCGACTGTGGATAGTCAAACATCGGTAAAAGTACTCGTATTCGTCGATGGGCCCACCAATGAAAAGCAGGTTGTACGCGTAGTTAACCTGATCACACAGCATTTCCCGGCCGACATCACGCTGTTGACCACCGACGATCGGGCCCACACCGGGCCCAGCCGCCTGGAGGCACTGCGCTCGGAGCTTATGATCCATGCCGACGATCGCGCCGCCACCGTCGTGCAGTCTGGCGCGGTGGAGGAAGTCATACTCAATCAGTCGCTGGCCACGGCCTACGACTTGATTGTGGTGACAGCGGCGGACCGTTCGCGCCTGATGCGGTTGTTTTTGGGTTCACGCGTGGCACACGTGGTGCGTGAGAGCAATACGTCGGTCCTGGTCGTGCGCCGCCCGCCGGCCAAAATCGAGCGCATCCTGGTGAGCATCGGTGGCATGGCACCCAGCCTGGAGACGGTGCACCTGGCTGGCCGCTGGGGCCTGGCCTTCGACGCACCGGTGACAATTTTACATGTGCTGTCACAGCTTCCGCTGATGTTCCAGGGCCTGGAGGCGGAGCCCGGTCGTCACCGCCTGGACGAGCTGGTATCGATCGAGCCAGAAGTCCGGCCTATGCTGCAGCAGGCCATCGACGGCCTGGAGGCACAGGGGGTATTTGGCGGGCTGCGTCTGCGCGAGGGTCTGGTGGCTGAACAGGTGCTGGCCGAGGTGGAAGAGGGAAAATACGACCTGCTCGTCATCGGCGCGCACGCCGCCTCGGGCGTCGACCGTCTTCTGATGGACGACCTGTGCAACCGCCTGGTGTTGACCAGCCCGATTTCGACGCTGGTGGTGCGGTGAGGGACGATAGGCCCGATAGTTAGGTGTTTTTGGTATGTTGGAGTAGAATATTAGCTGCCTGGCAGCAGCGCGTGCGCCGCGTCGACGAAGAGGGGTGACGCGGCATGGACAGAGTTTGGAGGCAACGTGCGCGGACAACGATCGACACTGGTTGCCATCTTGGCAATTGTGCTCCTGGTCATGCTGGCCAGTCCGGCCCTGGCACAGGACAGCCGCAGTCTGTACTGGGAACGTTGGGACACCGAGGCGACGATCAACACCGATGGCTCGGTGACGATCACCGAGACGCAGGAAATCGTCTTCTCCGGCGGTCCATTTCGTTTTGGAACACGTAATATTCCTACCGATAGGCTCTCCACCATTCGTGACATCGCAGTGACTGCCGACGGTCAGCCTTTGACCGCACGCAGCGGCGGCGACGGTCCAGGTGCTTTCGTCGTGACCGAGTCCTACGACGAAATCACCATCCAATGGTTCCTACCCGAACCTGTCTCCGACAGCCGTCACGTCTATACCATCACCTATACCGTGGACGATGCGCTGCGCTACTACGACGGCGGCGATCAGTTCTGGTGGAAGGCGGTGGGGCCAGACCGTTCGTTTGTGGTCGAATCGTCCACTGCCCTGGTACACGTCCCCGCACCGGCGGTGATCATCAACTACGACAACTACGGTGTGCGCGGCACGGCCGAGCTGCTCGATGATCAAAACGTGACCTTCGAGGCGTTGGAGCCGATGGCCCCGGGCGAGGAGTTCGAGATTCGTGTGGAGTTCACGCACGGGGTTGTGGCCGGTGCGCCCGCCACCTGGCAGGCGGCGGCCGATGCCGAAGCGGCCGAAAAGGAGCGCCAGGCGGCCTACGATCAAAATGTGCGTCCGCTGGTCGACCTTGGATTCCTGGCTTTGGGTGTCCTGATGGTGATCGGTGGCCCACTCCTGGTCTATTTGCTCTGGCACACCAAGGGCCGTGACAAACCGGTGGCCCTGCCGACCGACTACCTGGCCGAGCCACCTGATGCGAACCTGCCGGCCGGCATGGCCGGCACCCTGGTCGATGAAGATGCTGACATGGAAGACATCATTGCGACCCTCGTCGACCTGGCGCGACGCGGTGTGCTGACCATCACCGAAGGACAGGACGGCGACTTCACCTACCGCAAGGTGGGCAGCACCGAAAACTTGCGCAAATACGAAAAAACGCTCGTAGACGCCGTGTTTGCCAGGGGCGATTCCCGCGACCTGTCGGATTTGAAGAACAAATTCTATACGGTCATTCCCAAGTTGAAGAAACAGCTGTACGAAGCCACCGTAAAAGAGGGGTATTTCAATACCAGCCCGGACGTGGTACGCAACAGTTACGCGGGCTTGGGAATCGCGCTGTTGATCCTGGCCGCAATCGTGGGCTTCTGTATCACACCGTTCCTGTTTACATTCTCCGCCATGGCGCTGCTGCCC